>CBINOW010000183.1:0-7706 GCA_966252395.1 uncultured Oleiharenicola sp. | reverse complement strand
CACGGCCGGCACCGTGGTGCTGGCTGGCAAGAACCTCACCGACGGCACGACCGCCGAGGTGAAGACGGCGCGCCGTCACCTGCAGATGGTTTTCCAGGACCCCTTCGCCTCGCTCAACCCGCGCCTCACCGTCTTCGCCACGTTGGCCGAACCGCTGAAAGTGCACGGCGTGGTGCCCGCCGCCGAGATTCCCGCCCGCGTCAACCGGCTCATGGAGCAGGTCGGCCTCGCCCCGCGCTTCGCCGGGAAATACCCGCACGAATTCTCCGGCGGACAACGCCAGCGCATCGCCATCGCGCGCGCGCTCGCCCTCGAACCGCAGGTCATCATCGCCGACGAGCCGGTCTCGGCCTTGGACGTGTCCATTCAGGCGCAGATCCTGAACCTCCTCGCGCGCCTTGTTCGCGAGATGAACCTCACGATGATCTTCATCGCGCACGACCTCTCCGTCGTGAAACACATCTCCGACCGCATCGCTGTCATGTATCAGGGCAAGATCGTCGAGATCGGCACCGCCACCGATGTGATCGAGCGTCCGCAGCATTCCTACACGAAGACCTTGATCAGCGCGATTCCGAGAGTGGAGCGCTGATCTCGTGTTATCTCCTCAGCTCGGACTGAATGCCCGAACCTCCCCCTCTAGCAACTGATGAAAACGAGCTTCGAGTCTTTCGTGTTCGGTCTCACCACCTCAGTTATAATTTTGGGCCTCATCATCATGCTTACGGGATTCCTCGGTGGAGAAGTTATGATGAATGAGGATTTGTTGACGATAGCGATAGAGGTCCTCGATTGGGTGAACCTTCTGTTCGCTTGCTGCATCGTTCTGGGTTGGGTCGCGGCGCTACGATATTTCAAGAAAAAGGAAAAGGAGCCTAATACCCGCGCCGATTGGCTTTTGCTTTTTTGCGGCCTGCTTGTCCCACCTTCTGCAATTTATATTTTGAGGTATATACGGAAAAGAAATGGGAAACATCTGAAACATCTTAGAGGAATAGAATCTCGGTGAATTAATTGCCTGTTCCAGACTGATGGGGCACTCCAGCAACGGTCGAGGCAATGAACCGCGCCGCATGATCAGGATCGATAGCGTATTTTCTGGTATCGTGAAATTGGACCGAGTTTGCCCCGGCAGCTCACGTTTCGAGCTTCGCTAATCCCTATCAGGCAACGTCTATCGAGCAGACGAATCATTTTCTGAATAAACGCACGGCGTGGTGCGTCCCAAGGACAGAAGCGCAACTTCAACCCTTGGAGACCACTACCATGAACTTCAAAGCCACTGCTCTCGCCCTCGCCGCCACCGCGTTCGCGTTCACCCCCAAGCCCGCCGTGGCGGGTGACAAAGAAGCCGCCCTCGTGGGCGGTCTAATCGGCGGCATCATCCTCGGTGCCGTCATCGCCGATGCCAACGACCACGACACCCGCGTGGTTGTCGCCAACCACAACTACCGCAGCTACGACAACGACCGCTGCGACGACGGTTACTGGAAGCGCGTCGAGGTGCGCACCTGGGTGCCCGGCTATTGGGTGTCCGAGCGCCGCCACGGTCGCACGCACCGCTACTACGTCGAAGGCCACTATGAGATCCGCACCGACCGCGTGTGGATCGCCTATGACCGCCGCGACCGGGACGACCGCCGCTACGGCTACGACAACCGGCGCGACCGCGATTATCGCCGTTGAAACTCCGGGCCGCCGCCCTTGAATCTCCTTCCATGAACTGCCGCGACAGCGAATCTCTGATTCTGGCCGAACGGGACGGCGCCCTGAGCAAGTCTCAGCTCGCCGCCCTCTCGGACCATGTTGCGGCCTGTCCGGCCTGTCGCCAACGGCAAGCGGCCCTCGCAGCCACGCTTGATTACTACCAGGCCGCCCTGCGCAACGTGCCGGTGCCCGACGCCGACGAAGCTTGGCGCAACCTGCAAAGTCGTCTGGCCGCCCCGGTGAAGCGCGAAAAGAAGCACCCGCTCGCGCCCGTGATCTGGTTTGGCGCCCCGCTCGCGGCGGCCGCCGCGCTTGCCTTGGTGCTGCTGCCCAAGAGCCCAGAGCCGGTCATTGCGGCACCGCTCGAGGCCCGCGCCGAGTTTGTCGAAGCCGGCGATGCCAGCGCTTCCACGTTGGTCTATGTGGACAAGGAGAGCGGCTGGCTCGTGGTTTGGGCGGTCGAAAATCCGGCCGATAAGAAGGGCTGATCGTCGGGCGAAGCCATCCCACTATCGGGACAGTGGGATTTCATTTTCAGGGCGGCGGTCGCCGTTAGATCAGTCGCGCCATTCGCTTACTTGCTGTTGATAAGCTATTAGCAACAGCCGCAATACTTGGCATGCCCGATGCAATTCCATGGGCATGCTGCTGGCCTCGCACACCCTGTTTTATCGCGTCCACACGACCGTCTGCCTGACCCTCGGCGTAGCCTTGGCGGCCGTCATGACCTATCTGGTCTCGCTCGTCGTCCTCGCGACCTGATCCGCCATGTCCGGCTCAGAATATCGCTGGCTCGCCCTCCACCCGCTCATCCGCGGCAGCCTGCTGTCGCTCGCCGTGGCGGCGTTTTGCGTCGGCTGTTTTTTCCTGAACAGCGTCACGCCGGCGGCCTGCGCCGATCCCGTCGTGCAGGTGGCGGCCGCGGCTGACCCGGCGCAAAGCAGCACCGAACCGGCGCGCTCCACCTGGCCGCACACCGTGGTGCGCCTCTGGCTTTTGGTCCCCCAACTCCTCCCCACGAATGATCGTTGAGACTTTCCTGCAGGACCTGCGCATCGGCTTGCGCGTGCTCATCAAGGAGAAATCCTTCTGCGCCCTCGCCGTCCTCGTGCTGGCCCTCGGCATCTGCGCCGTCACCACCCAGTTCACCGTGGTCAACGCCACCGTGCTCCGCGGCTTCTCGTTTCCCGACAGCCATCAGCTCATGGACGTCCAGCTGGTGGACCCCGCGCAGCCCAACGCCAACAACTTCAACGGCCGCGTCACCGCCATGGATTACGAGGACATGCGCGCTGCGCAGTCGTCCTTCTCGGCGATGGCCGGCTACATGAACGGCTCCACGGTTAACGTCACCTACCGCGGCACGCCTCAGCGCTACACAGGCGCCTATGTGACCGAGCAATTCTTCCCCATCCTCGGTGTCGAGCCGACCATGGGCCGCAACTTCACCGCCGCCGACAACCAGCCCGGCGCGGAACGCGTCGCGCTCATCAGTTATGCGCTGTGGGAGCGCGACTACGGCCGCAATCCCGACATCGTCGGCGAGTCCGTCCGCATCAACGGCCGCAGCGCCACCATCATCGGTGTCATGCCGCCGCGCTTCAACTTTCCGGTGAACGAGCAGATCTGGCTGCCGCTCTACAACGAGTTTCCGGTCCGCCCCCGCAACGACCAGGCCGCGAACAACATTGCGATCCTCGGCCGGCTCCGGCCCGGCGTGACGGTGGATCAGGCCATGGCCGAGTTCACGGGCATCGCCGCCAACCTCGCCCGGGCGAATCCCGACACCAACAAGGACGTCTCTGCCGCGCGCGTGCAGCCGCTCATCAACAACTTCACCGGCCCGCAGATCCGCGGCCTCATGTTCACGATGCTCGGCTTCTGCGTCGGCGTGCTGCTCATCGCCTGCGTGAACGTGATGAACATGCAGTTCGCGCGCGCCACGCTCCGCGCCAAGGAACTCGCGATCCGCTCCTCGCTCGGCGCCACGCGCGTCCGCCTCATCCGCCAGATGCTCACCGAGAGCCTGCTCCTGGCCATCCTCGGCGCCGCGCTCGGGGTTGGCGCCTCGTTCTGGAGCGTGCAGCTGCTGACGGAGGCCACCGCCGCCCTGCCCTTTCCGCTGCCCTATTGGATCGCGTTCACCATCGACGGCCGGGTGCTCGGCTTCACCGTCGGCGCCACGATGCTTGCGGCCATTGGCTCGGGCCTCATCCCGGCCTGGCTGGCCTCCCGGGCGAGCGCGGCCGACGTGCTCAAGGAGTCCGGCCGCGGTAACACCGGCCGCCTCACCACCGTGCTCACGCGCGGTCTCGTGGTGCTCCAGATCCTCGTCACGAGCATCCTGCTGGTCGGTTCGCTGCTGCAGTTGAAATCCATCCTGCGCCAGCAGGCGATCGACTACGGTTACGACACCGGTTCGGTCTATTCCGCGCGGCTCGGCCTTTTCGAAGCGGATTATCCCACGCCGCAGGCGAAGCGCCAGTTTTTCGACCGCCTGCTCCGCCAGCTCCGCGCCAATCCCGAGATCGGCGCGGCCGCCATCAGCTCGCGCTTCCGCATGACTTTCTCCGGCAACGGCGCCATCGAGATCGAGGGCCGCACCTACGCCAAGGAGACCGACCGGCCGCAGGCCAACTTCGAGAACGTCTCCGAGGGCTTCTTCACCGCGGTCGGCCGATCGCTGGTCGAAGGCCGCGATTTCACCGTTGAGGACGACGACCTGAAACTGCCGGTCGCCATCGTGAACACCGCGTTTGTCCAAAAATTCTTCAACGGTGAGAGCCCGCTGGGCCGCCGTTTCCGCACGGTCGGCGCGAACAACCTCTACGGCCCGTGGCGGACCATCGTCGGCGTCGCACCCGAGCTGCGCATGACGGCTCCGTTCAACAACAACGCCCAGCTCGGCGAGGAAGGTTTTTACGTGCCGCTCTATGCGAACGTCTTTGGCCCCGTGCCGGCCACGCTGCCCGCGCCGCAGTTCGCCACCGTCGTTGTGCGCCCGCGCGGCAACCAGTCGGGCGACACCGCCGCCGCGCTCACCCGCCGGGAACTGCAGGCCGTAGACCAGAATCTGCCGCTCTATTTCGCCGGCACGCCGCAGCGCCTGCTCAACGAAACCCTCGGCCAGAACCGCATCATCGCGACGATGTTCACGATCTTCGGTGTGGTCGCGCTCATCCTCGCCGCCGTCGGTCTCTACGGTGTGACATCGTTCTCGGTGAACCAGCGCACGCAGGAATTCGGCATCCGCATGGCCTTGGGCGCCGAAAACCGCACCATACTCGCGATGGTTCTCCGGCAGGGACTCGTCCAGCTCGGCATCGGTCTCGTGCTCGGGCTCGGCCTCGCGCTCGCCGGCGCCTTCGCGGCCACGGCCGGCATCCAGAACTTCCTGTTTCAGGTCAAACCGCACGATCCGGCCACCTTCCTCTCGGTCTTCGCCGTGTTGAGCGTCGTCTCGCTCGTCGCTACATTGATCCCCGCCCGCCGCGCCACCCGCGTTGACCCGATGGTCGCGCTGCGGACCGAATAAGTAACAAGTTCCAAGGATCGAGTAACAGGAAACACCACCCGCCTCTGCCGATCCTGATACTTAATACTTCCCTCATTTCATGAACGACCTCCGTTTCGCCTTCCGCCAGCTCTTCAAGTCCCCCGGCTACACCCTCGTCGCCGTCGCCACGCTGGCCCTCGGCATCGGCCTGAACACCTCGATGTTCAGCCTGATGAACTACCTCATCCTTCGCCCGCTGCCCTTCCCGCAGAAGGAGCAGCTCGTGCGCGTCTACCGCACGTCCCCGCAAAACCCCAACGCCGACCACAGCGCCGCTTCGTTTCTCAACCTGCAGCGGGAGAGCGCGGACTTCGTCAAACTCGTCACCTTCCGCCAGTGGGGCTATACCTTGACCCAGCCCGGCCGCAGCCCGGAGAACCTCAACGGCCTGCGCGTCTCCGGCGATTTCTTCAGCGTCCTCGGGGTTCAGCCGCAGCTCGGTCGCGTGTTCACCGCGGAGGAGGATCACGCCGGCAACCAGGTCATGATCATCAGCCATGCGGCGTGGCTGTCCAAATTCGGCGGCGATCCCTCCGTCGTCGGCCGCACGGTGTCGGTTGATGGCCTGCCCGTCACCATCGTTGGCGTGATGCCCGAGGAGTTCGCCAACCTCTTCCTGTGGGGCCCGGGCGACGCCTTTCGCCCGCTGGGCCTGACCGAGCCGGAGAAGACCGCCCACGACGACACCTCGCTCCAGATCATCGGCCGGCACGACGGCAAGCTGACTCCGGAGCAACTCAACAGCCGGCTTGCCACCATCGCCGTCAACCTCGCGCCCACCCGCCCGCGGGCGCAAAGCGACGACGGCCTGCGCGCGGTCTCCCTCCAGTCCACCACCGTGCCCGCCGGCACCGGTGCCGGCACCGTCCTGCTGCTCTGCCTTTCCGGTATCGTGCTGCTCATCGTTTGCGCCAACCTCGCCAGCCTGCAGCTCGCACGCGCCGTCTCGCGGCACCGTGAATTTGCCATTCGCGCGGCCTTGGGCGCGGGTCGCTCGCATCTGCTCCGCCCCTTGCTCATCGAGAGCGTCCTGCTCGCGGTCACCGGCGGCGTGCTCGGCGTTCTCGTCGCCGTCTGGGGCAACGCGTGGATCGCCCGCAGCATGGCCGCCAGCCTGCCCATCAGCTTCGATCTCAGTGTGGACTGGCGCGTGATGGTGTTCGCCTTCGGCCTGTCGCTCGTGACCGGACTGGTCTTCGGCCTCGCCCCCGCCTGGCTTTCCTCCCGCGTGAACGTCAACGACACGCTCAAGAGCGGCGCGCGCGGCTCCACCGGCGACCGTTCACAGCACCGTTTCCGCAACGCCCTCATCGTGCTCCAGTTCGCCGCCGTCCTCGTGCAGCTCAGCTGCACGGGGTTCTTCGTGCGCGGCATGAAGCAGCTGCTCGCTCGCGATCCGGGTTGGAACGTGTCCGGTGTCACCCAGTGCATTCTCAACCTGCCGGCGACCCGCTACGCCGGTCCGGAGCAGACCTACGCCTTCTACACCCGGCTCGACGAACGCCTCCGCGCCCTGCCCGGCGTGGAAAATGTCGCCATCGGCTGGACCGCCCCACTCTTCCAGTTCCTCACCACCCGCAGCCTCATCGTGGAGGGCCGCGAGCCGGTCGCGCCCGGCAAGGAACCGCTGGCCTTCTTCAACGCCACCACGCCCACCTACCTCGACACGCTCGGCATCCGCCTCGTCGCCGGCCGCGGTTTTGCGGCCACCGACACCCTCACCTCGCCACCGGTGGTGATGATCAACGAGTCGCTGGCCAAGGCGCTCTTCCCCGGCGAAAGCCCGCTCGGTCAGCGCCTGCGCACCGTCGGAACGGATGGCGTGCCCGCCGCCGAGATTGTCGGTGTGTTCTCCGACGTCGGCATGGCCGGCAATCCCGGACCCGTTGCCACCAAGTTCCAGGTCTTCAAGCCGCTCACCCAGGATACGTGGAACTACGTCACCGTCATGGTGCGCTCCTCGCAGCCCGCCATGACCGAGCCGCTGCGCCGCACCATCAACGAACTCGATCCGACCATCCCCGTGCAGATGCTCAACACCATGGAGGAGCTGGCCAAGATCGGCACCCGCGGCATGGAGCTCATCACGGGCATTTTCGCGGGTTTCAGCGCACTCGGTCTGTTCCTCGCCGCGATGGGCCTCTACGGCGTGATCGCCCGCCTCGTCATGCAGCGCACGCAGGAGATCGGTGTGCGCCTGGCGCTCGGCGCGTCGCTGCGCGACATCCTCTCCCTCATCATGGGTATGGGCTTCCGCCTCGCCCTGATCGGCGCCGGCCTCGGTTTGCTCGGCTCGATCGGCGCCAACCTGGTCATGGGCGCGGTCTTCGGCGGTGAGAACAAGGTCTCCCTCGACTACCTCACCCTGTCCGTCACCACGACGCTGCTCGTGCTCGTCGCGCTCTTGGCGAGCTACCTGCCCGCCCGCCGCGCCACCCGGATC
>CBINOW010000182.1:0-7720 GCA_966252395.1 uncultured Oleiharenicola sp. | reverse complement strand
TAGAGAGAGGCGGAGTATTCGTCCCGATTTTCGTCCGTCAACTAGAAATCTTAAAATATTCCGCTGTCCCTCGGAAATATTTCCAGCTTCCCCCGAAGGATTTGCACTGCTCATGTAACGGCCGCCCATGTCCGTCCCTTCCAGCGCTTCCGTCCGCCACCAGCCGGTCTTCACCGCCGAGACCCCGGCCCCTGCCCGGCTGGCCGCCTGCCGGGCCTACCTCGATGCCGAGGGCGAACGCATCCGCCAACTGCATCAGGCCGGCGTCCCCGGCCGCAAGGTCGCCGAGGCGCTCGCCGACCGCATGGACGGCCTGCTGGTGCCGCTTTTCACCACCGCCATCGCGGCGTGGCGCAAACAACACGGCGAGCCCCCGGTGCCGGTGTGCCTGATCGCCTTGGGCGGTTATGGTCGGGCCGAGCTCAATCCGCTGAGCGACGTGGACGTGATGTTCCTCTACCCGGAGGTCCGGAAGACCCCGGAACTGGCCAAGTTTCAGGAGCACCTCTCCAACGCCATCCTCTACCCGCTCTGGGACCTGAAGCTGAAGATCGGCCACTCCACGCGCACATTGCCCGAGGTGTTCGCCGAGGCCACGAAGGAGATCAAGACCAAGACATCCCTGCTCGAGTCCCGCTTCCTCGCGGGCACGGCGACGCTCTACGAGAATTTCGCCGACGCCTACCGCAAGCACTACCTCCAGAACGACCCGAAGGCCTATATCGTGGCCCGGCTCGCCGATCAATCGAGCCGGCGCGCCCAGCACGGCGACACCGTTTTCCTGCAGGAACCCGACATCAAGAACGGCGTCGGCGGCCTGCGCGATTACCAGAACACGCTCTGGATGTCGCGCGTGCGCCTCGGCATCACCCGCATGGAGGAACTGGCCCAACAGAACTACCTCCAGCCCGCCGAACTCCGCGAGATGGAGGACGCCTACGACTTCCTGCTGCGCGTGCGCCACGAGCTGCACTACATGAGCAAGCACCCGACCGACGTGCTCAACCTCGACACGCAGCCGCGGCTCGCCGCCAACCTCGGTTACCCGCAGGCCGACCTGCTGGAACGCGTCGAGGCCTTCATGCAGGATTACTACCGGCACGCGCAGTCGATTTTCCGGGTGTCGCGCACCGTCGAACAGCGGTTGGCGCTGGGCGTTTCCGCGGGGCCGGGCCTGGTCGGCTCGCTCAAGAACCTGATGCTGGCCCGCCGCACGGAACGCACCAAACGCATCGACGGCTTCCTGATCCGCGGCAGCGAGCTCGCCTACGAAAACCGCAACATCTTCCAGGAAGACCCCGTCCGCCTGATCCGGGTGTTCCGGCACTGCCAGCAGCTCGGCTGCACGCCCGACCTCGACCTGGCCTCGCTCATCCGCGGATCCGGCCAGCTCATCACGCAGCAGGTCATCGAGTCGCCCGACGCCAATCTCAGCTTCCAGACCATCCTCGAGGAAGTCGGGCAGGTTTACCCTTCCCTCTCTCTGATGCACGAGCTCGGCGTGCTTGGGCGCTTCGTGCCGGAGTTCGCGCCGCTGATCTGCCTCGTCCAGCACGAGTATTACCACCGTTACACGGCGGACATCCACACGCTCAGCACGATCCGGCAGCTTGACACGATTTTCACCTCCGCCGATCCGCGCGCGCAGCGTTACCGCGAGGTGCTGCACCAGACGGCCAAGCCCAGCCTGCTCTACCTCATCCTGCTCCTGCACGACATCGGCAAGAGCGAGGGCATCCAGGGCCATGCCGACGCCGGCGTGGCGGTTGCCGCCCCCGTGCTCAAGCGCCTCGGCGTGCCGAAGGACACCCGCCGGGTGATCAATTTCGTCATCAAAAATCATCTCATCATGGCACGCTTCTGGCAGAAGCACGACCTGGATGATCCGCAATCCTCAGCCGCCTTTGCTTCCCACGTGGGTGACGCCGACCTCCTGCGCTACCTCTACGTGCACACGTATTGCGACGCCAACGGCACCTCAGCCAGCCTGTGGAACAGCTACAAGGATTCGCTCCACCGCCGCCTGTTCGACACGACCCTCGAGCGTCTCGCGCTGGGCGAGCAGGTCGAAACCCGCCTCCAGGAGCGCAAGGAAATGATCCGCCAGACCCTCATCGCACAGACGATCCCGGGGATCAGCACCGACGAGATCACCGCCCATTTCAATCTGCTGCCCGAGCGCTATTTCATCCAGACGGACGAAGCGGAAATCACGTTGCACATCCAGATGGTGAACCGGCTGCTCCAGAGCATCTCGACCGCCGACTCGCTCAACCCGCTGCGTCCGGTCATCGAGTGGAAGGACGATCTCAACCGCAGCTACACCACCGTGCACGTGGTGACCTGGGACCGCGCCGGCCTTTTCTACAAGCTCGCGGGTGCGTTCAGCGTGGCCGGCCTGAGCATCCTCTCGGCCCGCATCACCACGCGCGCCGACCACATCGCGATCGACACCTTCCACATCGTCGAGCCCGGCCGCGGTGTCGTGCAGAACCAGAAGGCCATGGAGACCTTCGCCCAGACCGTGGACGACGCACTGGTGAGCGACAAGGACCTGCTGCCCGAGATCAACGCGCAGGCCGCCCGCCTCGCCCACGCCAACCGTTACAAGGCCGGCACCTCCGAGCTTCCCGCCACTTTCCCTCCGACCGTCGAGGTTTATCACGAGCTCTCGCTCAAGCGCATCATCGTCGAGATCCAGGCCCACGACAAAATCGGCCTCCTCTACCAGCTCGTGAAGACGATCTCCGACCACGGCTTCGACATCACCTTCGCCCGCATCAACACCGAGCGTAGCATCGCCCTCGACACCTTCTACATCGAGCCGCAGAAGCCCGACACCCCCGTCGAGGAAACCGTCCTGCACCACCTGCGCGACGCGCTGCGGGCCGTGATCGCCCCCGGCAAGGCCGAGGCCACGAGCTGACATTTTTGCGGATCGCGGGTTGTGCATGGCATATTGCGCTTCCCGCACTGGACCGGGCGCCCTCACCCCGGTTTTATGAGCCAGTTTAGCCTCCTCAACCTGACTGTTCCCGTTCACCGTCCAAGCGCATGAGCCTGGAAAAAACCAAGGACATGGCCGCGCACCATGCGCTCGCCTCGCTGGCCGTCACGGCCACGGATGCCGTGTCCGCGCAGGAAGGCGTGCTCGCCGCAATCATGTCGGCCTTCCCGGCGGACAGCGGTTCGCTCTCCTTGATGACCCCCGAGAGCGCCAGCCTCGAAATCTGCGCCCAGCAGGGCCTGCCACCGGAAACGGGCGAGTTTGCGCTGCGGCCCGGCCAGGGCATCACCGGCTGGGTCGCTTTGCACGCCCGGCCGCTGCTCGTGGCCGACGTCAGCCATGAGCCCCGTTACATCGCCGCGCGCCGCGGTGTCTGCTGCGAAATGGCGGCGCCCATCATCATCGAGGGCCATGTGGTCGGCGTGGTGAACCTCGACGCCGACCAACCCGGCGCCTTCAACTCCACTGACCTTGACCGCCTCCTGTCCTTCGCCGAGGAGGCCGGCCGCGTGCTGAACCGGCTCTGGCAGTTCGACCGGATGCGGACCAATTCCACGCAGCTCACCACCCTCGTCGAACTCGGTCACGCGCTCGTCGCCCAGCTCGCCCCCGAGGAGCTGCTCAACACCATCACCGACAGCGCCCGCGCCCTCTTCAACGCCCGGCTCAGCCTGCTCCACGACTACGATGACTCCAGCCGCGAACTGAAGCTCCATGCCTGGTCCGCCGGCGGTGACCTCGCCGCCGCCGGCCTTTCCCTCCAGCAGCAGACCGTGCCGCTTGACGAGGCGCTCTTCGCCTCCGCGCTCCACACGGGCCGTGCCACCGAATACCAGCAGCTCGACAGCCCGCGTTACCGCGAGGCCGCCGACCTGCCGCGCGATCCTTCGCTGTGCAGCGCGCTCGCCACGCCCCTGAACCTCGAGGGCAAACCGGCCGGCATTCTCAGCGTCTTTCACGATCATCCACACCGCTTCAGTGACGACGAGAAGCGCCTCTTCACGGCGCTGGCCAACTTCGCCACCGTGGCACTGCACAACGCCCGGCTCTACTCGCGCGTGTTCCATTCCGAGGAGGTGCTGCGCAAGAACGAGACCCTCACCACCCTCGGCCTGCTCGCCGCCGAGATCGCTCACGAGATCCGCAATCCGCTCACCGTGATCAAGCTCCTGCACGGGCCGCTCGGCGCCGACTTCGGCCCCGCCGACCTGCGCCGCAAGGACCTCCAGATCATCACCGAGAAGATCGAGCAACTCGAGGGCCTCGTGACGCGCGTGCTGTCCTTCGCCCGTGCCCCGGCCAGCCTCCACTCGCGCTGGTCGATCGACGAGATCCTGAGCGACACCAACCACCTCCTGCGGGCCAAGCTCGCCCAAGCCGGTGTCCAGCTCCACTACGCCGCGCCGACCGAGCCGATCGCGGTGGACGTAAACAAGGGCCAGATCCAGCAGGTCTTCCTCAATCTTGCCCTGAATGCCTTCCACGCCATGCCCCAGGGCGGCGAGTTGCGCATCACCTGCACCCAGGAGGGACCGTCCGTGCACATTGACGTCACCGACACCGGAAGCGGCATCCCGCCCGAAGTCCAGCCGCGCATCTTCGAGTCCTTTCTGTCCACGCGCGCTGGCGGCACCGGCCTCGGCCTCACCATCGCCCTGCGTATCGTGAAGGACCACCACGGCTCGCTGCAGCTCCGCAGCACCGGCCCCCGCGGCACGACGATGCGCGTGACCCTGCCCATCGCCCAAGGGTGAGAGCGGCATTGTTGTAGGGCGGGGTCTCCGAACCCCGCCTTTTTGCGAGAGCAACAACACGATCGAGGCGGGGTTGCTTCGCCATCTCTGCCAAGCCTCCGTCGGAGACCCCGCCCTACAACAGATCTATCGGTAGCGAACTCAGGTGCTTATCCCACCGACCGCAGCTTCAAATCCACCATCAGGTCGGTGGCGATTTTCTCCAAGTCGGCCCGGACGGCCTCAATCTTCACCCCGGCGGGCACGAGCACCCGCGCCTTCGCCTGGAAAAGTTCTCCTCCGCCCATCGGCGCACTCACGCACTCCGATGACAGGTCCTCGACGTTCACGCCGTGCGCGGCCAGCACGCCGGTCACCGTGCGGAGAATACCGGGGCGGTCATTGCCCACGAGTTCGAGCGTGGCCACGACGCCCTCCGCCGCGGCGGGCCCGGCTCCGCTTTCGAGGACGATGCGCAGGCCGTCGGATTCGAGTCCGTGCAGTGCATGTTTCAGGCCGGTCAGGCGTTCCGCCGCGACCTCGACCCGCGCGATGCCGGCGAAGCGTCCGCCCAGATGGCACATGCGGCTCTCCAGCCAGTTGCCCCCGTGGTTGGCCACGCAGGACGTGATCCGTTCCACAAGTCCCGGCCGATCCTCGGCCATGATGGTCATCACAAGGGTTTCGATCATGATTCGAAGCTAACCGCCCGGGGGCGCATCATGCAACCTGCTTATCCGTCAGAATTTTAGAGCCGCTGGGCGCCGGCGCCCTCTACTCCTCGAGTTCCACGTTCCAATACGCAACGTCGAGGAAATCCTTCCATTTCTCGTGCCGGTGATTGTTGAGCACGAGGCTGATGACCGGCCGCCACTTCGGGCGCACGGGCTTGCGGATGAGACGCATGTGGGCCTCGTGCGGGAGCCGGTTGGCCTTGCGGGAATTGCACTTGATGCACGAGCACACGATGTTCTCCCAGGTCGTCTTGCCGCCGTAGTGGCGCGGGATGACGTGGTCGAGGTTCAGTTCCTCCCGCGGGAAGACGTGACCGCAATACTGGCACTTGTCGTCGTCGCGCTCGAAGACGTTGTTGCGCGTGAGCTTCAGCTCCTTGCAAGGCAGCTTGTCGAAAAACGTGAGCAGGATGACGCGCGGCAGGCGCACCTTGCGGTTGATCGTGCGCACCGTCTCAAGCTCCTCGACCGGCGGATTATAGGCCGAGAAGTCGATCCAATCCATCAGCGAGTAGGTGCGGAAATTATCCTCGGTCTGGTGGACGACCTGGGCGTGCTCGCGGGCCAGCAGGGCGAAGGCGCGACGCGCCGCGATGACATTGACCGCCTGCCAGAGGCGGTTCAGCACGAGCACCGGTTGATCGAGCACGGCTTCCATAGCAACGGGCCTTGGGCATACGGCGCAGTCGCCACTCTGTCAAGTCGGCCTCCGCGACGGTTTTGTGAAGTTGTTCGCTACAAACGCCCGCTGACCGGCTGCTCGCGCGTGAGGGCCGCGATCCCGGCCGCGAACTCCGGAAAATCCGCGGTCAACCCAGCCCGCTGCCCGAGTTCGAAATCGCCCCAGACAAACTCCGGCACTACCACGCAGGTCAACAGCGCCCAACGTCCGCCCCTCACGAGCCGGGTGCCCTGCCAGGTGCCCGCGCCAATCACGTCCTGGGCGAGCTCGCCGGCGCCGGGATTCAATCCGAGCCGCACCCACGCCCCACGGCCGTCGCGGTGCAAACGCAGTGACTCAACCGGATCGCCAGCGTGGAAGCACCAGATCTCGTCCGCTTTGAGCCGGTGCAGCGCGGAGAATCCCTCGGGGGTGATCAGAAAATAGATCGTGGACCACAGGCGCCGGTCATCGGGTCCGCGGGCCGCCGCCTCGGCCTGACGCCGGAAGAAGCCCCCTTCCTGATCCAGCGGCTCGAGCCGCAGCAGCTTCGCGACATCTTCGGCGCTGTGCGTCTCCGGCGAGAGATTCATTTCAAACCGTCGGCGGCGGCACGATGCTGGGTTTCAGCGATACGTTCTTGATGCGGATGCCGGCCAGCTTGGACACGACCAACTCGGCGTGCTCGGTGGCCACGTCCACGTGGGTGTGTTCCTCGTGGATATCGATCGCACCGACCACATGGGCCGGCAGGCGCGTGACGCCGGCGATCTTGCCGACGAGATCCGCCGGCGTGACCAGTTGCTGGCGGCCGACGTTGAAAGACACGACGGAAAACCCAGGTTCGCGACCGGTCCGCGGCTTGCGCTCGTAAGTGCGTTTCTGGGCGGCAAACTTGTCGCCGGTGGGCTTGTCTTGGGCAGGGCGCGGACTCCGCTCCGCGCCGAAAGCCGGTGGCGAAGGGACTCGCGTCCCTCTCTCGACCGGCGCCGCCGGCGCTGCCACCGGCGCCTCGTTGGCCGCGATGTGTTCCGCCCGCACTTTCGCCGTCTTTTTCACCGGCTCCGTATTGTCGCCGCCCATCAGATGGATCAGCGCCGAGGCGATGTCTGTGCTGGTGTAACCCATCTCCAGCAGGCGATCCACCATCTGGTCGTGGGATTTGAACTTCTTTTCCTCGAGCGTCGCGCGCAGCTTCTCGAAGAACACGTTGCCCTTGGCCTCCTCGACCTCGTCGAGCGACGGCACGCGTTCGCGGCGGATCTTCAGCCGCGCGTAGTGCATCATGCCCTGCAGCTTGTAGATCTCCCGGCCCGACACGAAGGTGAAGGCCATGCCCTGCTTGCCGGCGCGACCGGTGCGGCCAATGCGGTGCGTGTAATCCTCGGCGTCGTTGGGCAGGTCGAAGTTGAACACCACCTCGAGGTCATCCACGTCGAGCCCGCGCGCCGCCACGTCGGTGGCGATCAGGAACTCGAAGCCGCGACGACGGAATTTGTCCATCACGCGCGTGCGCTGCGCCTGCGTGATGTCGCCATGCAGGCGGTCCACCGAGTAGCCGCGGGCATGCAGGTGCTCGTCAAGC
>CBINOW010000181.1:0-7800 GCA_966252395.1 uncultured Oleiharenicola sp. | reverse complement strand
GTTGGCGATGACGTGCTCCGGGGCCTGGACGACCACGTAGCCCTGGTCGTCGTAACCCGCTCGTCCGGCGCGGCCGGCCACTTGGCGGAAATCGCGCACGCTGAGGATGGCGGCTTTCTGACCGTCGTATTTCCAGAGCTGCGTAAACACGACGGTGCGAATGGGCACATTGATGCCCACGCCGAGCGTGTCGGTGCCGCAGATGAGTTTGAGCAGGCCCTTTTGCGCGAGCTGCTCGACGAGGATGCGGTATTTCGGGAGCAGCCCGGCGTGGTGGACACCGATGCCGTGACGCAGCCAGCGCTTCATGTCGCGGCCGTAGGGGCTGTTGAACTTCACGCGCTCTAGTTCGGTCGCGAGGGCGGACTTCTCCTCTTTCGTGCAGACGTTCAGGCTCATCAGCGCCTGCGCGGCCTCGGAGGCAGCGCGTTGGGTGAAGTGCACGAGGTAGATCGGCGCGCGCTTCAGCAGGAGCAGGTCGTTGAGCTTGTCCGGCAGCGGCGTCTCCGAGTAGTCGAAGCTGAGCGGCACGGGGCGTCGGTCGCTGCGCACCGTGAGCGAAGGGGCGCCGGTCAGACGGGTGAGCTCCTTTTCGAAAAATTCCGTCGAGCCGAGCGTCGCCGACATCAGGAGGAAGCGCGTTTGCGGCAGCGTGAGCAGCGGCACCTGCCAGGCATAGCCGCGCTCGGCATCGGAGTAGTAGTGGAACTCGTCCATGATGACCGCGCCGATGGGCGCGGTGTCGCCGCGCGCGAGCGCGATGTTGGCAAGGATCTCAGCCGTGCAGCAGAGGACGGGGGCCTGCGGGTTGACCGAGGCGTCGCCGGTCATCATGCCGACATTCTCCGGGCCGAAATCGCGGCAGAGGCTGAGGAACTTTTCGTTCACCAGCGCCTTGATCGGGCAGGTATAGACGGACT
Organism: uncultured Oleiharenicola sp.; assembly: GCA_966252395.1. GTDB lineage: Bacteria > Verrucomicrobiota > Verrucomicrobiia > Opitutales > Opitutaceae > Lacunisphaera. The sequence continues at coordinate 6,880 of CBINOW010000181.1, read as the reverse complement.
GGCGACCGGCGCAGAGTTCCTTGAAATGGAGCGCGGCGGCGACGAGGGATTTGCCCGAGCCGGTCGGCGTATTGAGAATGACGTTCTGGCCGTCGAAGAGCGCGAGCACCGCCTCTTCCTGCTCAGGGTAGAGCGAGATGCCGCGGGCAGCCATGGCTGCCAGGAAACGGTCCAGCACGGCCCCCGCATCCGGGCGACCGGGCAAGGGGGCGAGCGGCGGGGAGCCCGGCAGGGAGGACGACAAGGCGCGATCCGGCCGCGCTCAGCCGATGGCGAGCAGCTCGACCTCGAAGATGAGCGTGGCGTTGGGCGGGATGGCGCCGGGGTAGCCGCGCGGGCCGTAGCCGAGATGCGGCGGGATGGTGAGCCGCACCTTGTCGCCAATCTGCATACGGGCCACGCCGAGATCCCAGCCACCGATGACCTGACCGAGACCCAGTCCGAACTGGAACGGTTCGTCGCGGTCCACGGAGCTGTCGAACTTGCTGCCGTCGGTCAGCCAGCCGGTGTAATGCACGGTCACGAGGTCGCCCTTTTTCGGGGACGCGCCGGTGCCGGCCTTGAGTTTTTCGATGAGGAGTTGGTCGGTGGCCATGAAACCAAGACAAGCCCGTGTCACGGGGCCGTCAACGGGCAAACCGTCCCTCAGGTCACCGTCGTGATTGTGCGCTCGCTGCGCCGTCCGCCCAGCATCAGCGTGATGCGTTCGCCCTGCCGTCGCCCGACCAGCATGCGGCCCAGCGGGGAGGACGGGGTAATCACCATCACGGTGGTGCCGTCGGTTTCGATTTCGGTGCCGCCGGCGCGAGGGCCTACGAAATAACGGCTACCATCATCGAGCTGCACCAAGGCGCCCAAGGCGATGGCCTCGGCGGCGCCGAAGTCACGCGGCGACAGGGCTTGGAACTGGGCGACGGCCTCGGCCGCCTCCTCGGCGGCGCGTGACTGGCCGTGGGCAAGGTAGGAGGCCTCGAGGCCGCGGGTGTCGTATTTGTCCTCGGCCTTGTTCTCCTCGTGCGTGGCCTCCTCATGGGTGGCGAGGGCGGCCTTGGTCATGGCGTCCAACTCGGTGCGCAGGTGGGCGAGGATGAGCGAGTGGAGGGCGATCTTGGGCATGATCAGGGCGTGCGCGGACGGTCGCTGGTGAAGGTGATGCGTTCGAGGATGGCGGTGAGCCGCGCGGAGAGCTGGTTGTCCTCCTGCTCGCGGGTCTGCTTGTAGGTGGTGCGTTGCGTGGCGCGTTCCGCCAACTCGGTGCTGATGGCGTAAACGTGCCGGTCGCGCACAAAGACCAGCGTGCCGCGCTTGGCCACGACCGGATCGGTCGGCGGGCCGTCGAGCACGCGGTTGAACTGCTCGAAATGCGAGCCGCCCGGCAGCAGTGAGTAGCCGATCAGGGCCCCGCTCTGCAGGTCAGGCAGAAAGCGCGCGCTCTCGATCGTGGAGTTGGGGAAGCGGGCCGTGAAGTTGGCCATCACGACGTCGGTGAAGAAAAAGAGCAGGTAGTCGCGCAGGCCGCGGGTATCGAGTTCCCAGCGTTGCGTGGCGTCCATCGCGAAGCAGGCCACACTGATGTGGGTGCCGAAGTTGTCCTGGAACGTGACGACGCTGTCGGTATCGGAGATCACGCCGCCCAATTCCGGCAGCACCGGCGCACGGATGCGGAACTGGGCCGTCGGAGAAACATAGCTTTCGCCGTCCATCCGCCCGATCAGCGGCGCGGCCACGGCGCCGAGGGCCGAGAGCGCTAGACCGCTGGTGAGGAGCAGGAGGCGGCGGAACATGAACTGGCAGGATGAACGCACGCGGGCGGATTGGCAAGAGACGCTCAGACCGCGAAGTCGCGCCAGAGTGCCACCGGCACCTGCTCGGCGCGGGACATGGCGCTGTAGCCGGCGGCTTCGAGGCGGGCAAACCAGCGGGCGGCGACGTCCGGGGCGAGCTTGCCACGCAGGATCGAACCGAGCTGCTTGCGGCGTTGCTGGAAACAGGCGCGGATGAGCGCCTTGGTTTCCGCCGGGAAGATAAACGGTGCGGGGAGGCGGGCGAGATTGAGCAGCACCGACTCGATGTCAGGCCGCGGGTGGAAGCAGGCGGCCGGCACGCGGTGGCCGGGCTCGGTCGCGAACGCCGATTGCAGGAAGATGGAGATCGCGCCGAACAGCTTGGTGCCGGGCTGGGCCACGTAACGTTCGGCGGCCTCGAGCTGCAGCATCAGCACCATGCGCTCCGGCAACGGGCCGGATAGCACGGCGTCCATCCACGGCGTGGAGATCGCGTAGGGCAGGTTGGCGACGACCTTGTAGGCTCCCACTCGATCAGCGGGCAGGTTGGCCAGCGGGTGATCCATCGCGTCGCCTTCGAGCAGGTGCAGGCGCGGGTGGGCGGGCACGAGGGTTTCGGTGAGGTGGGCGTGCAGCTGACGGTCTTTCTCGACCGCCCAGACCTCGGCCCCGGCTTCGAGCAAGGCGGAGGTCAGCGTGCCGAGACCGGGACCAACTTCGACCACAGTGTCGCCCGGCTTGATGCCCGCGAGATCGAGGGATTTGCGGACGATGTTGCCGTCCACGAGGAAATTCTGGCCGAGAAACCGCTTCGGCTGGTGCCCGAGCTTGGCGAGCAATTCGCGGGTGCCTGTCGGGGTAAGGGGCATGGTCAGACTGGTTGCGGGAGCTGCTTGCGCATGGTCAGGTCGGTCGTCTCATACCCGAGTGACTCGTAGAGCGAACGCGCGATCCGGTTTTGGCCAAAGACATGGAGGCCGATGCGACGCAGGCCAAGTGCGGTGGCCGCAGTCTCAAGCAGAAGCATCGCTTCGCGACCATGGCCTCGGCCGCGGAATTCGTCACGGATATGGAGATCGTAGAGGTAGGCATCGTCGCCTTGCCGTGCAAACCAGAGGTTGCCGACGACACGGCCATCAGCCGCGTCGGTAACGAGGTAAAGATAATGTCCGGGTGACGCCAAGCCTTCCGGCAGCAGGCGCTTGAGGCTTTCTTCGGCTTGGGCGGGCGCGGTGCTTTCTTGCCAGTCGCCGTTGGCCACCTTTGCCGCGGCGTAATCCGGAACCGTTCGCCGACGCCACTCGGCGAAGTCGGTCGCGGTCATCGGCTGAAGAGTAAGGGCCATGCTCAGGCGGTCTGAAACGCGGAAATCAGCGCGGCGGGATCCGGCGCGCGCATGAGGGACTCGCCGACGAGCAGGGCGTGGGCGCCGCAGGCGCGGGCGCGGGCGGCGTCGGCGCCGGTGGAGAAGCCGCTCTCGCTGACGGCGATCACGTCCTTGGGGAACTTCGGGATGAGCCGCTCGGAGAGACCGATGTCGGTCTTGAAGATGGCGAGATCGCGGTTGTTCACGCCGATGATCTTCGCTCCGTGTTTCACGGCGCGATCGAGTTCCGCGTCGTTGTGGATCTCGAACAACGCATCAAGCCCCGCGGCCTGCGCGGCGGTGTGCAGGGCGGCGATCTCATCGTCGTTGAGCGCGCGGACAATGATCAGGATCGCGCTCGCGCCAGCCTCGCGGGCCTGCACCACCTGGATAGGGTGGACCATGAAGTCCTTTCGCAGCGCGGGAATGGCCGGAGGGTTCTGACTGAAGTCGGCCGTCACCTCGATCAGATCGGCGAGGGTGCCACCGAAGAACTCGGTATCGGTGAGGATGGAGAGGGCGCTGGCCCCGGCGGCGCGGTAGGAGCGGGCTTGGGCGAGGGCGGAGGCGCCAGCCTTGATGTCACCGGCGGAAGGCGAGCGGCGCTTGATCTCGGAAATGATGGCAAGCTTGCCGTCGGCCCGGCGCAGGGCGGCGGCGAAGGAGGGCGGACGCGGGAGCTTGCGGTTCAGCTCGGCCAGTTCGGCGGCATAGACCGGGCGCACCAGCGGGGCGATTTCGCGGCGCTTGTGGGCCATGATTTCCGTAAGCTTGTCCATGAAGCCGCCCACGGAACACACGGAATACACGGAAGACAAAGCAGAAAGTTTTCGGTTTTTTCCGTGTATTCCGTGTATTCCGTGGGCAAATTCCGGGCATGACGCCGATTGATGAACTTCGCCAGACGATGGCCCGGTTGCGGGCGCCGGATGGGTGTCCCTGGGACCGGGAGCAGACGCACCAGACCCTGGCGCGCTGCCTGATCGACGAGTGCAGCGAACTGCTCGACACGATCGACCGGAACGACATCCCGCACATGCGCGAAGAGCTGGGCGACGTGCTTATCCAGGTGGTTTTCCACGCGCAATTGGCGTCGGAGCGCGGCGATTTCAACTTCGACGACGTGGCCCGCGAGATCAACGACAAGCTCGTCCGCCGCCACCCGCACGTCTTCGGCGACCACAGCAAGCTCGGCACAGCCGGCGAGGTCATCACCAAGTGGGAGCAGATCAAGGCGACGGAGAAGAAAAACGGCCCGGCGCAGAACGGCGTGTTCAAAGACCAGCCGCCGCGCCTACCGGCCCTTATGTTTGCGGAGGCCGTGGTGAAACAGATCGAGAAGAAATTCCTGCCGGCCGACGGTATCGTGGATAATGGCGGCATTGCCCGGACCGCGAATGGACTCACTGAAGCCGAGGCGGGTCGCCGGCTGTTTGAACTGGCCGCCGCCTGCCGGCAGGCGGGTATCGATCCGGAAATGGCCCTGCGCAAGGAATGCGACCGCGTGATGCGCGATGTCGAAGCCCGCGTCCAGTCCCGCGCCTGAACCGGCGCTGCCGCCCGCCATCGCGGCGGAGTGGTTGCTGCCGTTTCTCGATTTCCTCGCGAAGGAGCGACGCTACTCCGCCTACACGGTCCGCAACTACCGGCAAGCGGTGGAGGATTTCGCCGCGTGGCTGAAACAGAGCGGGCGCGCGCCGGACGCGTTTGCGAACTTGGGGGCGCGGGATGTGCGCGACTTCATTATCGAGGCGCAGCGCCGCTTTGGCCGGCGCACGTTGCACAACCATGTGTCGGGGCTGCGGACTTTTTACCGCTACTGGATGCGTGAGGGCCGGCTGAAGAAGAATCCGTTCACGGGGGTGCCGCTGCCCAAGCTGGAGAAGCCGTTGCCCAAATTCCTGACCGAGTCCCAGATGATGACGCTGCTGGCCGGGCCGGAAAAGCTGCTAGCCAACGGGGCGATCACGGAATTTGGCGCCTTGCGCGACCGGCTGGTTCTGGAGGTCATCTACGGCGGCGGCCTGCGCGTGAGCGAGGCCGTGGCTCTGAACTACGGCGCCGTGGACTTTGGCACCGGCAGCGCCCGCGTGCTCGGCAAGGGCCGCAAGGAGCGGATTTGTCCGCTGGGCGACACGGCGATGGCGCTGATCCGAAAATTTCGCGACACGCACGCGCAGCGTCCCGGTCCGGCGGATCCGGTGTTGGTGTCAGAGCGGCAGGCGCGCCTGACGCCGGTCGAAGTGCAGAAGCTGGTGAAGAAATATCTCGCCCTGGCCGACCTGCCGATGGACATCACGCCGCACAAGCTGCGGCACTCCTACGCCACCCATTTGCTCAACGCCGGTGCCGACCTGCGCTCCGTGCAGGAGCTGCTCGGTCACGCGAGCCTGACGACCACGCAGATCTACACGCACACGAGCGTAGCGCGGCTGAAGGAAATCCACGCGAAGGCGCATCCGCGCGCGTGAGGGCAAAGATTATTTAACACAAAGTAGCGAAGCAGCTAAGACTTGGCAGTCGGGTTGTAAGGCGGCAGAGAGAGTCCGCGGGCCACCACAACCATGAATCGAAAATTGATCATACCTGCCGACGTGGAGGAGCTGGCCCGTAAAGCGGTCGATGCTGTCTTCCACTTGCACAATGAAATGGGCCCCGGGCTACTTGAAAGCGTCTATGCCGCCTGCCTAAGGGAAGAATTTCATCACCGCGGTATCGCGAGCTCCTTCGAGGTGCCAGTGCCGATTGTATATCGGAATTGTCGCCTCGAAGTAGGCTTCCGTTTGGATTGCCTGCTGCAGAATCGACTGCTGCTCGAATTTAAGTCCGTCGAAACGATCCTGCCTGTGCACCGGGCACAGGTAATAACCTACTTGAAGCTAACCAAACTTCCGCTCGCCCTGCTGGTTAATTTCAACGTGCCTCTCATCAAGGATGGCATTCAGCGAATATTTAATCCGGATCTGACTTAGCTCCTTCGCTGCTTGGTGTTCTCCTTGCCTCGTGCTCACTTGAGCTGGACCCGGGTCGAGCTGGCGTTGCCGGTTTGGTCGTAGAGGATGATCTCTACGGAGGTTGCGCCGGCGGCGCGGGCTTCGGGGAGTTCGAGGCGGAAGGATTCCTCCCGGCCGTCGAGCAGGCCGTCCACGGGGTGCATCACGACTTCACGCACGCCGTTGTTCAGCACGAACTCGGCGCCTTCGAGCAGGGCGAGCGTGTCGCGGCCGGTGACCGTCACGAGCAGTTTGCCGTTGGCGCGGGTTGCCTGGGTGCCGGTGATGGTGGGTGGCGTGCGGTCCACGAGCAGGTTGTCGGTTTCGAAGGTGTAGGTGATCCGGGCTGCGGCGGGTCGCGGGGCCTGCTCGGCGACGGTCAGGCGCGTGAGGTAGAGGCCCTCGGGCAGGCTGCCGGTTTCGAACTGCACGAAGCTGTCGGACGTGCCCACGGAGAGATCGGTCCACTCGGACTTCGCCGTGTCGGGACGGATCGAGAACGTGTAGGCGAGGGCGTCGCCGTCTGGATCGTTCACGCTCCAATACACGACCTGCACGCCGGTTTGCGGGATGACCTGGCTGTTGAGCAAGGCGCCGCGGCGCTGGCCGGGCGAAGGTTCGTCCTTGTTGTCTCGCTGGCTGGGGAATAGCAACTGGCCGAGGGTGGCGACGACGGTCGGGGCCGGCTCCGGCGCGGGCACGATGCCTTGGTTGGCCGGGAACACCCGGAAGTCGCT
>CBINOW010000180.1:0-7801 GCA_966252395.1 uncultured Oleiharenicola sp. | reverse complement strand
ACCTGGGGGGGTTGCGTACCCCCCGCCCTACAACTTGTTAGCCGGCTTGGAAGCCGAATGCTTTCGCCGGCGTGGGGGTGTTCGGATTTGCTCGCGGGCATGGCAACGGACAGCACGCAGAACCGGGGGTGCAGTTATGTGGTGTTTTTTGTCCTGCTGCTGGGTGGCGGCGGGTTGCTCAGCCTGGCGGCGACGCAGCTGCGGCGATACGGGGATCGGCCGACGCCGGAGGTGCTCGTGCCGGGGATCACAGGGGTGCTGATGATTGTCGGGGCCTTTTTCTTTTGGCGGCTGGCGCAGCGCTTCTCGCGGGATGCCGCGGCCGAGGCGGCGCGGAAGGCGCAGTTTCCGGACCAGCCGTGGAAATGGAAAAAGGAGTGGGCCGGCTCCGCCATCGCGGCCGATTCGGAGTCAGCCGCGGCGGTGATGTGGGTCTTTGCGCTGTTCTGGAACGCCATCAGCTGGACCGTGACGGCGGCCCTGCTCGCCCAGGGCTTCAGCAAGCCGGGCGAATACCTGGTGTTCCTCTTTCCGCTCGTGGGCCTGCTGCTCCTGTGGCTGGCGATTTATCAGACGGTGCGCGCGCGCAAATACGGCCGTGCCCGCTTTGTGCCTTCGTCACTGCCCGGTGTGATCGGCGGCTACCTCGGCGGCGTGATCGAGGTGCCGGCCAAGGTGGTGCCCGAGGCCGACGCGCGGCTCGCGCTCAAGTGCATCCGCCGCGAGGTGCGCGGCAGCGGCAAGAACCGCAGCGTGCGCGAGAACGTGCTCTGGGAGCGGGAGGAACTGATCGCCCGCGACAAGTGGACCAGCGGCGCCGGCGGCACCCGCATCCCGGTGCTCTTCTACATCCCGGCCGGCCGGCCGCAGACCGACGCCAGCGACCGCAACAACGAGATCGTCTGGCGGTTGTCCGCCTCGGCGGCGACGGCGGGCGTGGACTTTGCCACGCAGTTCAAGGTGCCGGTCTTCGCCACCGGCGAAACGGCGGCCCCGCCCGAGGCCGGTGCGCCGGTGCTCGAGGAATACACGCCGGTGACGCTCGACGCGGCCGCGCTCGCGGCCTGCGGGGTGCGGCGCGAGGGCGACACGTTTCATTTCAACTCGGGACACCTGACCGGCACGCGGCTGACGACGGCGCTGCTGATGCTCGGCTTCGCGGGGCTGTTCGCGTTCTTCATCAAGACAGGCGTGCCCGGACCGGTTTGGGGTATCACGCTGTTCTTCGCCGCGATCATCGCGTTGTTCGCGCTCGACGTGTGGTTCGCGCGCTTCGAGCTGCGGATCGAGGCGGCGGACGTGGTTGTGACGTGTCCGCGACCCTGGGGCACGAAGGTCACGCGCGTGTCGCGGGCCGAGGTGGCGGCGGTGCGCCCGGAGAAATCCATGTCATCGGGCGAGAGCCAGTATTTGCGCCTGAAGCTGGAGGGTGCGCAGGCCGCGCCCGGCACCCCGGCGGCCGAGGAACCGTTGCTGCTGCGGAAAGCGCGCGAAATGGCCGAACGCAAGGCGCAGCAGACGGGTCAGCCCATCCCGCCCGAACTGGCGGCCCAGCTGTCGAACCGACCGAAGTTCTCCGTGGTTTTCGCGAAACACATCCCCGGCCAGACCAAGGCCGAGGCCATCGGCGCGCTGGTGCTGGCGGCGGTGCGGGGGAAGTAGGAAGGAAGAATTAAGAAGGAAGAGCAAGGCCGGTGCGGAGACCGGCCCTCCAGCGGCTCAGCCGAACTGCTGCTCCATTTCCTTCATCTCCTTCGTCTCGCGCTTGCTCCACGCCTCGGCCCGCAGGGACGCGGGCCCTCCCGGTTTCACAGCAGCGTGTAGGCGATGTTCACGCCGGCGGTGACGATCGAGACCATGCTCATCAGCTTGATGAGGATGTTCAGGCTCGGGCCGGCGGTGTCCTTGAACGGGTCGCCGACCGTGTCGCCGATGACGGCGGCCTTGTGGGCGAGCGAGCCTTTGCCGCCGTGGTGGCCTTCCTCGATGTATTTCTTGGCATTGTCCCAGGCGCCGCCAGAGTTGGCCATGAAGACCGCGAGCACGAAGCCCGTGCTGAGGCCGCCGCCGAGCAGCCCGAACACGCCGGGCACGCCGAAAATGAGTCCGGTGCCGATCGGCACGATCACGGCGAGGAGCGACGGGACGACCATCTCGCGCTGGGCGCCGGCGGTGGAGATCGCCACGCAGCGGGCGTAGTCGGGCAGATCGGTGCCATGGAGGATGCCGGGCTTCTCCTTGAACTGCCGGCGCACCTCCTCGACCATGCGCGCGGCGGCTCGGCCGACGGCGTTGATGGTGAGGCCGCAGAAGACGAACGACATCATGGAGCCGAGGAAGAGGCCGATGATGACCTTCGGGTTCATCAGGTTCACCTCGAAGTGGGTCATGAACTGCGTGAGCGTCGCGGTGATGACCGGCACGGCCTGGCCGGCGACTTCCATCGTGGTCTGGCCGGCGTGGACCATGGCGATCTTCAGCTCCTCGACGTAGGAGGCGAGCAGGGCGAGGGCGGTGAGGGCGGCCGAGCCGATGGCGAACCCCTTGCCGGTGGCGGCGGTGGTGTTGCCCAGCGAGTCGAGCGCGTCGGTGCGCTTGCGGACCTCGGGCCCAAGGTGCGACATCTCGGCGTTGCCGCCGGCGTTGTCGGCGATCGGGCCGTAGGCGTCGGTCGCGAGCGTGATGCCGAGGGTCGAGAGCATGCCGACCGCGGCGATGCCGACCCCGTAGAGGCCCATGGCCATCGAGTCGGGCCGGAAATGCCAGTCGCCGGCGGCGAAGCCGTAGGACAGCGCGGTGCCGATGACGACGGCGATGACCGGGACCACGGTGGAGAGCATGCCCGTGCCGAGGCCGGAGATGATCACGGTGGCGGGGCCGGTGGTGGCGTTGTCGGCGATACCCTTGGTGGGAGAGAATTCCTGCGACGTGAAATACTCGGTGACCTTGCCGATGACGATGCCGGTCACGAGGCCGGTGACGATCGCGCCCCAGATGCCGAGGTAGTTCGGAATTTCCAGGTAGCGGAGCACGAGGAACGAGAACACGAAGATGAGCAGCGAGCTGAGGTTGATGCCGCGGCCGAGGGCGTTGAGCAGGTCGCGCTGCGTCGAGCCGGATTTCACGCGCACGGCATACATGCCGATGATCGAGAACACCGTGCCGATGGCCGCGACGACCATGGGGGCAATAACGGCCTTGTAGGCGGAGGCGGGGTCGCCGGCCTGCGCGAAGGCCGCGGCGCCGAGCGCGGCGGTGGCGAGGATGGAGCCGACGTAGGATTCGTAGAGGTCGGCGCCCATGCCCGCGACGTCACCGACGTTGTCGCCCACGTTGTCGGCGATGGTGGCGGGGTTGCGCGGATCGTCTTCGGGGATGCCGGCCTCGACCTTGCCGACGAGGTCGGCGCCGACGTCGGCCGCCTTGGTGAAGATGCCGCCGCCGACGCGCGCGAAGAGCGCCTGGAGCGACGCGCCCATGCCGAACGTGAGCATCGTGGTTGTGATGACGACGAGCTTGTGCGCGGGATCGGTGTCCTCGACGAAGCGCGTGAGCACGAGGAACCACACGGAGATGTCGAGCAGGGCGAGGCCGACGACGACGAGGCCCATGACCGCGCCGCTGCGGAAGGCGAGGCGCAGGCCCTCGTCGAGGGACTTGCTCGCGGCGTGGGCGACGCGGGCCGCGGCGTAGGTCGCGGTCTTCATGCCGAAGAACCCGGCCAGGCCCGAGAAGAAGCCGCCCGTGAGGAACGCGAAGGGCACCCAGTGGTTCTGGAGGTTGAGCCCGTAGGCGAGCCACGCGAAGAGGAGCGTGAGCCCGAGGAAGAACAGGCCGACGACCTTGTATTGCTGCCGCAGGTAGGCCATGGCCCCGGCGCGCACATGCGACGCGATCTCCGCCATGCGGGCCGTGCCTTCGGGCGCGGCCTTCATGCGCGAGTAGAAATGCGCTGCCACGCTAAGGGCGAGCAACGAAGCTGCGGGAGTGAGCCAGAAGAGCGTTGATTGCATGGGGCGGAGGGGAAAGAGGGCGGCGGGGCGGCTCAGGCGCCGAAGGAACGGAGGGCGGAGCGCCACCACGGGAAGTGGTGTTCCTCCAGCTCGTCCTGCGTCGGCATCGGGAACCAGGCGAACTTGTTGCCGGCCGCGGCGAGGCAGAGGCCGCCGGTCAGTGTGCGGAAAAGCACATCCTGCTGCAGGTAGCGTATGACGGTCTTGGTCGGCTTGCCGTGCTTGAGGCGGAGCTCGCGCAGGCAGTCGCGCAGGTGCTCGAGGTTGGGATAGGGCAGGTTGTCCACGTCGGTGGCCTCGGGATCGTCGCCGAGGCGGCCGAGCTGCAACTCGGCGAACACGAGGGCGGGCAGGGAGACGGGTTCGGCCGGATCGGTGATGCGGGCGGCGAACTCGCGCGGCTCAAGCGCGCTGACGACGCGCGGCGTGACCGGGCAGAATTCCTGGTAGAGATGGAAGCGCGGGCCGGCCGCGGGCACATAGGGCGCGGGCTTCAGCGTGAGCACGCGGCCGTCGTCGGTGGTCAGGTGCGCCGACTCGAAGGCCTCGACGGGCGTGTGCTCGAGCACGCGGTAGATGGAGAGGTAGAGCGAGCGGCGCGGGTGGCGCTCGTCCATGCGCCGCACATGGTCGGGCGTGAGCAGGCCGGCGGCATGGGTGTCGGTGAGCTTGAAGAAGATGGCCTGGCCGCGGGCGCGCTTCTTGGAACCCGTGGCGATGTAGGAACCGAATTCCTCCGGGGCGAGATGCGAGGCGACCAGCGACTCCGGCATCAGCGAGACATAGAGATACTTGGGGTGGCTCATGACTGGGGCAGGGTGGGTGCGCCGGAATTCTCCGGCGACTCCGTGAGCATGCCAGAACGCGCAAGTCCGCGCCGCGCACGGGTTGCGAAGAGTCGTGCGCGTGTTGCGCGCCGAAGGTGCGGCTGTAGGGCGGGGTCTCCGAACCCCGCCTGTCTTGACGAGGGTCGCTGCTTCAGCCGTCGCCAAGTCCATGGCTGACAGGTGCGGCGACGTCTTTCGCAGAGTCGCACCCACAAGGTCCGACCCTGCGATGAAAATTCAAGGCGGGGTTCGGAGACCCCGCCCTACAACGAACGACCCGCCCAGAAAAAAGGCGGGATCAGTGATCCCGCCTGTCCTGTTACTTGAGTCTTGTTCCTTGTTACTTCGTCTGACCGCGGCGGTCACACCGTCATCAGGTCCTTCTCCTTGTGGGCGAGATGGGCGTCGATGTCCTTGATGGCTTTGTCGGTGGCGGTCTGGACGTCCTTCTCGAGGCGCTTCTCGTCGTCCTCGGAGATCTTGCCGTCCTTCTTGAGCTTCTTGGCGGCTTCCATGGCGTCGCGGCGGACGTGGCGGACGGCGACGCGGCCCTCCTCGGCGAGGCGGTGGGCGGTCTTGACGAATTCCTGGCGGCGTTCCTTGGAGAGCTCGGGGAAAGGGAGGCGGATGAGCGCGCCGTCCACGACGGGGTTCACGCCGATGTTGGCCATCTGGAGCGCCTTCTCGATGGGGCGGATCAGCCCCTTGTCCCAGGGCTGGATCTGGATCATGCGCGCATCGGGCGTGGTGATCGCGGCGCAGCCCTTGAGCGGCATCATGGAGCCGTAGGCCTCGACCTGCACGGACTCGACCATGGCGGGGGAGGCCTTGCCGGTGTGGATGGTGGAGAACTCGTGGAGCGTGTGGTCCACGGCTTTCTTCATGCGGGACTGGGCTTCGGTGAGAGTGGCGTTGCTCATGGGAGGGGAATGGGATCTTGGGTCTCGGGTCTGGGGGAGGAGAACTTAATCTTCCAACTTAAACTTCAACGGTTCGCGGGGTCAGCCGTGAACCAGGGTGCCGATCTTGTCGCCGGCGACGGCTTTGCGGATGGCGTGCTCGTCTTCGAGGTTGAAGACGAGGATCGGGACGTTGTTGTCGAGGCAGAGGGAGAACGCCGTGGAGTCCATGACGTTGAGGCGCTGCTTGAGGGCGTCGATGAAGGTGAGGTCGTCGTATTTGACGGCGTCGCTGTGCTTCTTCGGGTCCTTGTCGTAGATGCCGTCCACCTTGGTGGCCTTCATGATGATGTCGGCGTGGAGCTCGGAGGCGCGCAGGGCGGCGGTGGTGTCGGTCGAGAAATACGGGTTGCCGGTGCCGGCGACGAAGATGACGACGCGGCCCTTCTCGAGGTGGCGGCTGGCGCGGCGCATGATGAAGGGTTCGGCGATCTGGTTCATGGGGATGGCCGACTGGACGCGGGTCTTCACGCCCATCTTTTCGAGGCAGTCCATGATCGCGAGGCCGTTGATGACGGTGGCGAGCATGCCCATGTAGTCGCCGGTGGTGCGGTCCACGCCGCGCTTGGCGCCCTGGAGGCCGCGGAAGATGTTGCCGCCGCCGATCACGACGCACACCTGCACGCCGAGGTCGTGGATTTCCTTCACCTGTTCGCACATCCGCTCCAGCGTGGCGGCGTCGATGGGCTCGGTGCCCTTGCCGCGGAGGACTTCACCGCTGAGCTTCAGGACGACGCGCTTGTATTTGACGGGAGTGGAGGCTTTGGCGCACATGCAGCACTGATGAAACGGTCGCGGCAAAGCCGCGTCAAGGGGGGAGATGGCGGCGCTTCGGCGGCGGCTGTATGCAAAGGGTGAAATTGTTCATGCAATCGGAGCGGTCGGACTTGCGGACGTGGGTGACGGTGCACAAGGTGACCGCCTCATGAGGCGTCACCTCCCCCTCCTGATTCTGGTCGCGTTGGCCATTGTCTCCCCGTTGCGCGCCGAGCTTTTCCTGCGCTGGAACCAAGCCGGCTATGCGCCCGGCCAGCCCAAGGTGTTGTTTGCGCTCAGCGATTCCGACCTGGCGGGCCGCGAATGGACGGTGAAGCGCGCGGGTGCGACGGTGCGACACGGGACCTTCGGCCCCCGCGTGTCCGGCGCCGGCGACCACACGCCCTTTGCCTACAATCACACGGCGGACTTCAGCGCGTTGCGCGAGGCGGGGGATTACGAATTCGTCACCGCCGGGGCGCCGCCCGCGAAATTCCGCATCGCGGCCTCGCCCTATGCCCGGATGGTGTCGCTGCCGTTGATCCATCTGCGCCGCGCCCGTTCGGGATCGCCGGACACGGGCCTGCGCCCGCTGTCGCATCCCGGCGACGCCGACGCGCCGGTCTTCGTGCCCGACGGCGATCCGGCGAACGGCCAATGGAAACCCGCCGCGCCCGCCCGCACGGTGGATGCGCTCGGCGGCTGGTATGACGCCGGCGACTACATCAAGTTCACGCTCAACCAGGCCGCGACCGCCTACCACCTGCTGCTCGCCTACCGGCTCAAGCCGGAACTTTTCGGCAAGGCCCCCGGTGGCTCCGTGCTGCCCGACGTGCTCGACGAGGCGCGGCACGGGCTGGAGTTCCTGATGAAGGTCCATCCCGACGACACCACCTTCATCATCCAGGTCGCCAACGCCGAGGATCACAACCAGGGCCTGCGCCTGCCGCACGAGGACAAGCTCGACGGGCAGCGGCCCGCGCTCTGCGCGTTGTCGCGCGTGCACATGGGCGCCGCCGCCGCCGCGCTTGCGCTCGGCGCGCGGACCTTCGGCGAACTCGGCCGCGCCGACGACATGGCGCGTTACAGCGTGATGGCGCGGAAAATCTACGCCCGCGCCCGCGCGGCCGACACCGTGCCCACGGCCTTCGAGCGCGACAAGGTGAACGATTTCTACCGCGACCCCGATTCGGCGGACCAGATGGCCGTCGCCGCGATGGAGCTGTTTGCCCTGACTGACGACGAG
>CBINOW010000179.1:0-7830 GCA_966252395.1 uncultured Oleiharenicola sp. | reverse complement strand
AGAAAGAAGATGACGTCAATGAGAGGGATGATCTCAATGCGCGCTCTTTTGACGCCACCCGGGCCGGTTCCGCCACCACCGTGCATGACAGTAAGTGTTGAGGTTAGATCAGAGAGGCGCGGCCCTTAGCGGGCGTTCGCGCTCTCGGACTTGTTGATGATGATCTCGAGGGAATTGGAAGCATCCTCGACCTCGTGGCGGGCTTCTTCCAGGCGCGCGTTCAAGTAATTGAAGGGGAGGAGGCCGGTGACCGCGATGGCGATACCGCACATGGTGGCGATAAGGGCCTCGGCGACGCCGCCGGTGATCTTGCTGGTAGCCGCGCCGATGTCGCCGCCGCCGAGGGCGCCGAAGGTTTCCATCATGCCCGTCACGGTGCCGAGAAGGCCGAGGAGGGGGGCGGCGGTGATGCAGGTGTCCAGCGTGGGCAGGCCCTGGCTGAAGCGCTGCATTTCCTGATTGGCGGCGCGGGTGAAGGCGTTGCCGAGGGAGTGCTCCTTGTGGGTGAGGGCGTAAACGAGGATGCGGGCCACGAAGTCATTGCTCTTCTTACCCATCTCGACCGCGCCGCCTACGTCATTGGCCTCGACGCGCTCAAGCATCTTGTCGACGAGGTCGGGCTGGCGGCGGCCGTTTTCGCGGAAGATGAAGATTATGCGCTCAACGGCGACGGTGATCATCAGGAACGAAACAAGCAGGATGGGCCACATGATGGGGCCGCCGTGCTTGAACAGCTCCATCGGAGTCTGGTTCATCAGGAACGCGAGGGGCATGGATGCAGAGATCATAGTGCGAGTGTGATTTTATGACTGGGCGGGGGGATTATAATTTTCCTGTCGGAAAGGGGACGCTACAGGCGGGTGCTTGAGGGGAATGGAACACCCGGATGCCGCATACTACTTCTTGTGCAAAAATCTTGGGAATACAAATGCTGCTTAAAACGCCTTTGCACTGTCAATGCGGTTTCTGTGCCATAGCTGCAAAAGTTCGCAGCCAGCAAAGGATTTCATGAGGGTAAGAAGAAAGTTGGCTGCCCGACTAGGACTCGAACCTAGACAGAACGAGTCAGAGTCGTTCGTGCTACCATTACACCATCGGGCAGTGGAAAAATCGTGCGGCGCGCGCGAATGCGTGGGGGTAGTCGCGGAGGCGCAGTCGGGAAAGTGGAGCCGGCGATGGGATTCGAACCCGCAACCGCCTGTTTACAAAACAGGTGCTCTACCGTTGAGCTACGCCGGCGAAAAGTGACGCCGTCGTCCAAATGTTTGGCATGACGAGGTTGAAAAGAACGGGAAATCTGGTGGCTCCCCGGGGACTCGAACCCCGAACCAATTGATTAAGAGTCAACTGCTCTACCATTGAGCTAGGAAGCCGCAAAAATGGAGGGGCAGAAGCTCATTAACACCGGTAGCATGTCAACCAATTTTCCTGAGCGAAGGTATGGTTTATTCGCGGGCTGATTTTCTCTGTGAGAAAGTGTTATCGCCGGGCGACACGCTCGGTGAATCGGCTGGTCACGATGGGCAGCGCGGCCAATCTGCCCTCACCCCCGCCGAATGCCGTGCAACATTCGCCTGAGTCACCCACATGATCACCCGGCTTGAAGCAGATTTTGAGAGACTGCGGCGTCCTGTGGGGCTGTTTCTTGCGCCGGCGGCAGCGCTTATGGTCTGGTGGCTGCCGTTGTCTGGCCTCGGTGTGCCGGCGCACAAGCTTGCGGCGCTGATGACGCTCGCAATCATCCTGTGGATCAGCGAGGCGATCCCCATGGCGGCGACTTCGCTGCTGGTGCCCGCGCTCTGCATCGTGTTTGGCGTCGGTCCGGTGTCCGTGGTGCTCGCGCCGTTCGCGAGTTCGATCACGTTTCTTTTCATCGGTTCGTTCATGCTGGGCGTGGCGCTGCAGAAGCACGGTCTGGACAAGCGTCTCGCGCTGCGGCTGCTCTCGCTGCCCGGGGTGACGCGGTCGCCGTTCACGGTGTTCGCGGCGCTGGGCACGCTGACCGCGTTGCTCTCGATGTGGATGAGCAACTCCGGCACCACCGCGGTCATGTTGCCGATCGCGCTCGGCGTGATGAAAACCTGTCCGGCGCTGGGTGCGGGGAGAGACGTGCGCGAAAACCTGGTGCTGCTCATTGCCTTCGCGGCTTCGATCGGCGGACTCGCCACGCCCGTGGGCACACCGCCCAACCTGATCGCGTTGGCGGCCCTGCGCGAGCATGCGGGCATCCAGCTGACTTTTGTCCAGTGGATGCAGCTGGCCGTGCCGCTTTCGTGCGTGTTGCTGGCGTGGCTGCTGTGGCTGATGCGGCCGTCGGCGGGTGTGGCCATCGGTGATGCGTCGGCTCTCCGGGAGCAGTTTCGGGCGCAACTGGGAGCACTCGGGCCAATGTCGCGCGGCGAACTGCATGTCGCGGGGGCGCTCGCGGTCGCCATTGTGCTTTGGGTGTTTCCCGGACTGAGCGAGTTGCTCGGTGTCGGTGACAACTTGGTCACGGTGTGGATCCGCCGACATTTTCCCGAGGACATTATCGGTCTTTTGGCGGGACTGGTATTGTTGGTCCTCCCCGTGAATTTGCGGAAGTCGGAGTTCACGCTCGCATGGCACGAAGCAGTGAAGATCGATTGGGGCACCATCTTGCTCTTCGCCGGTGGCCTGTCGCTCGGGGCGCAGATTTTTCAGACCGGACTGGCCAAGGCCATTGGCGACGGGGTGGGGGCCTTGCTCGGACAGCCCGGTTTGTGGACGCTCGTCGCGGTGGCCATCGGGCTGAGTATCCTGCTGAGCGAAGCGGCCTCCAACACGGCGTCGGCGGCCATCATGGCGCCGATGATGATCGCCGTGGCGGTCGCGGCGCAGGTGAATCCCATACCGGTTGCGCTGGCCACCACCCTGGCTTGCAGCTTTGGGTTCCTGCTGCCGGTTTCAACCGGCCCCAACGCCCAAGCCTATGCCACCGGCGAGGTTCGGCTGGTCACGATGATGCGGAAAGGCATCTGGTTGGACCTTTTCGGGGCCGTCACCATCTGGCTGGTCGTGAGGTTTTTGGCGCCGCTTTACGGATGGAGCTGAGCGGATGGGGGCGCATCCTGCAAAATAGGACACCGCCCGATGGACAAAATCCTTGCCAAGCCCTTGGCCGTCCTCTGTTTTGGCCAACTCATCCCATGCAAAAGACCAAAAAGTCCGTTGCCAAGCGCTTCAAGTTGTCCGCCAAGGGCAAGTTGATCCGGCGCACGCCTGGCTTCCGTCACCTGCTGGCCGCGAAGAGCACGAAGTCCAAACGCCGTGCCTCCCGCGACAAGCTCGTGGCCGAAGGTCATGCTCAGCCGCTCAAGCGCTGTCTGCCCTTTGGGCTCTAATCCGACAGCCGAAGCGAAAACCACAACTCCGCCAAGCGGGTGAATCCTAACGAGACGACCCGCCGGCGCCAAAACCACTAAAACAACATGCCTCGTGTCACAAACTCCCCCGCGTCGCGCAAGCGCCGCAAGAAAGTGCTGAAATACGCCAAGGGCTATTTCGGCAACAAGTCCAAGCTGTTCCGCTACGCCAAGGAAGCGGTCCAGCATGCCTGGCAATACGCCTACATCGACCGCAAGAAGAAGAAGGCCAACATGCGCGGCCTTTGGATCGTGCGTCTGAACGCCGCCTGCCGCGAGGCCGGCCTCAGCTACAGCCGCTTCATCGAGGGTCTCAAGGCCGCGAAGATCGAGCTCGATCGTCGCCAGCTCTCCGAGATCGCGATCGCCGATGCCGTCGCCTTCAAGGCCCTGGTCGAGAAGTCCAAGGCCGCTCTGAAGAGCAAGCCGGGCGTCACCCTCGCCAAGGGCTGATCCCGCGCGGGCCTCTCGGGGCTCGCCTTCCGGTCGAAAGACCATTTCACAGAAGGACGGTCTCTTCGGAGCCCGTCCTTTTTCTTTTTCCCGATCATGCAAGAAACCATCTCCGCGATCCTCGCCAAGGCCCAGCCCGAGCTGGCCGCGCTCAAGACGCGCGCCGAGTTCGAAGCCGCCAAGGCCCGCTACGTCGGCCCCAACGGCGAATTCACCGCCCTCATGAAACAGATGGGCACGGTGCCCAAGGAGCAGCGTCCCGCCATGGGCAAGCTCGTCAACGAGGCCAAGGCCCAGCTGTCGGCCCAGCTCGACGCCACGCTCGAGCGCATCGCCGCCGCCGAGATCGCCGCGCAGCTCGGGCCCGCCGTGGATCCCACTCTGCCTTCGCCCGACGCCGGCCCCGGCACCATGCACCCGCTCACACAGGTGCGCGAGGAGATGTGCCGCATCCTGCGCAAAGCCGGCTTCACCGTCGCCGACGGTCCGGAGGTCGAGACCGAGTATTACTGCTTCGATGCGCTCAACACGCCCGCCGACCACCCGGCCCGCGCCGAGCAGGACACGTTTTATTTCCCGGAGAGCGCCAAGTTCGGCAACATCGAGCGCAAGATCGCCGGCGAGAAATACCTGCTGCGCACCCACACGTCGTCGGTGCAGATCCGCACCATGCTGAAGGGCGAGCCGCCCATCCGCATCGTGTCGCCCGGCCGCGTTTATCGCCGCGACACCACCGACGCCACGCACAGCGCCAACTTTCACCAGCTCGAGTGCCTCTACGTGGACAAGAACGTCACCGTGCGCGACCTCAAGGCGCTGCTCGACTACATCTTTGCCTCGCTGCTCGGCAAGGACACGAAGACCCGTTTTCGTCCGCACTACTTCGGTTACACCGAGCCCTCCTTCGAGGTGGACCTTTCCGCCAAGCACCTGCCCAAGGTGAACAAGGAGTGGATCGAGATCGGCGGCTGCGGCATGGTTGATCCGTCCGTCTTCGAGGCCGTCGGCTACGATCCCGAGGTCTGGACCGGCTACGCCTTCGGCATGGGCCTCGAACGCCTCGCGATGCTCGTCTACGGCATCGATGATATCCGCTATTTCTACCAGAACGACGTCCGTTTCCTGAAGCAGTTCGCCTGAGACGCCCGATGAAAATCTCCCTCAACTGGCTCAAGCAATACGTGAACCTCGACGGTGTCTCCACCGACGAGCTTAAGCGCGCCATCACCTTCCTCGGCTTCGAGGTCGAGGGCGTGGCCAGCACCGGCCTGCCGCCGCTGCAAAACGTCGTCGTGGGCGAAATCCTCACGCGCGCCAAGATTCCGAACCTCAAGAAGGACATCTCCCTTTGCACCGTTGAAGTCGGCGCCGCCCACGGCGGTGTGCGCAGCATCGTGTGCGGTGCGCCCAATTGCGACGTTGGCAACCGCGTGCCCGTGGCCCTGCCCGGGGCGGTCTTGCCGAGCGGATTCCAGATCGCGCAGCGGAAGACCTACGGCCACGAGTCGCAGGGCATGATGTGCGCGCCCGACGAGCTCGGCCTTTCCGGCGACCACGCCGGCCTTCTGATCCTCCCGGCGACCACGCCCATCGGCCAGCCGATCAACGACGCCGTCCCCGGTGGCGACACCGTGTTCGACATCGAGATCACGCCCAACCGCCCCGACGCGCTCAGCCACATCGGCATCGCGCGCGAATTCGCCGCCTGGTTTCGCAAGGAGGTCAGCTACCCTGCGATCAAGTTCAACGGCGAGACGCATGGCACGCGCCCTGACATCCTCGCCGACATCAAGGTCGAGGCCGCCAAGGACTGCCCGCTTTACATCGGCATCGCCATCTCCGGCGTGAAGGTCGGCCCGAGCCCGGCGTGGATGCAGGAGCGCCTCAAGGCCATCGGCCTGCGCCCGATCAACAACCTCGTGGACGTGGGCAACTACGTCATGCTCGAGCTGGGCCAGCCGCTGCACGTTTTCGATTCCAAGAAGATCGGCGGGCGCAAGATCGTCATCCGCCACGCGCACGACGGCGAGAAGCTCGTCACCCTCGATGCCAAGGAGCGCGTGCTGAACAGCCGCATGCTCGTCATCGCCGACGAAACCAAGCCGCTCGTCGTGGCCGGCATCATGGGCGGCGCCGACGCGGGCGTGGACGACTCCACGACCGACATCGTGCTTGAGGCGGCGTATTTCCGCCCACAGTGCATCCGCTGGACTTCCAAGAAACTCGGCCTTGCCTCCGATTCCTCCTACCGCTTCGAGCGCGGCGTTGACCCGCATAGCACGATGGAGGCGGCGCAACGCGCCGTGGATCTGTTGCTGGAAACGGCCGGCGGCACCGTCGTCGGTCCGTCGTTCAAAGTGGGCGGCGATGTGCCGTGGCAGCGCGAGATCGTAGTGACGCCCGCCTACATCAACGAGAAGCTCGGCTTCGAGATTCCCGCCGACGAACAGCGCGCCGCGCTTGAGGCGCTCGATCTCGTCATCACGCACGAGCAGCCGACCGAGAAGCGCGGCCCCGCGTGGACCGTTTCGATCCCCAGCTACCGCGCCGATCTCGATCGCCCGATCGACCTCGTCGAGGAAGTGCTCCGCGTTTATGGCACCGAGAAGGTGCCCGCCGCTCCCGCCATCGGCCCCGCTTTGGTGGATGCCGAGGATGCGCCCGCCGTTGTTTTCAACCGCAAGGTCACGGAATACCTAGTCGGGCAGCATTTCCACGAGTGCGTGAACTACACGCTGCGCTCGGCGAAGGAGCTCAAGACCTGGGTTTCCGACGTCGCCGTGCAGGAGCTCGGCCTGCTCAATCCCTTCGTCGAGGAACAGTCGCATCTGCGGCCCACGCTGGTCATGGGCCTGCTCGAGTCGCTCAAACTCAACCAGTCGCGCGGCAACCACGTCGCCCGCCTCTGCGAAACCGGCCGTGTGTTCATGGAGCTCAACGGCGCGGTGCACGAGTGCGCCGGCGTCGGCTTCATCATGGTCGAGAATCCCAAGGCCCGTGCTTGGCTTGGTCGCGATCAGCCGGATTTCTACGCGGTGAAGCGCCACATGGAGATTCTCGCCGCCGAGGCGGGCATTGACCTCGCGGCGCAGGCGCTCGTGCCCGTCACCGGCGCCTACTGGGGCTGGCAGGAAGGCCACGCGGCTGCCGCCGGCGAAATGAAGCACGGCTGGACCGCGCGTTTCGGCCTGCTGAACCTCGCGATGGTCCGCGCCGCGGGCGTCGAGGGCAAGGTCTGGGCCGGCATGTTCGCCATCCTGCCGGAAAACCTGACCGCCGACACCGCGCGACGCCGTTACCAGAACTTCAGCCTGCAGCCCGTCGCCTTGCGCGATCTGGCGCTCGTGATGGATGCCGCGCGGCAGGCCGAGGAGGTGCGCACACAGCTTCTCAGGATCGCGCGGTCAGCCGCCGGCGCCGCCTTCGCTGTCGAGGGCGTCGAGGTCTTCGATGTCTATCAGGGCGCCGGTCTGCCCGAAGGGAAGAAGAGCGTGGCCTTCGCGCTCTCGTTCCGCTCGGCCGAACGCACCCTCACGGACGACGAGGTCAACGCGGTCTTCGTCAAGATCCAGCAGGAGATAGTCGCCGACGGCAGCGTCACCGTGCGCGCCTGAGGCGCGGGCCGGGTTTACTTAAAATGGAGCCGGGGCGCCCTCGCCCCGGTGTCCGCGAACCCGGCCCAAAGACGGGCCGGCGCCTGCTTCACACCGCGAACAGCTCGAGAAATTTTCGGACCTCCGACGGGACCGATTTTCCCAGGTTCTGGGTGACGAACTGGAAGAGGCGGCGGATCTCATCCTTGTGGCCGGCGCCCATCGCGGTGTTGGTGCCGTCCCGCCGGCCAACCTTCAGGCCGGGCATCTCGGTGTTGCCGCGCACGACGTAGTCGTGGATGAGCAGTTCGAACAGCTTGGCATTTTTGCCGCTGCTGTCGCGCCACACATTCTGCACGGTGTCGGATTCGGCTGCATACTGCTCCTTGAGGAGCCCGGGG
>CBINOW010000178.1:0-7927 GCA_966252395.1 uncultured Oleiharenicola sp. | reverse complement strand
GCCTCTACAACTCCACGCACAACGCCCCGTCGCGCCGCTACCGCGACTACATGGATTTCATTCACGGCTTCGTGATCGAGTTCGGCCGCAAGTGCATTGATCTCGTGCACCGCCACCGCAAGCTCGCCTACGTTTTCTACGACGACCACTGGATCGGCGTGGAGCCGAGCAGCCCGCGCTTCAAGGAGTTCGGCTTCGACGGGCTCATCAAGTGCGTGTTCAACGCCTTCGAAGTCCGCCTCTGCGCGCACTCCACCGGCGCGAAGACGCGCGAGCTGCGCCTGCATCCGTATCTGTTCCCGACCGGCCTCAAGGGCGAGCCGACCTTCAAGGCCGGCGGCAACCCGACGCTCGACGCGAAGAACTTCTGGATCGACGCCCGCCGCGGCCTCGTGCGCGCGCCCATCGACCGCATCGGCCTCGGCGGCTACCTCTCGCTGGTCGAGCCGTTCCCGGATTTCCAGGACTACATCGAGGGCCTCGCCAAGGAATTCCGCCTGCTGAAATCCTTCCATGCCGGCGGCAAGCCCTGGGCCGCGCCCTTCAAGGTCGCCGTGCTCACCGCCTGGGGCGACCTGCGCGCGTGGACCTGCTCGGGGCATTTCACGCCCGGCGTGGCGCTTTACGACGTGCTCGAGTCCCTCGCCGGCCTCGCGCTCGACGTGGTGTTCTTCAGCTTCGACGACCTCGTGAAGCACGGCGTGCCGCGCGGCGTGAAAGCCGTGATCAACTGCGGCCGCGCCGGCTCCGCGTGGAGCGGCGGGCATTATTGGGACGACCCGCGCGTCGAGGCCATCCTCACGCAATTCGCCAAAAAGGGCGGAGGCGTGGTTGGCATCGGCGAGCCCAGCGCCCGCCCGCGCGTCGGCCAGTGTTTCAAGCTCGCCCAGGTGTTCGGCCTCGACCGCGACACCGGCGACCGCGTGGCCAACGGCAAATACAAGTATGCCGTCGCGCCGGCGCACTTCATCACGGCCGACCTCACCGCGCCGCTCGATCTCGGCAAGGACGTGGATGGCATCTACGTCCACGGTGCCGCCACGTCGGTTCTCGCCGACCGCGACGGCTCGCCGCGGCTCGCGACGCATGCCTTCGGCAAGGGCCGCGCGGTTTACCTCAGCGGTTTCAAATTCACCTTCGAGAACACGCGCCTGCTGCATCGCGCGCTGCATTGGGCCGCTTCGCAGGAAGCCGCTTGGGGCGCCTGGCAGTCCGCCAACGTGAAGACCGAGGCGACCTGCTTCCCGAAGGCCGGCAAGCTCGTCGTCATCAACAACGCCGGCACCGACGAGACCACCGCCGTCGTGTTCGGTGATCGCCAGACGACCCGCTCCATCACGCTTCCGGCCCACGGCATCCAGATCCTTGACGTGTGAGCACAGGACGGGAACGGCTCCAAAAAGAGGAGTGAGTTTACGCCGGAGCTTTGACGTTGCGCGTCGGGGCGGAATTCGTAGCTTACGGCCGATTTCGTATCCCGGGCCAGGGATGCGACGGATGCACCCCCCGCGATCATGATCATTCCCGGCTTCATCATCACCTGGCTCACTTTTCCCGGCGTCATTATTCACGAACTGGCCCACAAGTTGTTTTGCCAATGGACCGGCACGAAGGTTCTGGAGGTCTGCTATTTTCGTTTCGGCAATCCGGCGGGTTATGTGGTTCACGAGATCCCAACGAATGTGTGGAAACACATTCTGATCGGAGTCGGACCCTTGTTTGTGAATTCAACGCTCGGTTTCTTGATCGGGCTGTTCCTGATCCCGTTGCGGCACATGCCCGGGGATGTCGGCGGATTCTTGAACATCATCGTGGTGTGGCTGGCGGTGTCGGTGGCCATGCATTCCTTCCCCAGCACGGGTGACGCCAAGAGCATCTGGACCGCCATCAAGCACAAAGAGGCGCCGCTGGCCGCCAAACTGGTGGGCTCCCCACTGGTTGGCCTGATCTTCCTGGGCGCCGCCGGCTCGGTCGTCTGGCTGGATTTGATCTACGGAGTGGGGGTGGTCGTCGGGTTGCAGGTGTTGCTGAATATCGGCTGACCGATCAAACGAAGGCCGGGCAGTCCTTCGGACGCTCCGAACCCGGGACGAAAAGTTATATGATTGACTTCGCTCATATACGATGACCTTGTCCCCGTTCCTTCCATGCGAGTTCCCCGCCACCTTGTTGACCAGCGGCACGAGCGGCTGCGCGCGCTGATCCGGACCGACGGCTTCCTGCCGGTGGCCGAGATCTGCCGGCGGCTGGGGGTGTCCGTGGCGACGGCGCGCCGGGATCTGGCGGCGGTTGCGGCCAACGGGCACATCACGCGCACGCGGGGCGGGGCCCTGGCCGATTACAACACCACGTTCGCCTCCCTCGGCGAGCGCTCCGGCCGCGCCCGCACGGCCAAGGGCCGCATCGCCGCGGCCGCGGCCGCCCGGATTCCGCAGCGTGGCATCGTTTTCCTCGACGCCGGGACGACCGTGCAGGCCATCGCGCGCCTCCTGTTGCGTCGCGGCGACCTCGCCGGATTGACCGTCGTCACCAACAGCCTGCCGGTTGCCACCCTGCTCGGCGGGGCCCGCGGCCTCGAACTCCATGTGCTCGGCGGCACCTTCCTCCACCGCCAGGCCGTCCTGCTCGGCGCCGACGCCGTGCATTCCCTGCGCAACTGGCGCTTCCATGCGGCCTTCCTGGGGGGCGAGGGAATGGATGCCGCGGGCATCACCAATTCCCATCCGGACATCGCGGCCTTTCAGCAGGCCGTGCTGCAGCGCTCCCGGGCGGCCTATGTCTGCCTCGACGCCACGAAGCTCGGGCGGGTCACGCCCCACCGGGTCGCCCCCTGGTCCCAACTCGGCACGCTCGTGACCGATGCCACCCCGGACCAGCTGGCCTCCGCCGGCATCGCCCGCCCGCCCGCCCGCCTGATCATTTCCCAATAACCCACGCACCATGAGCTCCTATCAATACGTCAACTACGGCTGGGACGACGCCAAGGCCGCGTCCCTCGATCCCGTCGCGCGCCTCGTTTACCGCTCGAACCTGCTCGGCGGCGACCAGCGCATCACCAACACCGGCGGCGGCAACACCTCCTCCAAGATCACCGAGAAGGACCCGCTCAGCGGCGCGCCCACCGAGGTCCTCTGGGTCAAGGGCTCGGGCGGCGACCTCCGCACCAGCACCCGCGAGAACTTCTCGTCGCTCTACCAGCAGAAGCTCCTCGACCTCCAGAAACTCTACGCCGCGCGCCCCGACAAAGGCCTCAAGGCGCAGGCCGAGGACGACATGGTCGGCATGTTCTCGCACGCGACGTTCAACCTGAACCCGCGCGCCTCCTCGATCGACACCACGCTGCACTCCTTCCTGCCCGGCAAGCACGTGGATCACATGCACCCCAACGCCGTGATCGCCATCGCGGCCTCGGCCAACTGCGAAAAGCTCACCCAGGAAATCTTCGGCGGCCAGATGGCCTACGTGAAGTGGATGCGCCCGGGCTTCGAGCTCGGCCTCGCCATGCAGGAGATCGCAAAAAAGAATCCTTCCACCAAGGCCATCATGATGGGCCAGCACGGCTTCATCTCCTGGGCCGACGACGACAAGGCCTGCTACACCTGGACCCTCGACTGCATCGAGAAGGCCTCCCGCTACATCGAGGCGAAATACCAGGCCAAGGGCGGCGACGCCACGGCCTTCGGCGGCGCGAAATACCAGACGCTCGACGAGGCGAAGCGCGCGACCGTCTTCGCCGCCATCCTCCCCTGGCTCCGCGGCCAGGTGTCGAAGCAGAAGCGATTCATCGGCACCGTGCAGGACGACGCCAAGATCCTGCGCTTCGTTAACTCCAAGGACGCCGCCCGCCTCGCCGAGCTCGGCACGAGCTGCCCCGATCACTTCCTGCGCACCAAGATCAAGCCGCTCTACGTGGACTGGAACCCGCAGGCCGAGGACGTCGCCGCACTGAAGGGCAAGCTCGCCGCCGGTCTCGAGGCCTACCGCAAGGACTACGCGGCCTACTACGCGAAGTGCAAACACGCCAACTCGCCCGCCATGCGCGACCCGAACCCGACCGTTGTGCTCATCCCGGGCGTCGGCATGGTCGCGTGGGGCAAGGACAAGTCCGAGTCGCGCGTCACCGCCGAGTTCTACAACTGCGCCGTCGAGGTCATGCGCGGCGCCGAGGCCATCGACCAATACATCGCCCTGCCGCAACAGGAGGCCTTCGACATCGAATACTGGCTTCTCGAGGAGGCGAAGCTCAAGCGCATGCCCGCCGAGAAAGAGCTCGCCCGCCAGGTCATCGTCGTCATCGGTGCCGGCTCCGGCATCGGCAAGGAGACCGCCCACCGCCTCGTCAAGGAAGGCGCGCACATCGTCTGCGTGGACCTCAACGAGGCCGCCGCCCAGGCGACCGCGAAGGAGATCGAGGCCAAATACGGCGTCGGCATTGGCGTCGCCGGCACCGGCGTCTCCAACTGCGGCCCCGCCCTTGGCCTCGCCGCCAACATCACCGATCGCGCCAGCATCCGCAAGATGCTCGACCAGGTTGCGCTCGCCTACGGCGGTTTCGACTCCATCTGCGTCACCGCCGGCATCTTCGTGCCGAGCGACACCACCGGCCACATCCCCGACGACAAGTGGGCGTTGACCTTCAACATCAACGTCACCGGCAGCTACCTCGTCGGCGACGAGGCGTTCAAGACCTGGAAGGAACAGGGCCTGCGCGGCAACCTCGTGCTCACGACCTCGGCCAACGCCGCCGTCGCGAAGAAGGGTTCCGTCGCCTACGACACCTCCAAGGCCGCCGCCAACCACCTCACCCGCGAGCTCGCCATCGAGCTTTCGCCGCTCGTCCGCGTCAACGCCGTGGCTCCCGCCACCGTCGTGCAGGGCTCCGCGATGTTCCCGCGCGACCGCGTCATCGGCTCGCTCGCCAAATACGCGATTCCCTACAAGGACGACGAGGCCACCGAGTCGCTCGTGACCAAGCTCGCGCAGTTCTACGCCGACCGCACGCTTACGAAGGCCCCGATCACGCCCGCCGACCAGGCCGAGGCGTATTTCCTCCTCGTCAGCTCGCGCCTCAGCAAGACCACCGGCCAGGTCATCACCGTGGACAGCGGCCTGCACGAGGCGTTCCTGCGCTGAACCCTGCGGCCCGGCTGCCCATTCCCGCCGCCCCGTCCGGGGCGGCGTTTTTTTTGGGACCGCCGGCCGCCGGATTATATGAGCGATAATGGTCATATAATGCACAGCTTCGCGCAAGAAAGGGCAAGCGGGCCGGCTGGCTTCGTGGCAGACTGGCCGCGATGTCGCCCGCCCCAGCCATGCCGCATCGTGCGGAAATCGAGCACGCCGTCCGCCGGCAGCTCTACCAGCGGCTGAACCGCCCCCCGCCGCGCTCGGTTCGCGCGCCGCACCCGCTCGTGGTCAACGTCAGTGCGCGGCATTGCCACCTCACACCCCAGGCCGTGGCCACGCTCTTCGGCGCCGGCCACCAGCTGCGGCCCAAGAAGTGGCTTTACCAGGAGGGCCAGTTCGCCGCCGAGGAGTGCGTCACCCTCATCGGCCCGCGCAGCCGCATCATCTCCAATCTCCGGATCCTCGGCCCCTGTCGGGATCTCAACCAGGTGGAGCTGGCGTTCACCGACGCCATCTCGCTGGGTTTCGACATCCCGGTCCGTCCCTCCGGCAACATCGCGGGCACGCCGGGCTGCATGCTCATGGGGCCCGCCGGTTTCCTCGAGCTGCCGGAAGGCGTCATCCGCGCCGCGCCCCATGCCCACCTGCATCCGGACGATGCCGCCTTCTACGGCGTGAAGGCCGGCGACACCATGCGCCTTCGCGTCGGTGGCGCCGTCGGCATGACCTTTGACCGCATCCTGGCCCGCGTCTCGCCCGACTTCAAACTCGAGGTCCACATCGACACCGACGAGGGCAACGCCTGCGGCCTCGCGCCGGGCGTCGGCTGTGAGCTGCTCGCCTGATCCTTCCCTGTCTCCGCAATCCATAATCCAACCTCCAAACCCAGTTCACCATGAGTGAATCCATCGGCATGGTAGAAACCAAAGGCTACGTCGGCTCCATCGAAGCCAGCGACGCCATGGTCAAAGCGGCGGGCGTCACGCTCGCCAGGCAGATCCAGATCGGCGGCGGTCTCGTCACCGTCATCGTCAAGGGCGACGTCGGCTCCGTGAAGGCGGCCGTCGAAGCCGGCGCCGATGCCGCCAAGCGCGCCGGCGAGCTCGTCTGCGCCCACGTCATCGCCCGGCCCAACGCCGACCTGCTCAAGCAGTTTGGCCTCTGAGCCCGTTTCCTCCCTCCAACCCCCCACCTCCAACCTCTTCTCACCATGGCCCAGGAAGCACTCGGCATGATTGAAACCAAGGGTCTCTGCGCACTGCTCGAGGCCGCCGACGCCGCCCTCAAGGCGGCCAACGTCACGATGACCGGCTACGAAACCATCGGCTCCGGCCACGTCGCCGCCTTTTTCCGCGGCGATGTCGCCGCCCTCAAGGCCGCCGTGGACAGCGGCGCCGAGGCCGCCAAGCGCGTCGGCGAGGTCATCGCCGTCCAGGTTATCCCGCGCCCGCACGAGGACCTCGCCGGTCTCGGCAAGTGGGTTGCCTGATCCGTTCCCGCGGTCGCGGAGCGCACCCTGCGGGGGCGCTCCGGTCCGGCCGTCATTTCTCCCGTCAACGCCCGTCCGGACTCCCATGAAGATCCTCGTCGCCAACCACGGTTCCACCTCGTTCAAATACGGCCTCTACCGGCTCGACGGTGAGGCTGCCGAGCAGCTCGCCCGGGGCGGGAGCGAGCGGGTCACCGACCATGCGGAGGCGATTGACCGCGCGCTTAGCGAGCTCGAGGACATCGGGCATCTGCGGGTGCCGGAGGACCTCGACGCCGTGGCGTTCAAGACGGTCTTCGGGGGCGAACTCACCGGCTGCGTGCTGGCGGACGAGAGCGTGGAGCAGGTGCTGCGCGACAACGCCGACCTCGCCCCCGCACACAATCCGCCCTACGCGGAAGGCCTGCGGA
This sequence comes from uncultured Oleiharenicola sp., assembly GCA_966252395.1. Taxonomy (GTDB): domain Bacteria; phylum Verrucomicrobiota; class Verrucomicrobiia; order Opitutales; family Opitutaceae; genus Lacunisphaera. Next base: position 901 of record CBINOW010000178.1, on the reverse strand, counting down.
TCTTCCGCGAGCGCCTGCCCAACGTCCCCCGCGTCGCGCTGTTCGAGACTTCGTTCTACCAGTGGGTGCCCGACTATGCGCGGCGCTACGCCGTGCCCGCCGCCTGGCACGAGGCCGGCATCCGCCGCCACGGCTTTCACGGCGCGAGCCACAAATATGTGGCCGAGCGCTCGGCCGAACTGCTCGGCCATTCCCAGATCGCCGGGATTGCGCGCCGGCTCTACCTGGACGGGCCGCGCGTCGTTCCCGGCCAGCCGCTGCGGGTCATTTCCTGCCATCTGGGCGGCTCCAGTTCCGTCACGGCGATCGTGGACGGCGTCGCCGTCGGCACCAGCATGGGCCTGAGCCCGCAGTCGGGACTGCCGCAGAACAACCGCGTGGGCGATCTCGATGCCGCGGCCCTGCCCTGCGCGATGCGCCGGCTGGGCCTCACCCTCGAGCAGGCGGAACGGCAGCTGGTCCGCGAGTCCGGCCTGTTGGGGCTTTCCGGGCGCAGCAACGACCTGCGCGACATCAAGGCGGCTGCCGCTCACGGCGACACGCGCGCGCAGCTCGCGATCGACGCCTTCATCCACAGCATCCGCCACTGGGTTGGCGCCTTTTGGTTCGATCTCGGGGGGTGCGACGCCCTCGTCTTCACCGGCGGCATTGGCGAGCACAACGCCTGGCTCCGTGCCGGGGTTTGCGCCGGCCTCGCCGACCTCGGCCTCGACCTCGACTGCGACCACAACGCCGCGGACGTGCCCGAGGAGGATCTCGCGGCGCCCGATTCGCGCACCCGCGTTCTCGTCATCCCCGCCAACGAGGAACTCGTGGTCGCCCGCGAAGCCGCCCGGTTGTTGCAGTACCGGGCGTTGCCGACCGCCGGCTGAAATCCTTTTCCCGTTTAGCTCCTCCCCCT
>CBINOW010000177.1:0-7988 GCA_966252395.1 uncultured Oleiharenicola sp. | reverse complement strand
AAGACGTCGGCGGCGCGGTAGTGGTCGGCCATCTCGGCCTCGGCGACGAAGCCGGAGAACTTCACGCGCGCCTCCAGCCCAAGCCGGACGCTCTGCTCCTTGAGTTCGCGCAGGATGGTCTGCTCGTTGGAGTTCATCTCATTGCCGCCGACGGCGAGGTGCAACACGGCGTCGGGGATGCGCGTCGCGACGACCGAGAAGGCGTCGATCAGCAGGTCGTAGCCCTTGTTGCGGGCAAGGCGGCCGATCGCGAGCACCACCTTGCCCTCGAAGCCGAGGCGCTGCCGAATGGCATTCCGCGTGGCCGCGCTGACCGGGTAGAAGCGGTTGTCGTCGTAGCCGGGCGGGATCATGTTCACCTGCTCGGCGGGCGCACCGTAGTCCTTCACGATCATGTCGAGCTGGTCGGGCGTCGTGGCGATGACCTCGTCGCAGGTGCGGTAGAGGAGGGTCTCCTCGTTGATGCGCTGCGTGAAGTTGTATTTCTTCTCCAGCGAGGCGGCGTCGCCCGGGGCGTCGCGCTCCATGAGCTGCTTTTTCCAGAGGCCGAGCGAGTGCGGCGTATGGACGTGCGGCACGTCGAGCGCCTCGGCGAGGCGCTGCGTGGCGTAGCCGGCGTCCCAGTAGTGGCTGTTGAAGAACTGGTATTTCAGGCCGTGTTTTTTGATGAAGCGCAGGGCGTTCTCCGCCCACTCGGCCAGGTGCTGCACAAGGTGTTCCTTGCCCAGGAAGTTGCGGCCGCCGCAGGGCATCCGGAGCACGCGGACACGGTCGTTGACCACGTCGATCTCGGGTTGGTCCTCGAAGCGGCGGGTCCAGATGTCCACCTCGAAGCCCAGTTGCGCGAGCTTCTTGGCGAGTTCGAGGACATAGACGACCTGGCCGCCGGTGTCGGCCGCCCCCAGCGGGGGTTCGGCGGCGACGTAACCGTGGGTGGAAACCATGCCGATGCGCGGGAGCGCAGACTCAGGAATAACAACTGACATAGACTGTATGGGTTTTGCCCCCGCTGGCTGTGAGTCGCAGGCGAGGGCAGGTGAGCGTTGACGCGGCCGTGACCGCGGGCCCGGAGAGTCCGGGCGATGACGCCGCTCACGAAAACGATCTCGAGTGCAACGAGAAGTGACGAAACACGGGCTTCGAAACGTGAGCGACCCCGGGGCAATTACAGGCACGCGCGCGGAAAGTGCCAGAAAAAGTTTTGGGTTTCCGGAATTATTTTTCCGCTCTGTCCGGCGATTCCCGGCGCCGCGCACAACTGCCGGCGCGGCATCGAGGCTTCAGTCGTGCTGGTGGTTGGCGAAATTCATCTGGGCGCGCAGCAGGTCATGCAGGGTGACCACCGCGAGCGGAGTTCCGGGCCCGTCGGTCACGACGAGCAGTCCACTCGGCGAGTCAACGATCGTCCTCGCCACCTCGCGGATGGGAGTTTCCGGTCCGCACGTCACCGCGGTTTCAAGGCTCGGGGTTTGGTCGGAACTTGCTTTCGCGGCTGCCACGCGGGTCAGAACCCCCGCCAGCCGGCCCTCAAGCACCACCGGGAAGCGATCATGGGAATGATTGGCCAGAAACTCTGTCAGGGCTCCGGGGGCAAGGTCACGCACGATGCATGGGTCGAAGTTGGCGATGCGGGCGACAGGCAGTTCCATCCACGCGCGCAGACTGCGCGGGGGCACGATGCGCTCGATGTGGTGGCCGTCCTGGGCCAGCACCGCCTCGTAGAAATTATCGCGGGTCAGCCGGCGGCTGACGATCTGGCTGATGAGGGCGCCAATCATCAGACCGGGCACCAAGGCGAATTCGTGCGTCATCTCGAACACGATCAGGATGCCGGTGACGGGTGCGCGGACGACCGCGCCAAGGCAGGCGGACATGCCCACCACCGCGAGGGCGACGTGATCCGTCTGGGCCAGCGGATAAACCTGATCGACCAGTCCGGCCACCGCCGCCCCCGTCATCGCGCCAAAGAAGAGCGTGGGGGCGAAAATGCCGCCGCATCCCCCCAGTCCGTAACACACGGCGGTGGCGGCGATTTTGGCCACAAGGAGCAACAGGGCGAGGTGCCAGACCAGGCGGCCGTCGAGGGCCTGGGACAAATCCTCGTAACCCAGGCTAAAAACTCCGAGGTGGCCCGTATGGGCATAAACAGCCCCGCCAATGGCCCAGACCGCCATGCCGCCGAGCATCACGCGGCTCCAGGGCGGAAGGCTGGTGGGGCGCCGGTTGAACAGCCGCAGGCCGAGGGCCAGTCGCTGGAACCAGACACCCGCGAGCGCGGCCAGAACGGCGACCAGCGGCGTGAGGGCATAACCCATCCAATGCGGCGCGCCCTGTCCGTGCAGGGTGAAAGCGGGCTGTGCACCGAGCAGACCGTGTGCGACCAAGGCACCCAGCAACGCGGCGAGCAGCACACTGCCGAGCCGGCTGCTGTTGAGGTCGCCGATGATTTCCTCGAGCACAAAGGTGACCGCGGCGATGGGCGTGTTGAAGGCCGCGGCCAAACCGGAAGCGGCACCCGCGGCGGCCGCCGTCCGGCGTTCGTTTTTGGGCGTCCCGAGCAGGCCGGCACACTGCGAGGCCAGGCCGCCGGCGAGTTGCACGGACGGACCCTCCCGTCCCAGACTGTTGCCGCCGCCGACGCTCAACACCCCGCCGACAAATTTCACCCAAACCACGCGCCATGGCACGTGCCCGAAATCCTTCCAAAAGGCCAGTTTCAGCTGCGGGATGCCGCTGCCGGCTGCGTCGGGACTGAAGCGCGTCAGCAACCAGCCCGAGAGCGCGGAAGTGACCGTGATCACCGCAAGCGAGCCCGCTAGAAATACCGGCAGGGAACTGTGGCTCAGGCGTTCTATGCCGTGGCTGTAGACGAAGTGGATGGCCAGGTGAAAGAGCACCGCTGCACAACCTGCGACCAGGCCGAGGATCACGGTCAGAACAATGGGCCGCACGCGGGCCGGAAGGCGTTGAATCAGTTGGGCCGGATTTGCAATCATCGGGATCACCACAGTTGCTCGGTCTCGGTTGATTTCAATGCGTTATCCCCGTCGCGCGCCAGTATGGCCGGGATTGTCGTTCACGACAGTCCATCGTTGGCCCAAGCTTCCCCTTGTTAAACGGCGGGTGCGCGCTTCAGTGGCTCACGATGAAACCCCGCATCCTCGCCCTGCTCGCCGGTCTCTTTCTTGTCGGTGCGATGCGCGCCGAGCGTGTGTTTGTGCTTCACGACGCCGACGTGCCGCAGGCGGCCTACGCCGCGCGCAAGCTCGGTGAGGCGCTCGCCGGGCAACGGCACGAGTTGCTCCGCGAACGCGCCGGCTACGACCGGCTCATCAGCCTCGCCGTGCATCGCGAGCGGCTCGCGCCCGAGGCCTACCAGATCATTCCCGAGGGAAAGGTGCTTACGGTCTATGGCGGCGACTGGCGCGGGCTCATATACGGCACGCTTGCGCTGGCGGAGGCGCTGCGCAACGGCACGCCGCTCGCGGAGGTGAAGCCCGCGGCGGAGCGGCCGCATCTCGCGTTCCGCGGCATCAAATACAACCTGCCGTGGGAAACCTACCGCGCCAGCACCGCGCTCGATCAACACATCCCGGTCGCGAAGGACCTCAAGTATTGGGAGGCGTTTTTGGACATGATGGTGGCGAACCGGTTCAATGTCGTGAGCCTTTGGAACATGCACCCGTTCACCTTCATGGTGCGGCCGAAGAATTTTCCCGAGGCGAGCCCGTGGACGGAGGCGGAGCAGGAGGAGTGGCGGCAACTTTACCGCGGTATCTTCCGCCTCGCGAAGGAGCGCGGCCTCGACACCTACATTGTCCACTGGAGCATTTTCGTGAGCAAGGAGTTCTCCGACGCGCATGGCGTGGCGAAGAAAAATTTCTACCCGCATTACTACGTGGACGGCGATTCCTCCGAGATCGTGCGCCGCTACATCCGCGAGAGCGTCACGCAGGTGCTCAACGAGTATCCCGACCTCGACGGTATCGGTCTCTCGCACGGCGAGGGCATGGCCGGCATGACGCCGCTCGAGCGCCAGCGGTGGATGGACGACGTGATCGTGGCCGGCATGCTCGACGCCAATCGCAAGGTGAAGCTCATCCATCGCGTGCCGTTCTCGTCCGGGCTTTCGTCGGCTGGTGGCACCAGCGCGCACGTCGAGGAGGTTACGCGCTCCGCGATGGAGAAACTGGAGGACCGCTTCGACGGCCCGATCTGGGCCGAGATGAAGTTCAACTGGTCGCACGCGCACTCGACCCCGAAGCTCGTGAAGGTCCACGGCGGCAAGCTCGGCGACACCTACTTCAAGCCCACGCCGTCGAACTACAAGGTCGTGTGGATGGCCCGCAACGAGGACTTCTTCGCCCTGCGCTGGGGTGTGCCGGATTTCATCCGCCAGCACATCGCCCGCAACGGCACGCAGGATTACGTCGGCGGCTATTTCATCGGCTCCGAGTGCTACATCCCCGCGCTCGACTACTTCACCGCGCTGAAGGAGCCGGTGGACTGGAAATGGGCCTTCGAACGGCAGTGGCTGTTCTACCAACTGTGGGGCCGGCTGCTCTACAACCCGGAGACGCCCGACGCCGTGTTCCAGGCGGAGTTCAATCGTCGCTACGGTGCGAAGGGCGACCACCTGCTGCGTGCCTACGCGCTCGCCTCGGCCACCCAGCTGCGGCTGAACTCGCTGTTCGATACCCGCTGGGACTTCACGCTCTACGGCGAGGGCTTCCTCGCACTGCAGGGCGACTACACGAAATACATCGGCATCGACCGGCTGATCGCCTCGCCGGTGCTCGATCCGGATTACGTCTCGATCAAGGACTACGTCGAGACCACCGCCGCGGGCGGGACCTTCGGTGCGGAACGCATGACGCCGCCCGCGTTGGCCGACCTGCTGGAACGCGACTGCCGCGAGGCGCTCGGGCTCGTGGCGGGCATCGACTACGCCGGCAACGCCACGCTGCGCTACGAGATCGCCGACGTGCAGGCCTGGGCGCGGCTCGGCCTGCATCTTGCCGAGAAACTGCGCGGCGGGATGGCGCTGCACCGTTACCGCCTCAAGGGCGAGGCGGCCGACCAGCGCGCGGCGATCACGCACCTCGAGCAGGCAGTCGCCCAGTGGGACGAACTCGTGAAGCTCACGCGCCCGCTCTACCGCGACATGCCGCTCGTCCACTACAACCACAACTTCTTCCACGCGAATCCCGATAATCTCTTCCACTGGGCCCTGATTCGCGACGAGGTGGCGAGGGATGTCGAGGTGGCGCGGACGGCCAAGCCGACGCCGTAAGGCGACGTAGCAGGCCAGGGCGGTCGCAACCAGGCAGTAGCCGCGTTTGAGTCCCGCGTCGGCGGGACGAAAGCGTGGTCAGGACACCGTTCTATCTCAGGCGGGAGGGCCGGGCTCCCGCGTGGCCGAGACCGAGATGAGGGCCACGGCCGCGGCCGGGCTCGGGCCACCACAAGAAAATATCGGCCACCCGCTCAGTCCAATTTTCGCCGCCGATCCACTTTCTCCGTCTTGAACTCGTCCTTCGGCAGGACGTTGTCGGTGACGACGACGCCGACGGGCAGCTTGGTCTTTACCCAGAGTTCGGACTCCTTGAAATACTTCGTGCTGGCGCTCTCGAGGGCTTCGCCGACGGATTTCACCGGGAGCATGCGGCCTTTCTTCGAGGCGTTGAAATCGTAAGCGGCCTTGAAGATGCGGTCGGTGGTGGAGTAGGGGCTCGCGTTCTCCGGGATCTGCACGACCCAGCCGGTGAGTTCCTTCTGCGGCAGCTTGCCCTCCATGTCGGACAGCACGATGACGAACTGCTTCTTCGGCGCCGGCGGCTTGATGTCCTCGTCGGCCGCGGGGGCTGTGATTTCGTTCATCTCCTCGACGATCTCGCGCAGGATGGACGGGTCCAGCTTGTGCTTCTTGAGGATCTCGGCGACCTGGTTGACTTCGATTTTGGCCATGGTGGAAAGGGGAAGGAGAGGAGAACCACGAAAAGCCCGAAAGCACACGAAAAAATTGTTCACCGGGCGCCAGCCGGGCTAACGCTTCGCTCCCGCGCACCGTCTTTCCCCTTGCCGATTTTGTCGCCGTGGCCTCCCTTGGGTGCATCCCCTCGCGGCCCGCCCCATGCCGAACATTACCCCTGCCCAGGTTAAATCTGATTACGATGTCATTGTCGTCGGTTCCGGCGCCGCCGGCGGCCAGACGGCCTACACGCTGACGATGGAGGGCGCCAAAGTCCTCATGCTGGAGGCCGGCCGCGACTACGATCCGGTGCAGGAGACGCCGATGTTCCAGACCAACGGCCAGGCGCCGCTGCGCGGCACGGGCACGCCGGACAAGCCCTTTGGTTTCCACGACTCGACCATCGACGGCGGCTGGCAGGTGCCGGGCGAACCCTACACCAGCGCTTCCGACGACCCGAAGCGCCAATTCTGGTGGTGGCGCGCGCGCATGCTCGGCGGCCGCACCAACCACTGGGGTCGCATTTCGCTCCGCAACGGTCCCTACGACTTCAAGCCGCGCAGCCGCGACGGTCTCGGCTTCGACTGGCCGATCAACTACGAGGATGTTGCGCCCTACTACGACAAGGTCGAGATGCTCATCGGCGTTTATGGCGACAACAACGGCCTGGAGAACACGCCCGATTCGCCGGCCGGCGTGCTCCAACCGCCGCCGGCCCTCCGCGCGGGCGAGCGCTACACCAAGCACCACGCGCGCAAGCTCGGCATCCCGGTCATCCCGATCCACCGCGCCGTGCTCACGCAGCGCCTCGATCCGAACGTGCTCCCGGCAAAGCTTCACCCGGGCAACCTGAAGGCGCAGCGCGTGCTCGCCCAGGCCATGAGCGAGCGCGCCGCCTGCTTCTGGGCCACGAACTGCGGACGCGGCTGCGCCATCCGTGCGACCTACCAATCCACCACTGTCCACCTCCCGCCCGCGCTCGGCACGGGCAACCTCGACATCCTGAGCGACGCGATGGGTTACCGCGTGCTCATGAACGATGCCGGCAAGGCCACCGGCGTCTCCTACATTGACCGGCGCGACGGCCGGGAAAAAGAGGTCCGCGCGCGCGTCGTCGTGCTCGCGGCCAGCTCGGCCGAGTCGGTGCGCATGCTGCTGAATTCCAAATCGGCGCGCTTCCCCAACGGCGTGGCCAACTCCTCCGGGCTCGTTGGCAAATACATCATGGACACCGTGGGCGCCTCGCTTGGTGGCCAGATCCCGGCGCTCGAAAATCTCCCGCTGCACAACGAGGACGGCGCCGGCGGCGGCCACGCCTACGTGCCGTGGTGGCTCTACCAGGAACAGCTCGCCGGCAAACTCGGCTTCGCGCGCGGCTACCACCTCGAGTTCATGTCGGGCCGGCAGATGCCCGGAGCCGGCACGTTCTCCGGCCTCGAATGGCTCGGCCGCGGCTCCTACGGCAAAAAGTTCAAGGAGGACGCGCGCCGCTATTACGGCTCGTTCCTCGGCTTCGCCGGTCGCGGCGAGATGATCCCCAACGAGGATTCCTTCTGCGACCTTGATCCGGTCGTGAAGGACAAGTGGGGCATCCCCGTCCTGCGTTTCCATTGGAAATGGTCCGAGCACGAGACGCGTCAGGCCCGCCACATGCAGGAAACGGCCAAGGCGCTGATCGAGGCCATGGGCGGACGCGTCCGCCAGCAACCGGATGCCGACGGAGCCGACGCCATTCGACCCGGCGGATTTATCATCCACGAGGTTGGCGGCACCATTATGGGCGCCGACGCGAAAAAATCCGTCACCAACCAGTGGTGCCAGACCTGGGACGTGCCCAACCTGTTCGTCACCGACGGCGGCCCGTTTGTGAGCAACGCCGACAAGAACCCCACGCTCACGATCATGGCCCTCGCCTGGCGCGCGGGCGATTACATCGTGGACCAGCTGTAAAACGGCAACCTGGAGAATTCGAAACCTGAAAGCTGAAACCTGAGAGCTGAGGATCGGCTCCGCCCCG
>CBINOW010000176.1:0-8175 GCA_966252395.1 uncultured Oleiharenicola sp. | reverse complement strand
ATCAACGGCGTCGAGCACTCGCTCTACATGTTCTCGCAGGCGACGAGCGACGGCGTGATGACGCTCACCATCACCTTCGCCATCGGCACCGACCTGGACAACGCCCAGGTGCAGGTGCAGAACCGCGTCTCTCAGGTGTTGCCCAAGCTGCCCGAAGACGTCCGTCGCCTCGGTGTCACCACGGCCAAGGCCTCGCCCGACCTGCTGATGGTCGTGCACCTGTTCTCGCCGGACAACCGCTACAACGATATCTACGTCCGCAACTACGCCACGCTGCAGGTGCGCGACGTGCTTGCCCGTCTGTCGGGCGTGGGTGACGTCCGCCTCTTCGGTTCGGGTGACTACGCCATGCGCGTCTGGCTCGACCCGAACAAGGTTGCCGCCAAGGGCCTGACCGCCTCCGAGGTCGTCGCGGCCATCCGTGAGCAGAACGTCCAGGTCGCGGCCGGTGCCGTCGGTCGCCAGCCGGGCGCGGCCCAGGTTGATACCGAGCTGCTGATCAACACCCAGGGGCGCCTCGCCACCGAGGAGGAGTTCGGGGCCATCATCGTCAAGACCGGCGCGGCCGGCGAGCGGGTGCAGCTGCGCGACGTCGCCCGCATCGAACTCGGCGCTTCCGATTACGCGCTGCGTTCGCTGCTCAACAACAAGCCCGCCGTTGCCATCCCGATTTCCCAGCTCCCCGGTTCCAACGCCATCGCCACCTCCGACGCCGTGCGCGCCACGATGAAGGAACTCGCGAAGGATTTCCCCGAGGGACTCCAATACGACATCGTCTATGACCCGACGGTCTTCGTGCGCAGCTCGATCAAGGCCGTCGTCCACACGCTCTTCGAGGCCATCCTGCTGGTCGTGCTCGTCGTCATTCTCTTCCTGCAGACCTGGCGCGCCTCGATCATCCCGCTGGCCGCTGTGCCGGTGTCGCTCGTCGGCACCTTCGCGGTGATGCATGCGCTGGGCTTCTCGATCAACGCCCTGTCGCTCTTCGGCCTCGTGCTGGCCATCGGCATCGTGGTGGACGACGCCATCGTCGTCGTCGAGAACGTCGAGCGCAACATCGCCCTCGGCAAGTCGCCGCTCGAGGCGACGAAGATCGCCATGCGCGAGGTCACCGGCCCGATCGTCGCCACGGCGCTCGTGCTCTCGGCCGTGTTCATCCCGACCGCCTTCATCAGCGGCCTGACCGGCCAGTTCTACAAGCAGTTCGCGATGACCATCGCCATCTCGACGATCATCTCGGCCTTCAACTCGCTCACGCTGTCGCCCGCGCTCAGCGCGCTCCTGCTCAAGGACCACCACGCGCCCAAGGACCGGCTGACCCGCGCCATGGACTTCGCCTTCGGCTGGTTCTTCCGCCCGTTCAACCGCTTCTTCGAATGGGCCGCGACCAAGTATTCCAACGGCGTCGCCCGCCTGCTGCGCGTGTCCGCCATCGCGCTCGTTGTTTACGGCGGCCTGCTCGTCGCCACCGGCGCACTCTTCCAGAAGACGCCGACCGGTTTTGTGCCGACGCAGGACAAGCAATACCTCGTCGCCTTCGCCCAGCTCCCGGCCGCCGCCTCGCTCGATCGCACCGACGCTGTCATCCGGCGCATGGGTGAGATCGCGCTGAAGCACCCGGGCGTGGCCAACAGCATCGCGTTCCCCGGCCTCTCGATCAACGGCTTCACCAACTCCGCCAACAGCGGCATCGTCTTCGTGGGCCTCAAGCCCTTCGAGGACCGCAAGTCCGCCGAACTCGCCGGCCAGGCCATCGCGCAGCAGCTCCAGCAGGAGTTCGGCGCGATCGAGGATGCCTACATTGCGATCTTCCCGCCGCCGCCCGTCATGGGCCTCGGCACCATCGGCGGTTTCAAACTCTACGTCGAGGATCGTGGCGACAACGGTCTCGATGCCCTCTACGGCGCCACGCAGGGCCTCGTCGGCAAGGCCTGGCAGACGCCCGGGCTCACGGGCCTGTTTTCGACCTTCACCATCAACACGCCGCAGCTCTCGGCCGACGTGGATCGCGCCAAGGCCAAGGCCCAGGGTGTGCCGCTCGCGAATGTTTTCGAGACGATGCAGATCAACCTCGGCTCGCTCTACGTGAATGATTTCAACCGCTTCGGCCGCACCTACCAGGTCGTCGCGCAGGCCGACGCGGAATTCCGTGACCGCCCCGAGGACATCCTGCGCCTCAAGACCCGCAACGCCGCCGGCCAGCTAGTGCCGCTCGGCTCCGTCGTCAAGGTCACCGAGACCTACGGCCCGGACCGAGTCATGCGCTACAACGGTTATCCTGCCGCCGAGATCAACGGCGCGCCCGCCCCGGGTTACAGCTCCGGCCAGGCCGAGGCCCTCATGGAAAAACTCGCCGCCGAGAATCTGCCGAAGGGCATGGTCCTCGACTGGACCGAGCTCGTTTACCAGAAGATCATCGCGGGCAACACCGCCATCTACATCTTCCCGCTGAGCATCTTCCTGGTGTTCCTGGTGCTCGCGGCCCAATACGAGAGCTTCCGCCTCCCGTTTGCGGTCATCCTCATCGTCCCGCTGGCGCTGCTTTCCGCGCTCGTCGGCCTCTGGCTGACGTCGGGTGAGAACAATGTCTTCACGCAGATCGGCCTGATCGTGCTCATCGGCCTCGCGGCCAAGAACGCGATCCTGATCGTCGAGTTCGCGGTGAAGCTCCGCGAGGAAGGGAAGGGGATTGTCGAGGCCGCCGTCGAGGCGTCCCGCCTCCGCCTGCGCCCGATCCTCATGACCTCGATCGCGTTCATCGCCGGTGTCTTCCCGCTGGTCATCAGCACCGGCGCCGGTTCCGAGATGCGCCGCGCTATGGGCGTCGCCGTCTTCGCTGGCATGATCGGCGTCACGATCTTCGGCCTCTTCCTCACGCCGGTGTTCTACGCCGTCTTGGAAAAGCTCGGCGTCCGCAAGTCTGCGCCTGCCTCGCTGCCTGACCTGAGCTCGTCGAACGGTCCCGAGCCCACGCCCGAACATGCCTGATTAATCACGCCATGAAATCCCTCTTCATTCTTCCTTCTGCCTTCCTCCTTCTCGCCGCGACCTCTGTCGCGGCCCCCGCCCTGAGCCTGTCGAACGGGGTCGGTCCCGACTACCACCGGCCTGACGTTGCGTCTCCTATCGCCTGGAAAGCCGCCACTGCCGCCGAGGCCCTGCCGCGCGGCGACTGGTGGACGCTCTTCAATGACGCCTCGCTCGACGACCTCGTCACGCGCGCCCTCGCTGCCAACCAAACCCTCGCGGCTGCCGCCGCCCGCGTCGAGCAGGCCCGCGCCGCCGCCGGCATCGCCCGCAGCAACTATCTGCCGTCGGTCGGCCTGAATCCCTCCGTCAGCCGCACGCGCAGCTCGGAGACGACCGACAACCGTTTCCCTGTCGCCGAAAGCACAACCTACCGCGCCGCGCTCGATGCGTCGTGGGAGCTGGATCTTTTCGGACGCGTGCGCCGCCTTAGCGAAAGCGCCCGGGCCGAGGCCACGGCCAGCGCCGCCGACTTCGAGAATGTCCGTCTCGCGCTCACCGCCGAGGTCGCGGCCAGTTACTTCACGCTGCGAGGTCTCGATCGCGAACTGGCGCTCGTGACCGACGGTGTCGCCTTGCGTCGGAAGGCACTGGAACTCGTCTCTTCGCGCCGGGTCAACGGCGCCGCGACCGATTTCGATCTCGCCCGGGCCGAGGCGGAACTCGCCTCGACGGAAGCCGAGGCCGCCGCGCTGGCCAACCGCCGCGCTGCCGTGCAGAACGCGCTCGCGGTGCTGGTCGGCACGGACGCGCCGAACTTCCAACTAACAGCCCACAACGCTCGGCTCTCAACGCCGCCGGCCATCCCGGCCGGACTGCCGTCGGAACTGTTGGAGCGCCGTCCTGACATTGCTGCGGCGGAATCAGCTCTGGCCGCCGCCAACGCCCGCATCGGCGTTGCCAAGGCCGCGTTCTTTCCAGCCATCTCGCTGACCGGCTCTTTCGGCGCCGCCAGCGGTGACATCGACCGGCTGACCAACAGCGACTCGAAGCTCTGGTCCATCGGGCCGAGCCTTTACCTGCCGCTCTTCCAGGGCGGTCGCAACCAGGCCAACCTCGCGCGCAGCCGGGCTGCGTTCGAAGAGAGCACCGCGCTCTTCCGCCAGCGCGTGCTGATCGCCTTCCGCGAAGTGCAGGATGCGTTGACCGCCACACAGCTGCTGGCCGACCAGGCGGCCGCGCAGGACCGCGCCGTCGCCGCCGCCCGCCGCGCGGGCGACCTGGCGCAGACGCGCTATGATGCCGGCTACGTGAACTACTTCGAGGTGCTCGATGCCCAGCGCACCGTTCTGGCCGCCGAGCGTGCCACCGCGCAGCTCACGGCCCAGCGCCTCATGAACAGCGTCAGTCTCATCAAAGCCCTCGGCGGTGGCTGGTCGCGCCCCGCGGTCGTCGCTTCCGCCAACTAACCCCTCTCAACCCTCAACGTTCAGCTCTCAACCTAACCTAACCATGAAATCCAACCTCCAGTCCAAGCTCGCGGGTAAAACCGCCCTCGTCACCGGCGCCTCCAAGGGCATCGGCGCCGCCATCGCCCAGCACCTCGCCGCCGCAGGGGCGTCCGTCGTCGTCAACTACGCCTCCAGCAAGTCCGGCGCCGACACCGTTGTCGCCGCGATCACCGCCGACGGCGGCCAGGCCGTTGCCATCCAGGGCGATGTCGCCAAACCCGAGGACATCAAGCGCCTCGTCGCCGAATCCGTGAAGGCCTACGGCCACATCGACATCCTCGTGAACAACGCGGGCGTCTATGAGTTCGCGCCGCTGGAAGCCATCACCCCCGAACACTACCACCGTCAGTTCAACATCAACGTCCTCGGCCTGCTGCTCACCACGCAGGAAGCGGTGAAACACTTTCCGGCGGCCGGCGGCAGCGTCATCAACGTCGGCTCCGTCGTCACCGACCTCACGCCGCCTGCTAGCGCCGTTTACACCGGCACCAAAGGCGCGGTCGATGCCATTACCGGCGTTCTCGCGAAGGAACTCGGGCCAAGGAACATCCGCGTCAACGCGCTGAATCCCGGCCTGACGATCACGGAGGGCACGCACGCTGGCGGCATCGCCGGCTCGGAGATGGAGAAGAACGCCGTCAAAAACACGCCGCTCGGCCGCGCCGGGCACCCGGATGACATCGCCAAGGCCGCGGTCTTCCTCGCATCCGATGAATCGGGCTGGGTCACCGGCGACAAACTTCGCGTCGGTGGTGGAATCTACTGACCGCTCCGCCTGATCCTCCCGCTAGCCATCCCGATTGAGCGGCAATTGCGGCCAGTTGGATCAGGCGTTCCGGCGCAGGCCGAGTGTTTCCGGGCAGGGGCTCCCGTCTTGTGAGGAAGAGGAGTCACTGCACGGAAGAGCCCTTCTGTTCTCACACCGGCTTGTCAGCCAGGCAGGAGTCGGGGAACGCGGCCTCGCGGCGCAACCAGCGCACGCGGCACAGGCTGTTGGTCAGGGCCTCGTGCAGCGCGGATCCGAAATCGTAAGCACGGTCGTCGAAGCCCTCGGCCTCGATGGCCTCGTCGAGCCCGAGCATCACCGCGAACATCCGGGCCTGGAGGGCCGGGATGTGGACTTGCTGGAACTCCGCCGGATGGGTGGAGGCGGCGCAGGCCGCGGCGTCGCTGGCGTGGTGGGCGCGGCAGATTTCCGGCCGGCCCTCGTAGATGGAGCAACTGCCGCCGGCGTCGAGCAAGGGGCAGGGACTGAGCAGGTCCGCGCGCTGTTCGGTGGTGAGACGGGTGAACGCCGCCCGATGGGTGGCGGTGCGCGCCACGACCTCGGCGAGGTCCTCGGGCGGGAAATGCAGCTGGATGTGCTCGGCGGCGTAGAAGACTTCGTGGGCCTGCACGTCCACGGGCACGCTGCAGCAGTATCCGCAGCCGGCCCGGCAGGCGATCTTGGCGCGGAGCTCCGCGGGACTCTCCGCGAGCGTGCGGTCGAGTTGCGCCATGCCCCAGCGCAGGGCGTCCAGCATCTGGCGGGCCTTGCTGGCCTGGGCCACACGCTTCTCCATGCCCTGCACCGCGGCGCCGAACAACCGGTGACGCTCTCTGTCCTGGGCTGAAGTAAGGGCTGACAAGAGGCGTATCGGCGCAGATTCGGTGGCGCCCGGCGAACCAAATCAACCGCGGAGCTCGCGGCTTGCGGGCGTGGTGGCGGCATCTAGCGTCGCGGTATGCCTGTTCACCAGACCGCTCTCACCATCCGCACGCGGGGCAAGGGCACTTATGAGATCACCGAAGAGGTGGCGCGGACGTTGCGGGCGAGCGGACTGAAGCAAGGTGTGGCGACCGTGTTCTGCCAGCACACGAGTTGCAGCCTCGTGCTGATGGAGAACGCCGATCCGTCGGCGCGGCGCGACCTCGAGTCCTGGCTGGACCGGCTTGTGCCGGAGGATGATCCGCATTTCACGCACACGCTGGAAGGCTCCGACGACATGCCGAGCCACATCCGCATGGCGCTCACGCGCAGCAGTGAGAGTATCCCCTTCGCCGAGGGCGAACTCCTGCTCGGCACCTGGCAGGGGATTTTCCTGTGGGAACACCGCCGCGCGCCCCATACGAGGAACGTCGTGCTGACGTTTGTGGGGTGAGCCGGGGCTCCGGACCAAGGCCAGTCTGGAAGCCTTTCTCCTTTAGACTGGAGGGCCGAGCTCCCGCGAGGCCGCGCATGGGATAAAGGCAACGGTCGCGCAGGAGCTTGGCCCTCGGTGCAGGATTTGGGGCAAAACCGTTATGGCGCCTCACCGCGGAGCATCTCCGCCGTGGTGAGCTCGAACGTGATCACCTTCGACGGCCAGCGCGGCTCCTCCACGCCGCTGAGCAGGCCGTAGAAGCTGAGCGTGACGCCCTTGGCGGTTTTCTCGTTCAGATTGAGGGCGGCAAGAGCGGTCGGCGTGGGCGTTGCGACAATGCGGAAACGGCTCTGATCGGCGGCCTCGTCCGCGAACTCGATTTCGCCGCTCTTGGAGTCGTAGGCCTTGATCACCCCGGAGTAGCGGTAGCGCTTGGTCAGCCACTTTTCGTGCAGTCGTTGGCGTTTCAGGTTCTTGACGATGCCGTTCTTCGGCGCAAAGCGGCCGGTGATCTCGAAGCTGGCGGTGAGGCGGTTGGGATCCTCGGGCACCCAGATGTCCTTCAGGATTGCTGCCACGTCGAGCAGGGGAAACGCCGCGCCGAGCTCGGGCGCGATTTTCACGTCGGCGCCGTCTTCCACGTTCACGCTGACCTCCAGGGGTGGAAAATCCTTGGCCTGCAGCGTGAGCTTCTTGGGGCCGGCCGGCATGCGCTCCCAGATGAGGGGAGTCTGGCCAAAGGATTTTCCGCCAATCAGCACGGCGGCGCCGGCAGGCGCGGACTCCACCGTCAGTTTGCCGTGTGGCAGGCGGGCGGTCGCGGCGGTTTCCTGTCCCTCGACGATGGTGGCCTTGAACGTGAGTCCGGGCCAGTTGGGATACTCAAGGTTAAGGGCGCATTCGCCGGGCGGGAGCAGCGGGATGGTCAGTGGCGTCTTGCCGAGCGAATTGCCGCCGAGTTTCACCGTCACCCCGGTCGGCTCGGAGTCCAGTTTGAGGGCGCCGCCCTTGAAGTTCAGCTCCAATTCGGCGGTTTGGGCGGCCGCCACCTCGATGTCGCCGCGGATTTCGGGCCAGCCGTCGGCCCGGGCGGTCACCGTGTATTTGCCGGGCGCCAGGCCGGCGAGCGGCTTGTCGGGCGTTCCTGTAATAGGGGCGGGAGCGGTCTCTGCGCCCGGGGCGAGCAGGGTGGCGGTGATCGTCGCATGCGCGAGGTTGGATTTCACGGACAGCACGCCGGTGGTGCGGGCTTTCTCCGCCTTGGCGCTGACGCGCTGTTCTTCGGGCGATTTGCCGCAGCCGGCGGCCAGCAGCAGACCGGCAAGTAGTGCAACAAGGACAACTCTGACGAACGCAGGGGAGTGAGCGAGTGGAGGCATGGAGGGGCGGCCCGCGTCCATGGGTTTACCGGCGACCCCGCCCCGGGCAACGCGTTTCTGGGCCCGCCGGGCAGGTTCGTCAGCCGGAACGATTCAGTTGAGTCTGTGGGAGCGAGCTTGCTCGCGCCTCCGGGTGATATCTGTCGCGAGCAAGCTCGCTCCCCCCGGCCAGCCCCTGAAAGGTGTAGCCCGCGC
>CBINOW010000175.1:0-8181 GCA_966252395.1 uncultured Oleiharenicola sp. | reverse complement strand
CCGCTGACGCGGGCAAATCCCAAACGCCAGCGGTCAGACGCCAAACAGGATGCTTGCCGATTCTAAATTTGCGGTTCGGTTTTCGTTATTCTCCGTTTTCTTTGGCTTTTGGAGTCCTGGAGTCTGAGATTTTTCCGGAATGAGCCGCCTCATCGAACGTCGCACCCACCGCAACCCGCGCCTGCTGGTCTTCTACGGCGCGGTCATTGTCATGGTGGTGGTGCTCACCGGGGGCCTCGTTTACCGCCAGCTCCTGACCAGCGGCAAATACGCCGAGCGCGAGCGCCTGCAGAACCTCCGGCGCGTGATCGCACCCGGCCCGCGCGGCAACATCTACGACCGTGAGGGCCGGCTCCTCGTGGGCAACCGTCCGCGCTTTTCCGTGGTGCTCGACCTGGCGGAACTGCGCCGCGAGTTCGTCAAAGAACAACGCACCATCGCCCGCAACTTCGAGTCGCTGCCCGAGGAGGACCGCCCGAACTACGACCAGCGGCTGCGCTTGGCCCGCACCAGCGTCGCCCAGCGCTATCTCGACCAGGTCAACTTCATCCTCGGCCGGCAGGAAAAGGTCCGCGCGGCCGACCTCAACCGGCACATCAACCAGATGCTGCTGCTGCCCTACGTGCTGCTCGACGACCTCGCGCCGGAGGAATACGCCCGGCTGATCGAGCGCCTGCCGGTCAACTCTCCCCTGCAGGTTTACACCTCGAGCACGCGCTACTATCCTTACGGTTCCGCTGCCGCCCACACGCTCGGCTACGTCGGCATCAACAACAACCCTGAGGCCGAGGACTTCCCCGGCGAGGACCTGCTCACCTTCAAGATGAAGGGCTCGGTCGGCCGCACCGGACTGGAGAAGATCTTCGACACCACGCTCGAGGGCGAAGCGGGCGGCGCCATCTACCTGGTGGACCCCGCCGGCTACAAGATGCCCGGCGCGATCGAGAAGCGCATGCCTGTGCAGGGTCGGAACATCAACACCAGCCTCGACATTGACCTGCAGCAGGCCGCCGAGGCCGCCATGAAGGACGGCGAGGGCAAGGACCGCACCGGCGCCGCCGTCGCCCTCGACATCCGCACCGGCGAGGTGCTCGCCCTCGTCTCGAAGCCCGACTACGATCTCAATCTTTTCGTGCCGCGCCTCACGCACGACGAGGCAAGGGCCATCGAGGAGTCCGGCGGCTGGCTCAACCGCGCCATCCAAGGCCAGTATCCCCCCGGTTCCACCTTCAAGATCATCACCGCCCTCGCCAGCTTGCGCTCCGGCGCGCTCGACGCGGCCACGGGGCACGTGCTTTGTCCGGGATTCTATCAGGTCGGCAACCGGCGGTTTCCCTGCCACAACCGCCACGGCCACGGCGAACGCGACGTGCGCGGCGCGATCCGCGATTCCTGCAACGTCTTCTTCTACAAATTTGGCACGGAAATCGGCGCCAACCTGATCGCCGCCGAGGCCAAACGGTTCGGCTTCAATCATCCGACCGGCATTGAGCTGCCGCACGAGTTCCGCAGCCCCCACGTCGCCGATCCCGCCTGGCGCGCGGAAAATTGGAAACGCTATGGATTGGACGGCGGCACTTGGCGTGAAGGTGATACCGCCAACATTGCCATCGGCCAAGGCGACACGCTCATCACCCCGCTGCAGGCCGCC
Source organism: uncultured Oleiharenicola sp. (assembly GCA_966252395.1). Classification (GTDB taxonomy): domain Bacteria; phylum Verrucomicrobiota; class Verrucomicrobiia; order Opitutales; family Opitutaceae; genus Lacunisphaera. The sequence goes on along the minus strand of CBINOW010000175.1, from coordinate 6,530 downwards.
TGCATGGTCGCATCCTTCGCCCGCGGCCAAACCGAAACCAAGCCCACCATTCTGCATGACGCGCGCCGCCCCGTGCAGCGCACCGAGCCCATCGGACTGCCGCCCGCCGACTACAACGCCGTGCTCGAGGGCATGGAGCAGTGCTATCAGATCGGCAGTGGCAAACTCGCCCGCGTGGACGGCCTGCGCGGCGCCGCCAAGACCGGCACCGCTCAGCTCGGCCGCAAGGACATGGCCTGGGTCGTCGCGTTCGCACCCGTGGAAAATCCCCGCGTGGCCGTGGCCGTCGTGCTGGAGGGCGCGGAAGACGACAACAATTTTGGCGGCGGCACCTACGCGGGCCCCGTCGTCGGCGCCATCCTGCGTGCCTGGAAGGAAAAACAGGACCGCCCGGTCAGCCAACCGGTCAACCTGAGCATGCGGTAATAAAAGGTGGGGCGCGGACTCCGCTCCGCGCCGCTGCGATGAGTCTTCCCAAGCGCAAATTTCTTCCTCACGCAATTCCGGGCTGGGTGGAGGGCAACCCGATCTTCTTCATTACAATCTGCGCGCTTCAGCGGGGTGAGAATCAATTCTGTCACCCTGTGGCCGCCCAAGCCATTTTCTAAGCCACCGCCTTTTATCACCAGCAAGCACGATGGCATGTGCATTTGATGCTGCTCATGCCCGACCACGTTCATGCGCTGATTTCATTCCCGAAAGTCGAGTCCGTCGAGCAAGTGGTCCGTTCTTGGAAGCACTACCTCGCGAAACAGCACAAGCTCAAGTGGCAGCGGGACTACTTCGACCATCGGTTGCGAAATCATGAAAGCCACCGTGAAAAGGCAGACTATATTCGGCTCAATCCCGTCCGGGCAGGTCTTGTTTCCAATCCTGCGCTATGGCCCTTCGTTTGGGAGCCATGATGTCATCGCGGCGCGGAGCGGAGTCCGCGCCCCACCGTCCGCCTGACCTGCCGGGCTCGCTTGAAAACCGCGCGCGGCTCCGGCCAGGTCTCGCGGCGGCCGTAACGCAGGCGCTGCAGTTCGCGCACCACTTCCCCGGTCTCCGGCCTCCGCTCTCCGGCCTCCGTCGGCTGGCGCAGCCGGCCCAGCCATCGCCCGGCCGTCTGGCGCACGGGATCGTAACCGGCCGCGTTTCCGCCGCGACGCCACCGTCGCCAAGCCCAGACGCCCAGGCGCCCGGCCAACCAGGCGAGGGCGATCAGTGAAACGGCGACCAGCCCGAGCCGGGCCAGCCGACCAAAATCCCAAGGCCGCGCAATCCACGCCTTCACCCGCCGCGCCAGGTCGTCGGCCCAAGCTCGGAGTGCCAGGCCCGAACCGGCCGTGAAGGTCTTCACCTGCTCGATCATCTGCACCTGCTGGCGCGAGTCGAAGTTGACGATGCGCCGATACCAAAGCACCCGCAGGCTGTCCATGCGCGCCGACCAGCTGCCATCGAGCGCCTGCTGTTCGCTGCCGGCCAGCGCCTGCAACGCGGCCGCCGCCCCGCCGCCCGGCGTGGGGTCCGCGCGCAGCCAGAAGTTGCGACCGTCGTGGATCTCGGCCCAGGCATGGGCGTTCGAGTTTTTCACCATGTAGTAATTTTCAAAGGCATTGAGCGAGCCACCGTGGAAACCCGCCACGACGCGCGCCGGGTGTCCGGCCGCCCGGGCCAGCACGGTGAATCCCGCGGCGAAATACTCGCAGAACCCCGGTTCGTTGGAATCGAGCCAGCGCACGATGTCATCCCCCGATCCCGGCGGAATGCGCACCGACAGCGAATAGGCGTGCTTGGCGCGCAGCCAATCGGTCGCGCGGCGGGCGAACTCCGCCGCCGGCAGGTCCGCGCCACCGGTGATCTCCCCGAGAATCCTTCGCAGCACGGCGGTGTTGGCCTCGCCCTGCGGGCCGCGCAGCGCGAGGTGCGGGTTGTAGCGGTTCCGCTGGCCCGCCTGCGCCTCCGTCAGCTCGGGCTGCCGCAGCAGCGAGGGCAGCTGCGCGTCGGCGACCTGCGCGCCGAGATCCACGCGTTCGAGTTGGAAAGCCGTCATCGTCATCGGCTCCGTGCGCAGCGCCACGATGCGATGCGCCGGGCTTTGCTGCAACGGGGTCTGGTCGCGCAGGCGCAGGAACCCGAAGCTGCCGGGCAGCGGCAGGTAGCGGCTAACGCCCGGTTCGACATAGAAGGTCCAGACTCCGCCGGCTTCATCCACGCGCCGCCCCATCGGGCGGCCCTGGACCTGTTGCTGCACGCGCTCGCTGCGGAGCAGCTCGTTCTTGAGGCCGGTGGAAACCTTGAAGCCCTCGGGCGTGTATTCGTCGAGCGACACCAGCCGCCAGTAAGGCTCCTCGCGAATACCGCTGGCATCCGTCAGGTCCACGCGCATCGCGATCCGCTCGTCTTTGATCAATTCGGTGACGTCGCCAAACCGAACCGTATCCGTGAATCCCGACCGGCTCTTGCGCGTGATGTAGCGGTCGAGGAAGAAGCCGCTCGCCAGCTCGAAACGCGGGATGACCAAAAAGAGCAGGCCCGACATCGCCACGACTGCCACGAACAGCGCGGAAGCGAACGCCAACATGCGCCAATCTGCCACCTCGCGAAGGCGCGCGACAAACCGCCGCCAACCGATGCGCGTCCACGCCGTCTCCGCCTCCGCCGTCCGCACCGCACCGGTGCCCGAGGCGTCTACCAGATTGATGACAAACAGGAAACCCAGCGCGCAGGCCGTGAAGACCAGCAATAGGAACGCGAACTCCACCGCAACCGTGAGCACGCCGGCCACCACGATGAGGAACAGGCCCAGCACGAGCAGCTGCAGGTCCTCGCGTTTGCGCCGGTAACCCAGCGCCCGGTAAAGGACCAGGAGGATCGCCAACCGGATGAGCACCGGAAGCGTATCGGGGCTGAAATACGCGTCCAACGCCAGCGTCACGATGATTGCCGGCACCGCGAGTTTCCACGCCAGCGCAGGAATCCGCGCCGGCAGGCCCGGGCAGACCAGCACCGCTCCGATCGCCGCGCTGACCAGCGCGACCAGCCCGAGCGCCTCGATGTCGAGGAAGAACACGGTCCACACCGACACGAGCGCCGTGGCCCCGCCGAGGAGCCACTTGAGCCGCAGGAGCTCGTCGAGGTTAAGCTGACGCGGTTTTGCGGCCATTGACCAAGGCAACCACGCCCCGCGCCCCGTCGGGCGCGAAGGTGATCAGGTTGTGTTGATTGCTTGGAGGCGGGGTGCCCCCACCCCGCGATGCTTGATTTTCGCGGGGTGATCCCGCGGATACGGGACCGCCTTCCTTTCCAGCCGGCTCCAGCCGGGCCAAATCATCCAGCCAGGCCTCCACATCGCGCAAACGCCGCGTCTCGCGCCACGATGTGCCGACGACACCGACGGCTTTCAGTCGTCCGGCGGCGAACAGGTCTTCCGCCATCGTGCCAGCCAGACTGCACAGCAGTTCAAACTGCTCAGGCCGGGGCCAGAGATCGGCCGAGGCGTCCACACTCAGCACGAAGCCGTCGTGGCTCTCGGCCGCGAACTGCCGCACCATCATCTGCCCGAGCCGGGCGCTCGCCTTCCAGTGGATGAGCCGGTGCGAGTCGCCGAGCTGGTATTTGCGGAGCGCCAGCAGATCGTCACCCGTGCCCGCACGGCTGGTGCGCTGGCCCTGGGTGCCGGAATGCGCAGCGGTGCCGCCGTTCCACTCGTATTCCACCTGCGCCGGCCAGATGAGCACCGGACGGGCGGCGTCGGTGCCGAGGTTCTTGCGCAGGAAACCAAAGGGGAACAGCGAGCCGACCGAGGTCAGCTCCACCCGCGCCTCGCCTCGGCGGGTGGGTTTGACGACCCACTCGAGCGCGGCCCCGCCGCCGGCCTCGATGCGCTCGCGCAGGTGGACGCGCCCGCGCGTGATGTGTTTCTCCGCCGCCGCGAGGATCTCGCGCATCTTCAGCTCACGCCCGGTCGGCTCGGGTTCGGGGATGCGGCGCGGCTGCGTAGCCAGCTCGAACCAGAGGCTGTAGGTCGGGAGCCAACGCTTCGCGTTGCGCACCTCGACGGTGACGATTGTCTCGTGCCCGGCACGCCACGGTCCAGGCGGACGCAAGCGCCAGCTCAGGTTCATGAAGTTGAACCACGACAGCAGGCCGCTCAGCAGCAGGCAGGCGAGCAGGAGCGAGAGCGTGATGAACAGAATGTTGCTCGCCGTGTTGTAGGCCGCCGTGCCGATGCCGAGGGCGAGCGCCATCAGGAAGAGACCCGGCACCGTCAGTGCGATGCGATGCCGTTTCCTAGGGAACACCAGCGCCCACACCACCCGGTGCCACGTGAGTTCATCGCGCGCCCGCGCCGGGGCGCCGGGGCCGTCCCAGTCGAGGCTCGGGGGGGTGATGACTGATGTCGTGGAATTCATGACTCACCTCGACAAATCCCAAACGCCAATGGCCAAAATCCAAATAGCGCTGAACCGCCACACTCGAAATTCGACATTGGAGTCTCTGTGGCGTTTGGACCTTTGGCGTCTGGAATTTTCCCCGTCACTCCGGGATCGGCACCGCGTTGATGATCCGTCGCAGCGCGGCCAGCACGGTGCGGCGCTCCTCCATCGCGTCGGACGTCTGCCTCGCCAGCGAGAGGCGGTGCGCCAGCACGGGGCCGGCGGACTCCTGCACGTCTTCGGGGATCACGAAATCGCGGCCCAGCAGCAGCGCCCGGGCCTGCGCCGCGATGCGCAACGCCAGTCCGCCACGCACGCTCACGCCGGCCTTGAACTCCGCCTCGGTGCGCGTCGCGGTGATGATCTTCAGGATGTAATCGAGCACGCTGTCCTCCACGAAGACCTTGCCGGCCAGCGCCTGCATCTTGAGCACGTCGGAACGCGTCACGACGGGATTGAGCGCGATGGCGTCGTAACCGAGCTTCGGCGTGCGCAGGATCTGCAGCTCGTCCCCCGGCTGCGGGTAACCCATCTGCAGGCGCATGAGAAAGCGGTCCATCTGGCTCTCGGGCAGCGGGAACGTGCCCTCGTAGTCCACCGGGTTCTGCGTCGCCACCACCATGAACGGCGTGCCGACCGCGTGGGCCTCACCATCCACCGTCACCTTGCTGCGGTCCATCACCTCGAGCAGCGCCGACTGGGTCTTGGGCGTGGCGCGGTTGATCTCGTCGGCTAGCACAACATTGGCGAAAACCGGACCGGGCTTGAAAACGAACTCCTTGACGTTCTCGTCGTAGATGGAGACGCCGGTCACGTCCGTCGGCAGCAGGTCGCTGGTGAACTGGATGCGCGAGAACCCGCAGTCCATCGAGCGGGCCAGCGAATAGGCCAGTGTGGTCTTCCCAACGCCGGGCAGATCCTCAATCAGCAGGTGGCCGCCCGCCAACAAGCAGACAAGGGCCTGGTCAATGACCTCGTCTTTGCCCTTGATCGTCAGGCGCATGTTGGTCTTCAGGCGGGCGAGCGCGTCGCGAACGGCGGCAACTTCGGCAGCAGGGGCAAAATCACTCATGCGCGCAAGCTAGTCGCGCCCCTTCCTCGCGCAAACGGAATTGCGGGGTGGAGCCCGCGCTCGGATGCGCCCACTCCGCGCTTCCCCTCCCCCGCAAAGCCCGCCAGCTTCCCACGGTGGCCGGTTTTGAAAATGCCCTCCTCCTGCTCCTGCTGCTCGCCGCGCTGAGCGTCTTCGGCCGTCGCCTGCCCTGGCCGCTGCCGATCACCTACGTGGTCGGGGCCGGACTCGTGGGATTCTGGACGCCGTTCCCTCGGATCGAACTCGATCCCGGCTTCTTCTTCCTCTGTTTCGTGCCACCGCTGCTGTTTTCCGACGGGTGGCTGATGCCGCTGCGGGATTTTTGGGCGGCCAAGCGGCCGATCTTCACACTGGCCACCGGGTTGGTCGTGTTCACCACGCTGGCGGTCGGCTTTGTCGCCTATTGGCTGGTGCCCGGCCTGCCGCTCGCCATGGCTTTCGCGCTCGGTGCCGTCGTGTCCCCCACCGATGCCGTCGCGGTCGGCGCGATCACGCAACGCCTGAAAGTTCCGCCCCGGCTCACCGCTGTCCTCAACGGCGAAAGCCTGATGAATGACGCGACCGGCCTCGTGGCCTTCAAGTTCGCGCTCGGCGCCGTGGCCGTGGGTTCCTTTTCCCTGCGCGCCGCGACTCTCGACTTCGTCGTTCTGGCCGTCGGCGGCCTGGCCCTTGGCCTCGCCGTCAGCTGGCTGGTCGGCAAACTCCGCGACCTGCTGCTGCGCATCCACGGCGCCGACGCCCTGCTTGAGACCACCATTTCGCTGCTCACGCCCTACGCGGCCTACCTTGCGGCCACGGCGCTGAATCTCTCCAGCATCCTCGCGGTGGTGGCCGCGGGCCTCTACGCAGGCTGGCGCGATCCGTTGCGCATGGACGCGCTGACCCGCCAAACGACGTGGAACGTCTGGAGCGCCGTTCTGTTCTGGCTCAACGGCCTGGCGTTTGTGCTGCTCGGTCTGCAACTGCCGGCGATCCTCCAGTCCATCAGCACCACCTATTCGGCGGGCCAGCTCGTG
>CBINOW010000174.1:0-8227 GCA_966252395.1 uncultured Oleiharenicola sp. | reverse complement strand
GTCCATCGCCTCGACGCTGGCACCGTAGGCCTTGATCTTGCCCTCGCGCTTCAGCTCCTCAAGCCACCCGAAGACCTCGCCGCGCATCAGCACCTCGGGCGGGATGCAGTGGAACTGGGTCAGGTCGAGCGCATCGATGCCGAGGTTCTTCAGCGAATCTTCGGTGTGCTTCCGGATGACCTCGCGGGTAAAGTTCGCCGGCCAGCCCGGATCGCCACGGCGGCCGAGCTTCGTCGCAATGAAGAGCCGGTCGCGCGCCTTGGTTTCGCGGAGGAACTTCCCGATGAGCGTCTCACTCCGGCCGCCGCCATAGACGTCGGCCGTGTCGAAGAAGGTCGTGCCCTGTTCGTAAGCGGTGCGCAGGATGGCCAGCGCGGTGTCGTCGGACACATCGCCCCAGTTGCCGCCGATCTGCCAGCAGCCGAGACCGACTTCCCCCACCACCCTGCCCGTCTTGCCAAAAATACGCGTGTTCATCGGACGCACCTTTGCCGCATCATTGCGCTTCGCAAAGACGAAATCGCTCTAACAGTGCGCCGCGAAAATTGATCTGTCACGAACCATGCTTTCGCCCCGCCGGAGCGGGACACAAGCGCGGCCACAGTAAAAGATCCCCGGAGCAAGCTCCGGGGCATTTGCGCAATCACACTTGGTCCGACTTGTGGGAGCGAGCTTGCTCGCGACGGCTTCGTGTCGCGTGCGAGCACGCTCCCACACCCCACCCGGCCAAGCCGGGGCAAGAGCCGGTTCAGTTCTCCATGTCGAGGAAGTCGGCGATCCGGGAGGCCGCCATCTTGGTGAAGAAAGCGCTCGCGTCCGGCTTGGCCAACGTGCCGCCGACAACCACCGGTTCCTTGGCCCGGCTGTAGCCGAGTTCGTCCTTCGTCGTGTCGAGGAGACGCAATTTCCCAAGCAGTTGCTCGACCTTGCCGCGACTGGAAATGTTGAGCGAGGCGCTGAGCGGCTGCTCGAGCAGCGGCTGGCCGACGACGTAGCTGACGCTGCCCCGGCCGTTGAGCCGGATCTCGGGGGAAACCAGGCTGATGTCCTCGAGATTCATGTTGAGCAGCTCATCGCGGGAAAGCTTCACGCTGAGCAGGTCGTAGTTGAACTCACCGAGGCTTTGCGCGAGTTGGTCCACGAAGTAGGCTTGGCCGGCGACCTTCTCGGCCGTGCGCACGGCCTTGTCGGAGCCGAGGATCGAGCCGAGCACGGACGCGCCCAGCTCGACCGCCTTGGAGGTCATCGAAAGCTTGCCCGTTGCCCGCTGCAGGCCGCGGAAGACGCCCTGCCGGCTGGTGAGCTGAAACTCGCCCTGCACCCGGTCGATGGCGCGTTGCGGGGTCTCGCCGTTGCCGGCGAAACGGCCGGAAATGTTGAACAGTCCCTCCACGGTGGGCGCCTTGGTGGCCTCGATGGCCCGGAAGAGCTTCCCGGCGTCGAACTCGTTGAGCGAGTAGTCACCCGTCAGACGGTAGGGCATCGGTCCGCCGGTGAAACGCAGCTCCAGCTTGGCCGCGAGCCGGCTCGTCTCGCTGAACGCCGCCTCGAGTTTTTGCAGGGTGACCAGCGAGGGCTCGATCGCCACCGCGCCGGTCAGGTCGGTCATGGCCCACTCCTTGCCACGGGTGACCGATTTAACGTCGAGCCCGAGGTGACCGCTGAAACGCGACCAGGCCGCGACCGTATCCGGCTGCACCGCGCCGGCTGTCACGGGTTTGTCGCCCGAGTCCGGAGCCGCCGCAGCGGAGAACACCGCGAGCACGCCCAGCAGGTCCTCCAGTTCCACCTGCTGGCCGCTCAGGCGCCCATCAACCGAGTAGCCCCGGCCGAGCGGCGTGAGTTCGAGCGCGAAATTCAGGTCGGAGCGCAGGCCCGCGTTGTCGAGCAGCAGCGGCACCTGAATCACGGCGGCGCCATTGTCTTGGACGCGTCCGCGAAATCCGATGTTGGCCACGGGCAGGCTGCGACCGCTGTCGGCCATGACGAGGCCGTTGAGGGTCAACCGGGCCTCAAGCTGGCTGTGCACCCCAACCGCGGCGCGGACCTCGCCGCTGGCGCGGCCCGCGCTGACGCCCTGGGCCCCGGCGAAGAGCGGTTGGGCGACCAAAGCCGGCACCTCGATGGTGAAACTGGCCACGGCCTGCGTGTCCTGGCCGGGCGTCTGCACCACGTCGCATTTGACGGTCAGCACCGGCGTGGTCCCGCTGCGCACGGCAATATCGCCCGTGCGCAACGCGAGGGAGCCCGGACCGGCGTATTCGACGACCGGCTGCGCTTCGAGCGTGAGGCCAGTGAGCATCGTCTGGCGGTTCTGCGTGAGCACGACCTCGGAAAGGCGCAGCGGCGCAACCGAACGCAGGGTGACCAGACCGGATGCGGCGATGACCTCGAAATCGGCCTGTTGCAGGTAACCGCCCAGCACCGCCCCGGGCTGGGTCAGCTGCAGCGCCGCGAGCGGCACACGGCCCACCGCGAGACGCGCCACCGGGCGGGACGGCTCGGGCGCAGCCACGGCGTGAGTTTTCAGATCCAGGGAAAAAGCCTGCAAAATCGTGGCATCGAGCAACGCGCGCCCGGGGCCTTGCCGGACATCGATGCGCCAGGGCTGAAGCTCGACCGTGTTGCCGCGCAGGGTCACGCCGAGTTCGGCCTGCGCCGTGACCGGGGCCCCGGGCAGCCAGCGCTCCAACAATTTCGGGGTCTGGAAACTGAACTTGCCCCCGAGCTCCAGCGGCCCATCCACCCCGGTCTGCGTGGAGAAACGGCCTGCAAAATTGAAATCGTCGCCCGCGGGAGTCTTGACGGTCAGCTCAACCACCGGCGCGCTGATCACGTCCCCGGCGAGCTTGGACTCGATGCGGGCGGTGACGGCCGCCTTGGTGAGAAGCGCCCGACCCTCGCGGACAAGCGTCAGCTCGTTCACCTGCAACTGCCCGCGCGCGGCCGCATCGGTGCCGCCCGCCGAGGAGCGCAGCAAATCCAGCTGACCGGTCACCAGTCCGCCGGACACATCCACTGTCTTGACGAAGGGCCGCACCCATTCGAGAGGCAGACCCCGCAAGTGCACGCGCAACAGCGCATCGGCCCCGACGCCGTTGGCGAGCAAGGCTCCCTTGGCGAGGTCGTAGCGGATCGGCGTGGTGCTGTGCACCTCGAACACGGGGCTGTCTCCCGACACCGAGGCCTTGAACCGGCGCAGGTCGAGCATCCCACCCTGCTGGCTGACATCGAAATCAGTGTTGATCTTCAGGCTGCCGAAAGCGCGCCAGGCCGGATCGATCGCCTCGAGGCGGCTGACGCGTCCTTCCAGGCCACCCTCGACGACGAAATTCCGGGCCATGGCGTCGAAGGCAAACCGTCCGTCGCCGTTCGCCTCGAAATCCGGCAGCAGTCCGCTGAGCATGAAAGGCTGCAACTGCGCCGTGCGCGCCTTCAGAGCCCAGTCGCCCTCGTAACGCTGTGTGCCCGCCGGCAGACGGGCGCGGAGGATCAGGGCGTTCTCGGCCCGTCCCTGCAGCAGCGTGCTGACCGTGACCTCGTAGTTCTCTCCCCCCGTGGCCTGGTAGACCTCGGCCCCGACCTTGAGCTGGCTGGGGCTGGCGAGGGCCGGACCCTCGGCATCCACCAGCGTGGTCAGGCTGATCTTGTTGAAACGACGCTGGGCGGTCAGCGTGGCGCGCAGACCGGCCTGCGCATGCAGCGAGTGGACGCCGGCCCCATCCGCCGGGTTGCTCAGACGGGCGTCGAGCTGGAGCGCACCTTCCTGTCCGGGTGCGAACTTGCCACCGGTGACCGTGTAACTTGCCTCCACCGGCTTTTGGGCGGACTTGGCGGGCAGCAGGGCCCTGCCCTCAATACGCACCTCCCCGAGCGTGAGATCGAAAGGCAGCTCCAGACGGGCCAGCATCCCGGGGGCGGCGGCGGGCGCCCCGGCCGCGGCCGCCTCGGCCTTGGTGCGGGAGACCGCGCTGGCATCCACGTGCAGCCCGGTGATCTTCAGGCGGCGGATCTCCAGATGCCGCCCGAAGACATACTTTAAAGGGGAAAACTCCGCCTCCAGGCGCTCAACGCTGACCGGCAGGCCTGCATGCACCGCCTTCACCCCCGTTGCCGTGACCCCGGAAATGCCGGCGGAAATCCCGCCAAGCTCGAGCTTGAGACCGGGCACATCGCGCACGGCACGGAGCACGGCCCAACGCTGAACCGAAGGAGTCAGCGCCAAGCCTAGGACGACGGCGCCGACCGCGAGGACAACTCCCGAAAGGACAAGCAGAAGACGGACAAACTTCATGCGGTGCGATTACGACACAGGAACGTGGTCAAAGTTGCCCGCTGCCGCGAAGAAAAAAGGCCGCCCGAGGGCGGCCCGAATCGCGCGGCCCCGGGGGCTTTCAGGGATACTTGAGTTCGCCCACCGGAGTCGCCTCGTCGCCCAGACCCATGGCGTTGCGAACCGAAGCGACGGAGATGTTGTAACGGTAGTAGGCCTGCAACTGGTTGAGGCGGGCCGTCGTGAGATCGACCTGGGAGGTCAGCACATCAAGCTGGGTGGCGGTGCCGGCGGAATAGCGGGCATTGGCCAGACGCACGGCCTCCTCGGCCTGTTCGACAACCCGCTTGGAGGCTTCGGCCAGCTCGGTGGATTCCTGGAAGGAGGAAATCGCCCGGCGGACCTCGACCTCCACGTTCAGCTGGGCCTCGGCAAAGGCGAGCCGGTTCTGCTCCAGGACCGAGCGGGCCTGGGCCACGCGACCGGCGGTGGCGCGACCGTCGAAAACATCCCAGCTGGACTGCACGCCGACGGTCCAGCCGTCGAGCGAGGAGCGGTTGCTGGAGAGCGGGGCCTGGCGCCAGTCGTAGGAGCCGAAGGCGGAAACCGTGGGCAGATAACCGGAGCGGCTGGAGGTGACACGCTGCTCCGCGGCTTCCGTCAACTTGGCGAGGCGCTGCAGGTCGGGCCGCTCAGCCTTGGCCGTGCTCAGCGAGGAGCGCAGCTCGAAGCTCGCGGGATTGAACTCCAGGGTGCCGAGAAAATCCGGGACCCGCGTAATGTTGGCCTCGCTGCCTGCGACATAGCCGATGGCCTGGCGCAGCTCCTCGATGGCGATGCGGTAATCGTTGCGGGCGGTGATGAGCGCGGGCTGCGCGTTGGCCAAGGCGACCTCGGCGCGGAGGACCTCGAAGTTGGAAACGGTGCCGGCCTCGTAGCGGTTCTTCACGTCCTGGAGCTGGCGCTGCAGAAGCTCGATGTTCTGCTCCTGCACCTTGATGCGCTCGCGGTTGAGCAGCACGGTGTAGAAACGGGTGCGAACGCCGAGCAGGGCGTCGTTGATGACGGCGCGCAGCGAAAGCACGGCCGCGTCGAGGGCCAGCTGCTGGCTCTTGACGCTGGCCGTCACGCCGCCGCCGGCATAGAGCACCTGGCGGGCGGTGATGTCCACCGACCAGGCCTCGTTGCGGCCGTTGGAGGAGGTGTTGTCGGAGTTGCGCTGGTAGCCGGCCCCGGCGGAGACGTTGGGGATCTGCGCGGAGCGGACCTCCAGCACGATGCCCTCCTGCTGGCGGATGCGCTCCTTCGCCTGGCGGATGGCGAAGTTGTTATCCAGCGCGTAGGCGAGCGCGTAGTTCAGATCGAGGCGCTCCGGGACGGTGAAATCCGGATCGGGCTTGCCGTCGTTGAGCTGGGCGACGGCCGGGAGGGCGGAGAGCAGGCTCGCCACCACAAGGAGGAGTTTGGACGGGCGCATGAAAGGTTTCATGGAAGCAGGACTGGATTATTTGGCAAGGGCCGGCTCGGCAGGGAGCGGCGGGGGCGTGACGACCGGCACATGCGCCTTGGCGTGATCCTTGGCGATGAGCATGTAGAAGGCGGGCACCACGTAGAGGGTGAAGAGCGTGCCGACGGCCATGCCGACGACGAGCACCCAGCCGATGCTGTTACGGGCGGCGGCGCCGGGGCCGTTCACGAAGATCAGCATGATGTGGCCGAAAACCGTGGCCGCGGAGGTCATGAGCACCGGCCGCAGGCGGGTGGCCGCGGCGCGACGGATGGCCTCGCGCTTGGCGACGCCCTGTTCCTGGAGGCCGTTGGCAAACTCCACGATCAGGATGCCGTTCTTGGCGATGAGGCCGACCAGCGTGATCAGGCCGATCTGCGAGTAGATGTTGAGCGAGGTCTTCCAGAGGAAGATCGGCAGCATCGCGCCGACGAGGGCCAGCGGCACCGAGCCGAACAGAATGATGAACGGATCGCGGAAGCTGTTGAACTGCGCCGCCAGCACGAGGAAGATCAGGATCAGCGCGAGCGCGCCGGCCGACCAGAGGGCGTCGCCTTCGTAGCGGAGCTGGCGGGACTGGCCGCCGTAGTCGATCGAGTAGCCGGCCGGGAGGATCTCCTTGGCCTTGGCCTCGAGCTTTTTGAGCGCCGCGTCCACACTCGGGCCCACGCCCTGGATCTTGATGGAGTTGAGCTGCTGGAAGCGGTTGAGCGTGCGGGGCTGCACCGTTTCCTTGAGCGTCGCGATGGTGGAGAGCGGGATCAGCTGCCCCTGCGGGCCGCGGACGTGGTAGTCGAGCAACTGCTCGGCGTTCAGACGCTGGCCTCGCTCGACCTGCGGGATGACGCGGTAGCTGCGGCCGTCGTTGACGAAGCGGTTCACGTAGCCGCCGCCGAGCATGGAGCCGAGGTCGCGGGCCACGTCGGTGAGGTTCAGGCCCATCGCGGCGACCTTGTCCTTGTCGATCTCGATCTCGACCTGCGGAAGGTCGAAGCGGAGATCGGTGTCGGCGAAGTAGAAGGTCGGCGCCCCGCCACCGGCGTTGGCCTCGGTGTTGGCAAACAGCGCGAGCTTCTGCGCGAATTCCTCCATCTCCTTGTGATCGGCGGTGGAGCGGACGACGAAATCGATGGGCATCGATCCACCGGAGGGCAACGGATCGGGCGTGGTGATGACCACGTTAATGCCCGGGATGGCCGCGGCGGGCCCCTGCAGTTCCTGCTCGATCTGCAGGGAGTTGCGGGAGCGCTCCGACCAGGGCTTCAGCAGGATGCCGGAGAAGCCGAACCGCGCGCCAGTAATCTGGAAGGACTGCGTGTATTCCGGCACCTTCTCAAACATCTTCTGCACTTCCTTCGCGTAGATGACGTTCTGGTCGATCGTCGCGGTGGGCGACGGGATCATCAGGCTGAACACGACGCCCTGGTCCTCCTTGGGGGCCAGTTCCTGCTGCGCCATCATGAAAAAGGGCACGAGCAGGAGCGAGAACAGGAAAGCCGCGGTCAGCGTGACCGGCACCCAGCCGAGGCTGGCGCCGATCATCTTCTCGTAACGGTTGCGGATGCGGTCGAAGAGGTGGTTAATGGTGCCCGTGAGGCCCTTCTCCTCGGCGTCGCCACCCTTGAGCATGTAGGCGCTCATCATGGGCGAGAGCGTGAGCGCGACAAAGCCCGAGACGGCTACGGCGCCGGCGAGCGTCATGGCGAACTCGCGGAAGAGCGCGCCGGTGAGGCCGCCCTGGAAAGCGATCGGCGCATATACAGCCGCAAGCGTGATCGTCATCGAAATGACAGGGCCGACCAGTTCGCGAGCGCCCTGGATGGCGGCCTCAACGGAGGTGAGGCCCTCGCGGATGTGGCGCTCGACGTTCTCCACGACCACGATGGCGTCGTCCACCACGATGCCCACCGCGAGCACGATGGCCAGCAGGGTCAGCAGGTTGATGGTGAAGCCGAAGGCCAGCATGAGCGCCATGGCGCCCACCAGCGACAGCGGCATCGCCACGATCGGGATGAACACCGACCGGAGCGAACCCATGAAGAGGAAGATCACGATGGTGACAATGAGCAGCGTCTCGGTGAGGGTTTTCACGATCTCGCTGAGCGCGTCCTCGATGTATTTGCTGGCGTCGTAGGCGATCGTGCCGTTCAGGCCGGCGGGCAGGCTGGCCTGAATCTCCGGGAAAGTGTCGCGCACGCGCTGGATGACCTCGACAGTGCTCTCGCTGGGCAGCACCCAGAGGCCCATGAAGGTGGCGGTCTGGCCGCCGAAGCGGACCTCCTCGTCGTAGCTCTCGGCGCCGAGCACGACGTCGGCCACGTCCTCAAGGCGGATGATGGTGCCGTTGCGCTCGGCAACGACCATCTGGCGGAACTGCTCGACGTTCTTGAGATCGGTGTTGGCCACGAGGCTGACGCTGAGCATCGAGCCCTTGGTGGCGCCGACGG
>CBINOW010000173.1:0-8355 GCA_966252395.1 uncultured Oleiharenicola sp. | reverse complement strand
TCAGATGCCTGGGCGGTGTTTTTGGTGGGGGGGGGTCCCCCCCCCCGCCGTTGTCGCCTATCCCAGGTCCCACCACGGGGGGGGGGGGGCCACCCCGCCCTACAACCAAGCCAACGCCCGCTCCTTTCGGCTAGACGCGTGCGGCGGGCGGGACAGAGTGAAGGCCTTCTCCCCGTGATTATCCCGGAATCAGAGCTCAAGGCCTTCCTGCACAATCATCAGGCCAACCCGCACGGGTGGCTCGGCATGCACCCGGCGAAGGTGAAGCGCAAAGCCGGCGTGGTCGTCCGCGCCTTCCGTCGCGACGCCGCGAAGTGCTCCGTGATCGAGCTCGACGCCCCCGGCCAGCCCGCGTGGCCGATGGACAAGCTCGCCGACGAGGGCTTCTTCGAGGTGTTCATCCCGGGAAAGAAAAATTTCCGCCACCAGCTGCGCTTCGAGACGGCCTGGGGCGACATCCACCAGGTCTATAACGCCTACTCGTTCCTGCCGACGCTGTCGGAGCAGGACCTCTACCTGTTCAACGAGGGCAACGAGCACCGCATCTACGACAAGCTCGGCGCGCACCCGCGCAAGCTCGGCGACGTGCCCGGCACGTCGTTCGCCGTCTGGGCCCCGGCCGCCTCGCGCGTGTCGCTCGTGGGCAACTTCAACGGCTGGGACGCCCGCTACCACCCGATGCGCCCGCTCGGCGGCTCGGGCGTGTGGGAACTCTTTGTGCCCGACGTGGGCGAGGGCGAGCTCTACAAGTTCGCCGTCTGGGACGCCCACGGCCACATGCGGCTGAAGACCGATCCCTACGGCACGCGCTTCGAGGGCCCGCCCAACAACGCCGCGATCGTCCACAGCCCGCGCCACCACACCTGGGGCGACGGCGAGTGGATGGCCCGCCGCGCCGCGCAGGCCGGCAATCCCGACCGGCCGATGTCCGTTTACGAGGTCCACCTCGGCTCGTGGAAACGCAACCTCGCCGAGGCCGGCCGCTGCTACACCTACCGCGAGCTGGCGCCGATGCTCGCCGACTACGTCACCGACATGGGCTTCACCCACATCGAGGTGATGCCGGTTGCGGAATTTCCGTTCCCCGGCTCGTGGGGCTATCAGGTCACGGGCTACTTCGCGCCCACGCACCGCTGGGGCACGCCGGAGGACTTCCAGTTCTTCGTGGACCACCTGCACCAGCGCGGCATCGGCATCATCGTGGACTGGGTGCCCGCGCACTTCCCGCGCGACGCCTTCGCGCTGGCCGAGTTCGACGGCACGCATCTCTACGAGCACGCCGACCCGCGGCTCGGCGCGCACCAGGACTGGGGCACGCTGATCTTCAACTACGGCCGGCACGAGGTGCGGTGTTTCCTCGTGGCCAGCGCGCTGTCGTGGCTCGACCGCTACCACATCGACGGCCTGCGCGTGGACGCCGTCGCCTCGATGCTCTACCTCGACTACTCCCGCAAGGAGGGCGAGTGGATACCCAACCGCTACGGCGGACGCGAGAACATCGAGGCCATCGCCTTCCTGCGGCAGGTGAACGACCTCGTGCATCACTATTACCCCGGTGTGCTCACGATCGCCGAGGAGTCCACGGCCTTCGCCAAGGTCAGCCACCCGACGTCCGAAGGCGGCCTCGGCTTCGACTACAAGTGGAACATGGGCATGATGCACGACACGCTGCTCTACTTCCAGAAGGACCCCGTGCACCGCAAGTGGTCGCACGACAAGCTGACCTTCGGGATGGTTTACCAGTATTCGGAGAAGTTCATCATGGTGTATTCGCACGACGAGGTCGTGCACCTGAAGGGCTCGATGCTGGGCAAGATGGGCGCCGGCACGCTCGCCGACAAGGCGGCCAACCTGCGCGCGCTCTACGGCTTTGTTTGGACCTACCCGGGCAAGAAGCTGCTCTTTATGGGCAGCGAGTTCGGCCAGCGCTCCGAGTGGAACTACGACATCGGCCTCGAGTGGCAGCTGCTCCAGCACCCCGAGCACGAGGGCCTGCGCCTGCTCGTGCGCGACCTCAACCGGCTCTACCTCAGCGAGCCCGCGCTCAGCACGACCGATTTCCGGCCCGAGAGTTTCCGCTGGGTCAACGGCAACGACGGCGACCACAGCACGATCAGTTTCCTGCGCTTCGACGCCGACGGCCGCACCGCCTGGCTCGTGGTGGGCAACTTCACGCCCGTCACGCGCACACGCTACCACGTCGGCGTGCCGCACAAGGGCTACTGGCGCGAGGTGTTGAACACGAATTCCAGCTACTACGGCGGTGCCGGCTTCGGCAACCACGGCGGTCGCCCGGCCTCGACGATCCCGTCCGACGGCTTCGAGCAGTCCCTCAGCCTAACGCTGCCGGGCCTGTCCGTGCTGGTCTTCAAGTGGTCGGCCGACGCGCCGGTGTGACTTTTGTAGGGCGGGGTCTCCGAACCCCGCCTCGGGTGAGTCGCGAGGAACGAAAGAGGCGGGGTTCGGGAGACCCCGCCCTACATCTCGTAACCGCGTTGAATCCCGCGTCCGCGGGAGACAACGTGGGTCTTTCAGATTCCCGCTCAGCCCGCCCGCCGGTAATGCATCGCGACCGCGCCGCAGCGGAATGGCGTCGCCGAGACCAGCTCGAGCTTCCGCGTGCTGGGCAGCCCGCCTTGGTAAAGCGTCGGGCCGTGACCGGCGATTCTCGGCTGGATCAGGAACCGATACTCGTCGATCAGATCCAACCGGTCCAACTCGGCCGCAAGTTTTCCGCTGCCGAGGAGCACGCCGGCCGGCGTGGCGTCTTTCAGTCGCTGCACGTTTGAGCGCAAATCGCCGGCGAGGCGGTGGCTGTTGGCCCACGGGAAGTCTGTTCGCTGCGACGCCACCACATACTTCGGCTTGGCTTCCAGTTTGACCGCCCATTCGCGCAATGCCGGGGGTGCCGCTTGGTCGCCGCGGGCGACCGCCGGCCAGTAGCTCTCCATCATCTCGTAGGTGACGCGCCCCCAGAGCATCGCCCCGCACTCGTCCAGGAGGCGGGTGAAGAAAGCGTGGGTTTCCTCGTCGGCGATTCCCTCCTGGTGGTCGGTGCAACCGTCGAGGGTGACGTTGAGGCTGAAGGTTAGGAGTCCCATGGGGGCGAGGCTGACTGAGGTGCGGTGGACTTCAATTTTGTCTTTTTGCGGAGCATCAAATGGAGACGAACCGGTGTGAGGTGGTTGTTACCTTGGAGGTGGGGCGGAGCGACCCGCTCCGCCGTGGACGTGCCTCAACAGGAGTCGGAACCGCGGGTTAACTGCGATTCCTTCGGGCATCGCTGCTGCTTTTCTGACTTAGTTCAAATCCGAAGCTGTTCTCTTTCTTGTTTTTTTCGAGACAGCTCTTGATGAACTTCTCCTGCATAAGCGGGTGAAGTTTCTGAAGCGTTTTTAGCTGCGCCTTCGTCAAAACATCTGAGCGAACGACTTTGGGATCAGGCGATTTAGACGCGTAAAAGTAACTAAGCAGATCAATCTCGTTTGTGACCTGTCCGTAGCGATTTGTGATAAGCACGCGTAAGTCCCAATAGTGATATTCAAGCCACCAGTAGAACATCATCATGCGACCAAGTTTTTTCAGGGAAAGTAGATGCGTGTCCTCAATCTCATAGACCACAACTTGCTTCTTCCTTCTATCGATTGAGAAGGCATCTGGTATAAACCTTGGACGGTTATGATGCCAGATCGCGTAGACATATTCGGAATCGGCCTCCAACTCTGCTAGCAGCCTGCGCATCGTGCCGGCGAAGCCAGTCAGGCTCACATCGGGGTCGCGCTGCTGAAGGACTTTTGCGGCGAGTCTGCTAAAAGTGAGCTTCACTGGCTAAAACTATGATTCTGATTCAGGATACAACCTCAGTATTAGTAGGCCCGCTGAGGGAAAAATGCAGAAAAGAGGTTGGCCATCAACGATGGAGTCGTGGCTGAGAGGTTGGTTCTCAAGTCAGCGCACTGAGGTCAGTGCGCTCCACCTGGGGAGCGATTACGGGTAACCCTAGGATCCTTCGCCGCGTTGCGGCTCAGGATGACCACCCGGCGAGCGGGTGGTCACTTGGGCGTTTCGAGCGTGATGTTCAGCTTCTCGAGGGTCTGGCCGAGCTGGCGGTCGTATTCGGCGAGGGCCTTGTGGTAGTCGGACATCGCGGCGGCTTCGCGGACTTCGGCGATGGAGAGGAGTTCCTGCTGCTGGGCGACGAAGAAGGTGCTGCTCTGGCCCACGCGCAGGCGCTTCACCTCGGCGTCGAGCGTGGCCTGGGCGTGCTCGCGGGCGCGGCGGTTGGCCTGGATGCGCTTCTGGGCGGTCTCGATCTGGCCGGCGGCGTTGCCGACGGAGACGACGATGGCCTGCTCGACCTGCTCCAGCTGCGTGGCGGACTGGCGCTGCGCGAGCTTGGCGGCGCGGTAACGGCCGCGCTCGGTGGTGAAGGTGAGCGGCACGGACATCACCACGCCCCAGCTGTAGCTGCGGTAATCCTTGTCCTGCACCTGGCGGCGGCTGGCGCTGCGGTCCTCGTCGAGGCCGTTGTAGCCGTAGCTGCCGACGAGATCGAGGCGGGGCAGGAGCTGGTTGCGCTGGAGGCGGGAGTTGAGGTCGCTGCGCTGGAGCGCGAGCTTCGCCTGCTGGTAGTCTGGGCGCTTCTCCAGCGCGGTGCGGAAATCGGCGGCGGGATCGACGAGCACGATCGGCGCGGGGGCCGGCGGATCGATGGCGAGGCGGCGGTCGAGCAGGGCGGGGGTCTTGTCGTCGGTGATGAGCTGCTTGAGGAAATTCTCGGCGTCGAGCACCTGGCGCTCGGCGGAGAGCACGTTCTCCTCGCGGCTGGCGACGCGGGCCTTGGCGGAGGTGACGTCGTATTCGGACATCGAGCCGACCTTGAAGCGCTTTTCGTTTTCGTCGAGCAGGCCGGCGGCGAGATCGCGGGAGCGGGTGGCGCTGCGCAGGTAGGCGTGGGCGAAGTTGAGGTCGTGGTAGGCGAAGGTCACGCGCGTGATCGTGTCGATCACGGCCTGCTTGAACTGCCAGTCGCTGATGGCGCGGTTGGTGCGCGCGATGCGGATGGAGGCGAGCGTGGGGCCGAAACCAAAATCGCGGAGCAGCGGCTGCGTGCCGGAGAAGCCCGCGAAGGAGTCGAACTTGTCGGTGTAGGCGTTGAAGGTGCCGCGGGCGTTGGTCGTGCTGGCGCCGAGGCGGTAGGTCAGGCCCCAGGGCAGCAGGCCGCTCACGCCCACGTCGTAGCTGTCGCTCTCGTCGCTGGTCGTGTTGCGCAGGCCGGTGTTGGTGTCGAACGTGAGCAGCGGGTTGCGGTTGCCGGCTTTGGTGTAGCTGCCGCTGAGCACGGGATCGAATTTGCCGAGTGACTCGGTGACGCGCGCGGCGGCGATGGCGGCGTCGTAGCCCTCGACCTTGATCGCGAAGTTCTTCGCGAGGGCCTGCTCAATGGCCTGGCTGAGCGAGAGCGGCTCGCCGGTGGGGTCCGCCGCGAACACGGCAGGGGCGAAAACAAGGACGGAAAGGAGGCGCCGGAGTTTGGACATCGGGGATGAGATGACTCCACTTTGCAACCGGCATGCCAGCGATTGGAGGAAATGCAAAGCACAGAGGACCAATTGGTAGCGGAAGCGAGCGCGGTGGGTCGGGCGCCGGGATTCCCCGGTGACGGGATTGGGGAATCCCGGGAATGGGAAAGTCGGGTGCATCCGGCGGCTAATCGTTCTCGTTCTCGTAATCCTACTCTTAATCCCGGTTCGAGTATCTCCGGATGCGGCCAAACGTGAGAACGAGTAGGAGTAGGAGAACGAGAACGATGGGAGAGACAGCGTGGGAGGCCACGCTTTCGTCCCGCGTCCGCGGGACTCAAGCGCAGTTCCGGGACACCGACCGCCTACATCTTCTTCATCAGCACGAGCGCGAAGGGGCGGACCTCGACGGTCATGACGCCGGCGAGGACGGCCGGGTCGCTTTCGGCGAAGCGTTTGGCTTTTTCCAGGTTGTCGGCCTCGAAGATCACGAGACCGAAAGTCTTGTCGCCCGGTTCGCGCGTGCGACCGACGACGATGACGGTGCCGGCCTCGGTCGCGGCCTTGAGGTGGCGGAAGTGGCGGCCGACGGCTTCCTCGTCATCCTTGGTCCAGCCGGCGTCGGTATGCAGGCGCTCGACGAGTTTCAGCAGGTAGATGAAGCGCGGCTTCTGTTCGGGGGCGGGATCCTCGGCGCGCAGTGCGAGGGTCGAGGCCAATCCGATCAGGAGGGCAAAGCCGAGCAGGAGGCGGGGTAGGCGCGGGGTCATGCGGTCAGCAAAGGAGTCGCCCCGTGCAGCTCAACCGCAATTCGACGAAGTCCCCGGAGAAGGAAGAAGTGAATCACGGATGGCCTCGCCTACCGGCGATGCTACGGGGTGCAGCTCCGCCTAATCGGCTCCGCTTGGGTGCTTCGGGGGCCGGCTAATCGCCGGCTGGTCAATATCAGACCGGAAGACCGATTCTCTCAGCGGCGATTAGCCGCGCCCCGGAACCAATTCCGGAGCCGATTAGGCGGAGGGGATTTCAAAGCGTAGCCGTTAGGCGAAGCATCAGTGGTTAAAATGGGATCGGTTGCTTTCCGCCTTAGGTTTGCCCGGAGGTGGGGTATGAAGACACTTCCAGTAGTCAAAATTCCGATTGTTCACTTCATCCACAGCCGGGCGGCGGCGTAAACCAGGAAGACGGCGAAGGCGCGCTTGGCGTAGAGGGGCGGGATTTTCTGGATGAAGAGCGAGCCCAGCACGGCGCCAATCGCGCCGGCGATCGCGCAGGCCCAGAAGACCGTCCAGTTGATCTTGCCCATGCTCAGGTTGGTCGCGCTGCCGGCGAGGGAGATGGGGATGATCAGCGCCAGTGAAGTGCCGACCGCGACGTGGTAGTCTACCTTGAAGGCCAGCATGAGCACCGGCACGATGATGATGCCGCCGCCGATGCCGAAGCAGCCGCTGGCAAAACCGGCGATGGCGCCGAGCAAAATGTAGCCGATGGTCGGATTCATGCGCCGGAGGCTGAGCCCAATCCGTTCCCGGCGCAAGGCGCTGTAGGGCGGGGTTCGGAGACCCCGCCCTGCATTCTCGCTTAGCTCACCATCATGCCATCCGCGAGGCGGATGACGCGGGAGCCGTAGGTGGCGTTTTCGGCGGAGTGCGTGACCTGGATGATGGTCGTGCCCTCGCTGTTGAGCTTCTTGAAGAGCTGCATGATCTCGCGGCCCTGGTCGGAGTGGAGATTACCGGTGGGCTCGTCGGCGAGGATGAGCGAGGGCTTGGCGACGAGCGCGCGGGCGACGCCCACGAGCTGCTGCTGGCCGCCGGAAAGCTGGTTGGGGTAGAGGTCCTTCTTGCCGACGATGGCGAACTTATCGAGGACGTCGCACACCACGCTTTCACGCTCCTTTTTGGGCATGTCGCGGTAGGAGAGCGGGATTTCCAGGTTCTCGTAAACGGTGAGGTCGTCGAGCAGGTGGTAGCTTTGGAAGACGAAGCCGATGTGTTTTTTCTGCAGCTCGAAGCGCTTCTTCTTGTCGAGCTTGTGCACGGGCTGGCCGAGGAGGTCGAACTCGCCGTTCCAGGCGCTGTCGTGCAGGCCGAGGATGTGGAGCAGGGTGGACTTGCCCGAGCCCGAGGGCCCCATGATGGAGACGAACTCGCCCTCCTTGATCGTGAGGTTGATGTTGCGGAGGGCGTAGAACACGCCGCCTTTGAGCGGATAGACTTTCTCGACGTTGCGGAGGGTGATCATGGGATGCGGAAGGAAGGACCAGGGACTAAGGACTAGGGACCAAGGACTGGAGGGAGTGAAACCACTAAAGGTCACTAAAGAACACTAATCTGGCTGATCGGTTTCAGCTATTTCGGGCGAGCTCGATTCAATCCGGGTTATCCGGCCGTTTTCGTGGGTCCAGCGGTGGAGCGACGGCGCCTCGCCCTGCTTGAGTTGCTTGAACAGGACGGGCGCGTCCCGCTTTTGGAGCATGAGGTCGTGGACGCCGGTCTCGTCGCACGCGAAGACCTTGGCGTAACCCTTGAAGACCTTCGCGTCGCCGACGAGGCGGGTGAGGCCGGGCGGCTGAGCGCTGAGCGCTGAGGGCTGAGCGCGACTCAAAACCAGGTAACTGTAAGGCAGCGAACGCAGGTCGATGCCGGCGCGCTGGCCGAATTTCACCCAACCGGAGTCGGCATAGACGCCCAGCGGGGGCGGGGCGAAGAAGTGGCACCAGTGCCGCTCGTTGCCGGCGGCGAGCACGCCGCAGGCGGCCTGGTGCGGGCAGGGGGCGAGGACGCGGACACCGGATTTCAACTGCTCGCGCCAACCGCCGAGCAGCCGGCTG
>CBINOW010000172.1:0-8453 GCA_966252395.1 uncultured Oleiharenicola sp. | reverse complement strand
TGAAGACCTCGCTCATCAGCCGCGAGCTGATCGCCGACTCCATCGAGCTCGTCGCGCGCGGCAACAGCCTCGATGGCCTCGTGTGCCTTTCGTCCTGCGACAAGACCAACCCAGGGGTCATGATGGCGCTCGCGCGTTGCGACATCCCCGGTCTCGCCCTCTACGGCGGCTCGATCGACCACGGCCACCACAATGGCAAAGCCCTCACGGTGCAGGACGTGTTCGAAGCCGTCGGCGCGTTCAGCGCGGGCAAGATCGACGCGAAGGAATTCAAGTGCGTGGAGAACGCCGCGTGCCCGACCGCCGGTGCCTGCGGTGGCCAGTTCACCGCCAACACCATGGCGACGATCATGGAGGCCATCGGCATCTCGCCCGTCGGCCTGAACGGCATCCCGGCCACGGCCGAGGAGAAAAACAAGGCCGCCTATCGTTGCGGCGAACTTGTCATGGAACTCGTGCGCAAGGACCTGAAGCCCTCGCAGATCATGACGCGTCCGGCGTTCGAAAACGCCATTGCCTCTGTCGCCGCTTCCGGCGGTTCGACCAATGCCGTGCTGCACCTGCTCGGTCTCGCCAAGGAGGCGGGCGTGAAGCTCACCATTGACGAGTTCGACGCCATCTGCGCGAAGACCCCGACCATTGCCACGCTGAAGCCGGGTGGTCTCTACACCGCCGTTGAAATGCACAAGGCCGGCGGCATCTCGCTGCTGCTCCGTCGCCTGTTCGAGGGCGGCTACCTCAAGGCTGATTGCCTCACTGTCACCGGGCAGACACTCGGTGAGGCCGTGAAGAACGCTGCCGAGACGCCTGGCCAGCAGGTCATCCGCCCGACGGACAAACCGTTCAAACCGACCGGCGGTCTCGTCATCCTCAAAGGCAACCTCGCCGAGGAGGGCTGCGTGCTCAAGGTCGCCGGCAGCGCGCGCGAAAAGATCACCGGCCCGGCCCGCGTCTTCGAGAACGAGGAATCCGCCATGGCCGCCGCCAACGCGCAGCAGATCAAGGCGGGCGACGTCGTTGTCATCCGTTACGAGGGCCCCAAGGGCGGTCCCGGCATGCGCGAGATGCTCGGCGTGACCGCCGCGCTGGCAGGGCAGGGGCTTGCCGACTCGGTCGCGCTGCTCACCGACGGGCGTTTCTCCGGTGCGACGCGCGGGTTCTCCATCGGCCACGTGGCGCCCGAGGCATTCGTGGGCGGTCTCATAGCCTTCGTGAAGGAGGGCGACACCATCGAAATCGACGTGCCCGCGCGCAAGCTGCAGGTCGCGATCCCCCCCGATGAACTCGCCCGCCGCAAGGCCGGCTGGAAGGCCCCGGCTCCGCGCTACGCGCGCGGCGTCATGGCCAAATACGCCAACACCGTGTCGTCGGCCTCCGTCGGCGCCGTCACTTCCTAACCTTTAGACACCACCCCAAAAATCAGGGAACACTCATGAAAAAACTCACCGGAGCAGAAATCGTCTTGGAATGCCTTCAGCGGGAGGGCGTCGATGTCGTGTTCGGTTATCCGTGCGGCGCCATTTTGCCGACCTACGATGCCATGACCAAGTATCCGAAGATCCACCACGTGCTCGTGCGCCATGAACAGGGCGCCACGCACATGGCCGACGGCTACGCGCGCGCCAGCGGCAAGGTCGGCGTTGCGATCGCGACCTCCGGCCCAGGTGCGACCAACATGGTCACCGGCATCGCCACCGCGATGATGGACTCGTCCCCGATCGTGTGCATCACCGGCCAGGTGGGTTCCAAGGCGATCGGCACCGACGCCTTCCAGGAGACCGACGTGACGGGTGTCACGCTGCCGATCACCAAGCACAATTACCTCGTCACCAAGCCCGGTGACATTGCCCGCGCCATCCGCGAGGCATTCTACATCGCGAAGAGCGGCCGCCCCGGCCCCGTGCTCGTGGACATCACCAAGGACGCGCAGCAGCTCACCGCCGACTTCGATTGGGATGCCGCCGAGCCCAAGCTGCCCGGCTACCGCCCGAACCATCAGGCCCCGGCCTCGGAGTTCGCCAAGGCCGCCGAGCTCATCAATTCCGCCAAGCGTCCGCTCATCCTCGCGGGCCAGGGCATCATCAAGTCCGGCTCGACCGCCGCCGTGCTCGCGCTCGCCAAGCAGGCCAACATCCCGATCACCACGACGCTGCTCGGCATCGGCGCCATCCCGGCATCGTCCGAGTTCAACCTCGGCATGATGGGCATGCACGGCGAGGCCTGGGTCAACCAGGCGATCCAGCAGGCCGACCTGCTGATCGCGCTCGGCATGCGCTTCGACGACCGCGTGACCGGCAACCTCAAGACCTACGCGCTCAACGCGAAGAAGATCCATGTCGAGATCGACCCGACCGAGGTGAACAAGAACGTCCCGGTGGACGTCGCCCTCATCGGCGATCTCAAGGAAGTCCTCGGCGAGCTCGCCCCGCAGGTGAAGAAGGCCGATCACGCCGACTGGTGGGCCGCCATCGCGGTCAACCGTGGCGATTCCGCCGTGCGCGACATCAAGAACCTGCCCGACAGCGGCCACCTCTACGCCGCGCATGTGATCAACGACATCTGGCGTCTCACGCAGAAGCGTGAGACCATCGTCGTGACCGATGTGGGTCAGCACCAGATGTGGGAAGCGCAGTATTTCCACCACGACAAGCCCCGCTCGCTCATCACCTCGGGCGGTCTCGGCACCATGGGCTTCGCCCTCCCGGCGGCCATCGGCGCCAAGTTCGCCTGTCCCGAGAAGGACGTGTGGGTGGTCGTCGGCGACGGCGGCTTCCAGATGACCTCCTGCGAACTGGCCACGGCCGAGCAGGAAGGCATCAAGGTCAACGTCGCGATCATCAACAACGCGTTCCTCGGCATGGTGCGCCAGTGGCAGGAGTTCTTCTACGACAAGCGCTACGCCGCCACGCCGATGACCGGTCCGGACTTCGTCAAGCTGGCCGAGGCCTACCGCCTCACCGGCCTGCGTTGCAACCAGCGTCCCGACGTCGCCGAGACGGTAAAGAAGACCCTCGCCGACAAGAAGACCGTCGTCATCGATTTCGTGGTCGAGAAGGAAGACACGGTGTTCCCCATGGTTCCCGCCGGCGCCGACCTCGACAAGATGATCCGTCGTCCGAAGCAGGACGTCATGCTCGAGTCCGGCTCCGACAAGGAGTGGGAGATGCCCACCTCGCCGCTGCCGAGCGTCTTCACCGAGAAGAAGGTGGAGGCCAAGGTCCTCAACGGCCGCGGCAAGTCCGCCCCTTCCCGCAAGGCCCCTAAGGCCGCCAAGTCCCGCCGCTAACCCCTTACCGTCATGGCCAAACATACCCTCATCGCCTATGTGGAAGACGTGCCCGGCGTGCTCAACCGCGTCGCCTCGCTCTTCCGCCGCCGCAACTTCAACATCGATTCGCTCACGGTTGGCGGCACCGACAAGCCCGGCGTTTCCCGCCTGACGGTCGTCGTTGAGACCACCGAGGCCGGCGCCCGCATCGTCGAGGCCAACCTCTACAAGCTGGTCAACGTGCTGCGCGTGGACGACCTCACCCGCAAGGCCTCGCTCACCCGCGAGCTGGGCCTGGTGAAGGTCAAGGTCACGCCCGAGACCCGCGCCCAGATCCTGCAGCTCGTCGATGTCTTCCGCGCCCGCGTGGTGGACGTGGATGAGAAGACGATCACCGCCGAGGTCACCGGCACGCCCGAGAAGATCGCGAAGTTCGAGCTGATCCTGCGCCCCTACGGCATCGCCGAGATGGTGCGCACCGGCGCCGTCTCCATGGCCCGCGGCCACGAGCCCGTTTCGTCCGCGCCGCCGCTCGTGCGCACGGCTGACGCCGATCATCACCACGACACCTCCGGTCTCTCGATGTCCGTCTAACCTCCCGATCTCCGAATTCCGAATACCTAACTCCCAATTTATATCACCATGGCTAAAATCTACTACGACAAGGACGCGAATCTCTCGCTCATCCGCGGCAAGAACGTCGCGATCATCGGCTACGGCTCCCAGGGCCACGCCCATGCGCTCAATCTCAAGGACAGCGGCGTCAAGGTCCGCGTCGGCCTCTCCAAGAAGAGCAAGTCCGTCGCCAAGGCCAAGAAGGCCGGCCTCACCGTCGGCGAGGTTGCCGATGTCGCCGCCTGGGCCGATGTCATCATGATCCTCGTGCCGGACCACGTCCAGGCCCGCCTCTATCGCGAGGAGATCGCCCCGCACCTGACCGCCGGCAAGATGCTGATGTTCGCCCATGGCTTCAACATCCGCTTCAAGGGCATCGTCCCGCCGAAGAACGTGGACGTGACCATGATCGCCCCGAAGTCCCCCGGCCACCGCGTTCGCGAGGTGTTCCAGGAGGGCGGCGGCGTCCCCGGCCTCATCGCCGTCTATCAGAACGCCACCGGCAACGCCAAGAAGCTCGCGCTGTCCTACGGTCGCGGCATCGGCTGCACCCGCGCCGGCGTCCTCGAGACCACCTTCAAGGAAGAGACCGAGACCGACTTGTTCGGCGAGCAGGCCGTGCTGTGCGGCGGCTGCGCTGAGCTCGTGAAGGCCGGCTTCAAGACCCTCGTGGACGCGGGCTACCAGCCCGAGATCGCCTACTTCGAGTGCATGCACGAGCTGAAGCTCATCGTGGATCTGATGTATCGCGGCGGCCTCAACTACATGCGTTACTCCGTCTCGGACACCGCCGAGTGGGGCGACTACGTCACCGGTCCGCGCATCATCACCAAGCAGACGCAGAAGGAAATGAAGCGTGTGCTCAAGGACATCACCGCCGGCAAGTTCGCCAAGCGTTTCATCGACGAGAACAACAAGTATGGCCGCAAGACCATGACCAAGTTCCGCAACAAGGAGCGCGGCCAGCAGATCGAGGTCGTCGGCGCCAAGCTGCGCGCGATGATGCCGTTCCTGAATCCGGTCGTCATCTCGAAGTGACCGAAAAGTGAGAGTGTAACATGACCCAGCGCGCTTCCCGTCACTGCTCCAACGCCTCGAACCAGGCGCCGGGGCAGGGCATGGACGCGCGGGGTCTTCGACTGCGACTTAGCCGGGAGCTGTCGCTTGGTTTCGTGGCGTTTCGCCCTGAAACCGGCGACCAGCTCCTGTCTGGGTCGTCCGTTATCGTCTAACCACTAACCAGTCCGAACACTCTTACCTTTCATGAATCCTTCCGCTTCCAACTACGTTAGAATCTTCGACACCAGCCTGCGCGACGGCGAGCAGGCGCCCGGGGCATCCATGACCTCGGCCGAGAAGATCGAGGTTGCCCGCGCCCTGGCCCGCCTCGGCGTGGACGTCATCGAGGCCGGCTTCCCCGCCGCCTCGCCCGACGACCTCGCGGCCGTCCAGGCCATCGCGGCCGAGATCGGGCAAACGCCCATCACCGGCCGCCCGCAGGCCGAGCCGCCGATCATCTGCGGCCTCGCACGCTGCACCAAGAACGATATCGACGCCGCCTGGCAGGGCGTGAAAGGCGCCAAGCACCCGCGCATCCACACCTTCCTGGCGACGAGCGACCTGCACCTGCAGCACAAGCTCCGCATGACCCGGCCCGAGATGAAGGCCAAGGCGGTGGAGATGGTCAGCTACGCCCGCTCGCTTTGCGCCGACATCGAGTTCTCCCCCGAGGACGCCGGCCGCAGCGACCCCGAGTTTCTCTACGAGGTGCTGGAGGCCGTCATCAAGGCCGGCGCCACCACGCTCAACATCCCCGACACCGTCGGCTACACCATGCCCGACGAGTTCGGCGCCCTCATCGCCGGCATCATCAAGAACACGCCCGGTGCGAAGGACGTGATCATCTCGGTGCACTGCCACGACGATCTCGGCCATGCCGTGGCCAATTCCGTCGCGGGTCTCCGCGCCGGCGCCCGGCAGGCGGAGTGCACGGTCAACGGCATCGGCGAGCGCGCGGGCAACGCGTCGCTCGAGGAAATCGTCATGGTCCTGAAGACCCGGGCCGACAAAATCGGCCTGCAGACCGGCATCGATGCTACGCAGCTCTGCCGCGTGTCGAAGCTCGTTTCCCGCAGCACCAGCTATCCAGTGCCGCCCAACAAGGCGATCGTCGGCGGCAACGCCTTCGCGCACGAGTCGGGCATCCACCAGGACGGCATGATCAAGAACGCGCAGACCTACGAGATCATGCGCCCGCAGGACGTCGGCGCCACGCAGACCGAGCTCGTGCTCGGCAAACATTCCGGCCGCGCCGCGTTCTCCAAGCGTCTCGCCGAGCTGGGCTTTGCCTTGGAAGGCGACGCGCTGCTCAAGGCTTTCAACGAGTTTAAGAAGCTCGCCGACCGCAAAAAGTCGGTGCACGACGCCGACCTCATCGCGCTCGCGTCGGATGAGCGTGCCCCCGTGCCCGAGCTCTGGGCGCTGGAGAATCTCCAGGTCGTCTGCGGCAGCACCGGTTTGCCCACGGCCACGGTCCGCCTCCGCGATCCCGATGGCAAGCTGCACGTCAAGGCGATGGTGGGCACCGGTCCGGTGGACGCCACCTACAAGGCCATCGACAGCATCGTGAAAACGCCCGTGAAGCTCCTCGAGTTCGGCATCAACGCCGTGACCGAGGGCATCGACGCGCTCGCGGAAGCCAGCGTGCGCGTGCGCCACGAGGACCAGCGTTCCAGCCACGGCCACGGGGCCGACACCGACATCGTCGTCGCCAGCGCCAAGGCCTACATCTCCGCCATCAACCACGTGCTTTCACGACACGGCACCGCGCGGGCGCAGCACCCGCAGAAGACGGTCGGGACCCCGGAGGTCCGCGCCTGATTTATGTCCCACGCCCAGCCCAGTCACATCGAAATCTTCGACACCACGCTTCGCGACGGCGGTCAGACCGAGGGCATTTCCTACTCGGTCGATGACAAGCTGCGTATTGCGCGGAAGCTCGACGAGCTGGGCGTGGCGTTCATCGAGGGCGGCTGGCCGGGCTCGAATCCCAAGGACGCGCTTTTCTTCGAGCAGGCGCGCAAAGAGAAGTGGGCGCACGCCAAGATCGTGGCCTTCGGCGCGACCCGCCGCGCCAAGCTCAAGCCGGAAGATGATCCGAGCGTGCGCGCCCTTGTTGAGGCGGGCACCGAGGTCTGCTGCATCTTCGGCAAGTCGTCCGTCCTGCAGGTCGAGGAGGTGCTTCGCACCACGCTCGACGAAAATCTGAGGATGATCGAGGAAACGGTCGCCTACCTGCGCTCGCAGGGGAAGCGCGTGATCTACGACGGCGAACACTTCTTCGACGGCTTCGACAAGAACCCGGATTACGCGCTCAAGTGCCTCGGCGCCGCGCACAAGGGCGGGGCGGAGACGCTCGTGCTGTGCGACACCAACGGCGGACACCTGCCCTGGGAAGTCGCGGCGACGGTGCAGGCCGTGCGGAAGCACTTCGGCCCGGGCGTGCGCGTGGGCATCCACCTGCACGACGACACCGGTTGCGGCGTGGCCAGCAGCGTCGCGGCGATCCACGCCGGCGCGCTCCACGTTCAGGGCACGATCAACGGCTACGGCGAGCGTTGCGGCAACGCGAACCTCTGCGTCGTCATCCCCAATATCGAGCTGAAGCTGAAACTGCGCGCGCTGCCTGATGGGCATCTGGCGCGGTTGCATGAAGTGGCGGCTTTCGTCGCCGAGGTCACGAATTTCGCGCCGAACAACCAGATGGCCTACGTGGGTTACAGCGCTTTCGCCCACAAGGCCGGCGTGCATGTCTCCGCAATGCAGCGCCATCCCGACGCCTACCAGCACATCGACCCGAAGCTCGTCGGCAACGAGATGCGCGTGGTTGTCAGCGAGCTGTCTGGCCGTTCCAACATCGTCGAAAAAGCGACCGAACTCGGCCTGACCGGACTCGATGACAAGCTTGGCGCGAAGGTGGTCGAGTTGATCAAGGAGAAGGAGCACCAAGGTTTTTCCTACGAGGCCGCCGAGGCCAGCGTCGCGCTGCTCGTGCGCCGGCTCACGTCGGGCTACCAGCCGCTGTTCGCGCTACTCGACTATCGCGGCATGGTCAGCCGCCACGGCGAACGCCAGGCAGCCGAGGCCACGATCAAGCTCACCATCAAGGGCCGCGAGGTCCACATGGTCGCGGAGGGCAACGGACCGGTGAACGCTTTTGACACCGCGCTCCGCAAGGCGCTGCACCCGTTCTTTCCGCAGGTCGATCAGATCCAGCTGGCCGACTACAAGGTGCGCATTCTGAACAGCAACTCGGGCACCGGCGCCATCACGCGCGTGCTCATTGACTGGCACGACGGCAGCGAGCGGCGCTGGAGCACGGTCGGCGCCGGCACCAACATCCTCGACGCCACGTGGCTGGCGCTCGCGGACGGCTACGAATACGCGCTGACCGACGCCGGCGCGCACAAGAAGGAAGTTTCCGCATGAACGCCAATATTGTCCTGCTGCCGGGTGACGGCATCGGTCCCGAAGTCGTCAATGAAGCCCGCCTCGTCCTCGACGCGGTGGC
>CBINOW010000171.1:0-8589 GCA_966252395.1 uncultured Oleiharenicola sp. | reverse complement strand
GAGCCTACCGTCTGCCGCGACACCCTGTAGTGTTCGAGGTGCCTTAATACACGCTCTTTGCCTTTGTAATA
The DNA here is from genome assembly GCA_966252395.1 of uncultured Oleiharenicola sp. Taxonomy (GTDB): domain Bacteria; phylum Verrucomicrobiota; class Verrucomicrobiia; order Opitutales; family Opitutaceae; genus Lacunisphaera. The sequence goes on along the minus strand of CBINOW010000171.1, from coordinate 8,518 downwards.
ATTTGGGAGCTGCCAACAGCCGTGTGGATGCCAGGCCGTAAACCGGAAGGCAGAAGCGCGGCGGGCGGCGCCCACCTTTAACATAAAAAGGACATGAGCCTTTGGGCGCACGGCACAGGCGGGGTGTCACTCTCTTTTCCACACCATGAACCCCCAGTATTACTACCTGCTTCATATCTTCTCCCTGTTTGTGCTGACGGCGCACACGTTCATGGCCTTCGCCAATCCTGATCCGGCGAACCGGAAGCAGACGATGATCATCACCGGCATCGCCAGCCTGCTGGTGCTCGTGAGCGGTTTCGGCCTGCTGGCCAAGATCCATGCGAACCAGTTTTCCGGCTGGGTGATCGTGAAGCTCGTGTGCTGGCTCGGTCTGTCGGCGCTCGTGGGCATCGCCTACCGCCGTCCGCACCTGCGCAGCACGCTGGCCGCCATTGCCCTCGGCCTGATTCTCGTGGCGCTCGCCACGGTTTACATCTTCCGCTTTCCCGCTGCGGTGTGAGCGAGCAGCCCATCTGCGGTCTGTGGATTGAAGACGACGGCCGCGCGTGGGTTTGCACCGCGCAACCCGACGGCGGCCGGTCGGAGAAACAGGAAAGTTTCCGGCCCTTTGCCTGGCTCTCGGAGCCGCTGACCGGCGAAGGCGTCGAGGTGGAGGCGCTGCCGGGCGAGGGGATTTTCCGGCACCTGCTGCATGCCGACACGCTGGAGCGTTTTAACGCAGCCCTGAAGGCCGCGCCCGACGGCACGCAGCGCGACGTGCTCAAGCCCTACGAGAGCCAGTGGCTCCTGCAGCGGCGGGCCCGGCTCTACGAGGGACTGCCCTTTGCACACCTGCGGCGGTGTCAGCTGGACATCGAAACCGCCGCGGCCGAGGCGGGCGGATTCAGCGACGCGCGCAACCCCGGCGACCGCATCCTCGCCATCGGCCTGCAATGCGGCGAGCGTCGCGAGCTGCTGACACTCGGCGAGGAGTCCGACGCCGGCGAAAAGCACCTGTTGCTGGCCTTCAACAATCTGCTGCGCGAACTCGATCCCGATGTCGTCGAGGGGCACAACATCCACAAGTTCGACCTCGATTATCTGCGCCAGCGTTCCAAGCGGCACAAGGTCCCGTGCGCGTGGGGGCGTTTCGGGCTGAACGCGGAATTCCGCAACAGCCGCATGAAGGTGGCCGAGCGCTGGATTGACTTCCCGCGCTGCGACCTGCCCGGCCGCGCCGTGATCGACACCTACCTGCTGGTCCAGCAATACGACGTCACCGCCCGTGAGATGACCGGCTACGGGCTGAAGGAGGTCGCGGTCTATTTCGGCATCACGCCCGAGTCGGGCGAGGGCCGCACCTACATTGACGGCGCGCAGATCCAGCACGCCTTCCGGGAAAACCGGGAACAGTTCCTCGCCTATCTCGCCGACGACCTGCGCGAGACCAAGGGACTCGCCGACGTGCTGTTGCCGACCTATTTCGAGCAGGCGCGGGCCTTTCCGATTTTGCTGCAGGAGGCCGCGCTGCGCGGTTCCGGCGGCAAGGTGGACCTGCTGTTCCTGGAGGAATATTACCACGCGCGGGCCGCCTGTCCGGCACCGTTGGGCGAGATCGAGACCTTCGAAGGCGGGTTCACCCGCAGTTTCCAGGAGGGCGTGTTCAAGCACGTGCTGCATTTCGACGTGGCCTCGCTTTATCCGAGCCTGCTGCTGGCGATGGATCGCAACCCGAAGAGCGACACGCTGGGCGTGTTCATCCCGATGCTGCGACGGCTGCGCGAATACCGCCTGAAATACAAGCAGCTGGCCAAGACCGCCCCGACGGCGGCCGAGCGCGACGAAGCGCAGGCGCGGCAGACGGCATTCAAGATCCTCATCAACTCGTTCTACGGTTATCTTGGTTTCTCCGCCGCGCGCTTCGGCGACGGCGAGCTCGCGGCCGAAGTCACGCGGCGCGGGCGCGAGCTGCTGCAGGCGCTGATTGCCGAGTTTGAGCGGCTCGGCTGCACCATCCTCGAAGCCGACACCGACGGTATCTACTTGTCGGCCAAGGCGCATTTTGACCGGCCCGAGGAGCTGCTGGCCGCGGTGGCGAAGATCATGCCGACGGGCATCGAGCTGGAGTTCGACGGGCGCTACGACGCCATGTTCTGCTACAAGGCCAAGAACTACGCGCTCGCGGCCGGTGGGGAGATCACGCTGCGCGGATCCGCCCTGCGTTCGCGCGGCATCGAACCGTTCCTGAAGCGGCTCGGCGACCGGCTCATCGCGCACGTGCTCGGCGTGACGCCCGAGTCGCCGGAAGGCGAGGTGGAGCGGTTGCGTCGCAGTATCGCAGATCGTTCGCATCCGGTAGCCGACCTCGCCAAGTCCGAGACGCTCAGCCAAAATCCCGAGGCCTACGAACAGTGGGTGGCCGGCGGCGGAAAGCCCCGGCGGGCCGCCGCCGAGGTGGCGCTGCAGATGAACCCGCGCCCGCGCATGGGTGAACGGGTGAGCTACTACATCATCGCCAAGGCCAAGGGCCAGACCTCCGACTGGCAGCGCGCCCGGCCCCTCGCCGGCCACGATCCGGTCAAGGCGCCCTATGACCCTGTCTATTACCTGGAAAAAATCGACGACTGGCTCGAACGGTATGGACGTTTCATCGGGATTAAGCCACACAGCGACCAGCAGGAAATGCTCCTCTGACCCATGCGCACGCGAATCTGCCTCTACTCACTGCTGCTGCTTCCGCTGGTAGTTTACTGGCAGGCCCTCTCGGGTGACTTCGGCATCCGCGAGGATTATCAGTTCCTGCGCATTGCGCGCGAGGATCCCGGCGAGCTGGTGAAGGTGACCGCCTCCCACGGCCGGCCGCTTTACGGGGCGTTGATGGAGACCAGCTACGCGGTGGCGACGCAGGTGGAGAATCTGATGTGGATGCGCCTGATCACCGTCGCGCTGCTGACCCTGCTGGCGGTCGTGCTCTGGCGCCAGCTGTATCACTCGAATTGGGGCGAGGTGGAGGCGGCGGCGCTCAGTCTGGGCATCATCCTGCTCCCCTCGGCGCAATTTGTGGTGGGGGCGGCGGCCTGTTGGCCGCAGGTGCTCACGCTCTTGCTGGCGCTGGCCGGATTCTCCGCCGTGGAAACCGAGATCGAGCGCGGCGGACTCAAGCGCATCGTGGCGCTCCTGGGTGGCTGCATGATCTACACGGCGGCCGCGCTCATCTACCAGTCCAACGTCCTGTTTGCCCTCGTGCCGATCACAGCGGTGTTCCTGGTGCGCAGCGGCCGCGAGCCGATGACCGACCTGAGGTGGGGCGGCATCCACCTGGCGATCCTGTTCTCCGGCTTGCTCCTGGCCTGGCTGCTCGTGCAGGGCCTGTTTAGCAACGGCGTGTTCGAGGCTTCGGCCCGCATGCAGCTTGAGACCAATCCGTTCACGAAGTTCCTGTGGTTTGTGCTGCATCCCTTGCCCAATGCGCTGGCGCTCTACGCGATCGCCGACGACCACTTCCGGGGAATTTTCTTCTACGGCCTGCTCGCGCTCGGCGTGGCGGCGTTGCTGTATATTGCCTTCCGTCGGGTGCAGGCCGGTGGCAACGCCCTGATGCTGCGCAAATGGAAGATTTGCCTGTTTGCCCTGCCGTTCATCGCCCAAGGCATCAGCCTCGTGGCGGCCGAGCGCTCGGCCGGTTACCGCACCTTGTTTGCCCTCGCCGGACTTGTGGTGGTCCTGGTCTTTTTTGCGATCCGCACCCTGCTGGAAGGGCGCAAGATCAAGGCGCACTTCCTCTACGGCGGCTATGCCGCGGCCTTCGCTTTGATTGCGCTGGTCGCCGAGCGGCAGAGCTACCTGTTGGTGGCCGAGCCGCAGGCGCACGAGTGGAACATGATGAAGACCGCGGTGCTGCGCGCCAGTTTCAACCAACCGGTTCGCGCCTATGTCATCACGCCCACCGAGGAGCATCGTTCGACGGATCGCATCTACCGCGACGAGTTCGGCACGGTGACCACCTCTTCCGACCGGGCCGCCCAGGAGATGCTCAAGGCGGCGGTGCGCGCCCGTTTTCCCGACAAGCTCCCCCGCGGCGGCAAATACTCCGTCGAATCCGGAATCCAGGAACCGGCCGCCGGCGCCTACGATCTGGTTGTGGACATGCGCAAGCTTCAGAGCCTGCGCAAGTGAGGGTTTTTGTAGGGCGTCAGCTCCAGCTCAGGTCGGTCTTGAGGATCGGCCAGGTGCGGATGCGTTTGCCGCAGGCGGCGAAGATGGCGTTGCAGACCGCCGGCATCACGACCGGGTAGGGCGGTTCGCCGAGGCCGGTGGGCGGGTTGGCGCTCTGGATGAAGTGAACCGTGACTTTCGGCGCGGCGTTGATGCGCAGCAGCGGGAAGTCGTGGAAGTTGCTCTGCACGGCGCGGCCCTCGTCGAACGTCATTTCCTGCAGCCAGATCGCGCCGAGGCCGTCCATGACCGAACCTTCCATCTGGTTTTCGGCGCCGCTCAGGTTGATGATCGGGCCGACGTCGGCGACGGTGGTGAACTCCTTCACGGTCAGCGTTCCATCCTGGGCCACCGCGACGTGCGCGACCATCGCGACGTAGCCGGAGTGCGAGAAGTGAAACGCGACGCCGCGACCCTCGCCCTTGGGCAGCGGTTGGCCCCAGCCGGATTTCTCGGCGGCGAGGCGCACCACGCCCTTCATGCGGCCCGTATCGTAGGGCGCGCCCTGACGACCGCCGCCCGGCGGCACCTTGCGGTCTTCGCCCAGCAGATCGAGCCGGAACTCGACCGGATCGCGCCCGGCGGCGTGCGCCAGTTCGTCGATGAAACACTGGAACACCCAGGCGAGCGCGTTGCTGCGCGGGGCGCGCATCGGACCGCTCGGGATCATCGTGGAGAGAATCGTCTGATCGAGACGGAAGTTCGGCACGAAGCGCGCCGGCAGTTCGTCGGGGCCCAGGTCGGCGCCGGAGGCGGGTCGCTCGGTATTCTTGAAGCCGTAGGTGACGAAGTGATTTTGCCAGGCGCTGAGCTTGCCCGCGGCGTCCACCGCGCCCTTGAGGAAGTGCTGGCCACCGGGGCGGTGGTAGCAGTCGTGGCGCATGTCGTCCTCGCGTGTCCACGTGAGTTTCACGGGCTTGCCGCCCGTGCGTAGGGCGATGGCCGCGACCTCGGCCATGTAGTCGTTGGCGAGGCGCCGGCCAAAGCCGCCGCCGCCGCGCACGAAGTTGAGCTTCAGCTTGTCCTTGGCGATCTTGAGCGTGCCGGCCACGAGGTCCTGGCCGGAGCCGGGGGTCTGAGACGTGGTCCAGAATTCGATGCTGCCGTCCTCCTTGGCCCACGCGGTGCAGCCCTGCGGCTCGAGTGTCGCGTGGTTGAGGTAGGGGTAGGTGTATTCGGCTTCGACCACCTTGGCCGCGGAAGCAAACGCCGCGGCGACGTCGCCGTCGGTGCGCACGTTCTTGCCGCCGGCCTTGGCGGCCTCGGCGGCTTTGGCGGCGAAGGCCTCGGTGGAGTGGCCGGCGCCGGCGGATTCGTCCCACTCGACGTTGAGCTGCTTCTTGGCGGAAAACGCCGCCCACGTGGAGGTGGCGAGGATCGCCACGCCGGGTTTGAGGCCGTTGGGGTTGTCGGTGCCTTCCAAGATGAAGCAGTCGAGCACGCCGGGGAGCTTCTTGATGCGCTCGGTGTTGGCGGAGACGACTTTGCCGCCATAGACGGGGCATTTCTCGTAGGCGGCATAGACCATGCCGGGAAGAACCTGATCAATGCCGAAGAGCGGTTTGCCGGTGACGATGGCGGGATTGTCCACGCCGCCGACGCGCGAGCCCATGACGCGGAACTCGCCTTCCTTTTTCAGGCGCACGGTTTTCTCGTCGGGAATGGGGAGCGTGGCGGCCTTGGTGGCGAGCTGACCGTAGGTGGCGCTGCGACCGGAGGCGGAGTGGATGACTTTGCCTTTTTCGGTGGTGAGCTGGTCGGCGGGCACGCCCCAGGTCTGGGCCGCGGCCTCGATGAGCATCACGCGCGCGGTGGCGCCGGCGACGCGCAGGCGCATGTAGTTGTCGGGCGTGGAACGGCTGCCGCCGGCGAACTGCGGACCGACGTCGCCGCGCAGGCCGGCTTGCTCGACGACGATGGTGTTGAAGTCCACGTCGAGTTCCTCGGCCACGATCATGGGCAGGTGCGTCTTCACACCTTGGCCGGTCTCGGGATTCTTCGCTAGGATGGTGATGATGTTTTCCGGCGTGATCTTGATGAACGGGTTCGGCGTGAACTGCTTCGCGGTGTCGTCGAGCAGGTTGGCCGCGGCCTGGGCGAAGGTCTGGCCGGGCAGCAGAAAGCCGATGGCGAAACCGCCGCCGGTGAGGGCGGAGATGCGCAGGAATTCGCGGCGGGGTAGAGCGGCGGCAGGTGGAGGGCCGAGCTCCTGCGAGGCCGGGTTGGTGAGGGTGGGAGACGGCCGCGCGGGAGCTTGGCCCTCCAGGGGGATGGTCGGACGTGTGTTCATGACACGGCCTCCGTGGTCGGGTGGAGCGCGGCGCTTTTCTTCGTCGCCGCATCTTTGATCGCGGCGCGGATGCGCACGTAGGTGCCGCAACGGCAGAGGTTGCCCGCCATCGCGGCGTCGATGTCGGCGTCAGTGGGCGAGGGCGTCTGCTTGAGCAAGGCGGCCGCGCTCATGATCTGGCCGGACTGGCAGTAGCCGCATTGCGGGACGTCGTGGTCGCACCAGGCCTGTTGCAGCGGGTGCTGGCCGGCGGGGTCGAGGCCCTCGATGGTGGTGACAGGCGTGTTGCCGACGGCGGAGACGGGCGTCTGGCAGGAGCGCACGGGCACGCCGTTGAGGTGGACGGTGCAGGCGCCGCAGAGGCCCATGCCGCACCCGTATTTGGTGCCGACGAGGCCGAGGTTGTCGCGAAGCGCCCAAAGGAGCGGGGTGTCGGCCGCCACGGTGACCGTGTGCGCCTGCCCGTTAACTTTCAGGGTGTAGGAGGGCATGGGAAAGCTGGCTGTGACCCTGTCCAGTCACCCTCCCGCGTCAAATGCCGAGATGGTCTAAAGGTTGTCCGGATTCCGCGCGCGATGCTCCGGAGCTTGCTCGCGTTACCTTAAAATGGAGCCGGGGCGCCCTCGCCCCGGGCTGGGAAAACCGGCCCGAGGGCGGGCCGGCTCCAGTTGAAGACGAATCGTCAAATGCCTGCAGCTTGCTCCGGGGTATTATTCACCGTCGGGCTTCAAAAGACCGACGCCGGCCGGCAGGACCGACTCCATCTTTTGCAGAATCTCGGGCGAAGCCACGGGTGATTCGCCGAGCACCAGCAGGCTGAAGTTGTCGGCGAGGATTTCCTCGGGGTGGATGATGTAGCGGGTGTTGCGTCCCACCTGCTCGAAGAAGCCGGACACCTCGTTCAACCCGACGTGCCGGGCCCCCGCGCCGGTGCGGAGCGGGGTGACGGCGGTCGAGCCGGGGGTGCGCTCGACCAGCAGCAGCCGGAACTGGAGGTAGTTGAAGAATTCGCCGCCCTTGGCCTCGTCGTAGGTTTCGGCTCCGGCGAAGAGGATGGGAATCACCCAGTGCGGCTCGCCGCCGACCTGCACGCGGAGGCAGTGGTCGTTGCGCGGGGCGTCGGGATTGGTGAGCTTGCGCGCCAGCAGCTCGGCGGGGAAGGCGACTTCGTCGCAGGCCTCGAAACCGATCGCCCGGTAAAGCGCTTCGCGCAGGGCGGGGTTGGTCCGGGAAAGGATGTGGAACAGCTCGTGGCAGAGCAGTTTTTCCAGTCCAGGCTGAGGCTGGGCGAGATCATCGGTCGGGAAAATAATGGCGTTAGCGCGGGTGTAGGCGGCCTTGCCTTCCTCGTCGCCCGTGGTGCGGATCAGGAGGATGTCCTTGGGCAGGGGCAGGGCGCGCGCCGCCAGCTTCGCCTGCACGGCGGTCAGGGCGGCGGACATTTTCTCCCGCTCCGCGTCGCTCCACGGCAGGACCTTGCTGGTCACGAAATGCAGGAACTCCGCCTCGCCCACGGCCCGGCTGGTCTTCAACCGCGCCGCCCGGTCGAAGGGACTCAGGCGCTGGACGAAATCATCGCGGCTGCCCAAAACCGCCTTCGCCTCCTCCACCGTGGCAAAGTGCACCGTGGTGCTGGCCCCGAGCTTGATCTCGGCGCGGCCGGCGACGGCTGAGAAGAACAGAAGGACGCAAAGCCAAGAGCGAGGGAGAGCAGTTTTCATGGAGAACGCCCAAGAAGTCAGGCCGGTCTCGGGATTTGGCAACGGTCAACTGGCGACATCAATTTCCGCAGACTGACCCCTTATTGGCCGTCTGGCGGTTTGGTTAGCCTCTTTCTTCATCTCTGACCTTGAACTCCACCGTGGTGCCATCGGGCCGGCGCCAGGCGATGCAGGGAGGGCCGCGCGATCTTGATTCTGCCCTCCCTCTATCTCGACGGCCAGACTCGAGCGACGCAGGGACGTCTGGCCGTCACCTCACGCGAAGCCGGTCGACACCTTTCAGCACGCCGCCGATCTCGAACGGGCGCTG
>CBINOW010000170.1:0-8592 GCA_966252395.1 uncultured Oleiharenicola sp. | reverse complement strand
TCGTGCCCATCTTCCTCGGCGACCGCGCGCCCGACGTCTCGAAATGGGCCGGCGTCCGCCCGGCCAAGGACACCCGCGCCGCCGACACCCAGAAGTGCATCCGCGCCGGCGGTAAACACAACGACCTCGAGGACGTCGGCTTCGACACCTACCACCACACGATGTTCGAGATGCTGGGTAACTGGTCCTTCGGCGACTACTTCAAGAAGGAGTCGCTGCAGTGGGGCTGGGAACTGCTCACCAAGGTCTGGGGCATTCCGCCGAAGCGCCTCTTCGCCACCGTCTATGCGCCCAACAAGGCCAAAGGCGACCCCGCCGACTTCGACCAGGAAGCCTACGACATCTGGGCCGCGATCTTTAAGAAGGAAGGCCTCGATCCCGCTATCCACATCGTCCACGGCAACAAGAAGGACAATTTCTGGATGATGGGCGACACCGGCCCTTGCGGCCCGTGCTCGGAAATCCATTTCAACCTCCTCCCCTCCGACGACGAGGTCGAGGGCCGCAAGGGCGTGAACAGCTCCAGCCCGCGCTGCATCGAGATCTGGAACCACGTCTTCATCCAGTTCAACGCGAATGCCGACGGCACCTTCGCGCCGCTCGCCGCCAAGCACGTGGACACCGGCATGGGCTTCGAGCGCGTCGCCGGCATCATGGCCACGACGAAGGGCTTCAAGGATTTCTCCGCCGAGCCGTCCAACTACAACGCCGACGTTTTCGCCCCGCTCTTCGCCAAGGTCGCCGCTCTCTCCGGCAAGACCTACACCGGCACCGTCCCGACGAAGCGCGAAGGCCTCACCGAGCAGGAGAACATCGACATCGCCTTCCGCGTCCTCGCCGACCACGCGCGCTGCGTCAGCTGCGCCATCGCCGACGGCATCCTGCCTTCGAACGAAGGCCGCAACTACGTCATCCGCCGCATCCTCCGCCGCGGCATCCTCTACGGGAAGAAGCTCGGCTTCAAAGTCGGCGACTTCTCCCAACTCGTCGCCCCCGTCGTCGAATCCCTTGGGCATGTCTTTCCCGAACTGAAACAGCAGCAAGACATCATCCGGCGCGTGATCCACAGCGAGGAAGAATCTTTTGGACGCACGCTGGAACGCGGGCTGCAAATTTTCACCAAGGCTGCCGGCTCCGGCAAAATCGACGGTTCCGCGGCCTTCGAACTCTACGACACCTACGGCTTCCCGCTCGACATGACCCAGCTTCTCGCCACCGAGCGCGGCCTCACGGTCTATACCGCGAAATTCGAAGAACTGATGGAGCAACAGCGCGCCCGCGCCCGCGCCGCACATGTAAGGGAAATCGTCGTCGCCGCCACCGAGGGTGAGAACACGAACGTCGAGCCGACGAAGTTCCTCGGCTACACTGAGACGGCCGCCACCGGCAAACTCCTCGAAGTCGTGAAGACCGAGAAGGACACCTTCCTCATCTTCGACCAGACCCCGTTCTACGGCGAAATGGGCGGCCAGACCGGCGACACCGGCACCGCAGTCATCAACGGCGAGACGATCTCCATCGTGGACACCGTGAAGGACAAATTTGGCCGCCACTTGCACAAGCTGGCTCCGGCCTCCGGTCTCCCGGCTCCGGCCTCCACGGCAACCCTCCAGGTTGACGTCAACCGCCGCCGCGCCATCAACCGCCACCACAGCGCCGCGCACTTGATCCACTGGGCGCTCCGCAAGGTCGTCGGCACACACGTCCGCCAGGCCGGCACGTCCAAGACCGCCGACCGCATGCGCTTCGACTTCTCGCACTTCGAGGCCCTCACGCCCGCGCAGCTCAAGGAGGTCGAGCAGCTCGTGAACGAGAAGGTCATCGACAACGCCAAGGTCGAATCCTACGAGACCGAATTCGACAAGAAGCCCGAGGGAACCCTCGCCTTCTTCGGAGACAAATACGGCAAGTTCGTCCGCGTCGTGGACATCGGCGGCTACAGCCGCGAGCTCTGCGGCGGCACGCACGTCGCCACCACCGGCGAAATCGGCCTGATCAAGGTCGTCGCCGAGATGGCCGTCGCTGCCGGCACCCGCCGCATCGAGGCCGTGGCCGGCCAGCCCGCCTACGAGTTCGTCGCCGGCGAGGAAGCCGCCCTCAAGGCCGTCAGCACCCGCCTCAACGCCGGCGTGCAGGACGTCACCGCCAAGCTCGACTCGCTCCTCGCCCACCAGAAGGAACTCGAGCAGAAGCTGAAAGCCTACCAAGCCAAGGAATCCGCCGGCCTCGCCGAGGAACTCGCCGCCAAGCCCGTCGAAAAGGACGGCCTCAAGTGGGTTTCCGCCGTCGTCACCGCCGAGAACCAGGACGCGCTCCGCTCGCTCGGCAGCCAGGTGCTGCACAAAGTCGGCGCCGGCGCCGTTGTCCAACTCGGCGCCCTCTTCGACGGCAAGGTCGCGCTCGTCGCCTACTGTTCACCCGAAGCCATCAAGGCCGGCCAAGCCGCCGGCAAGCTCATCGGCGCCCTCGCCGGCAAGCTCGGCGGCAAAGGCGGCGGCAAGCCCGACTACGCTCAAGGCGGCGGCGGCGACGCCAGCAAGCTGGCGGATGCGCTGAAACTGTAAGCGTCCCTTTCTTTGTAGGGGCGCCGATTGCAGCAACCTCGCACACGAGGTCGGACCAAGGTCCGACCCTACAGGAAATCAAGACCTGTGGGAGCGAGCTTGCTCGCGACTCCTTCGTGTCGCGTGCAAGCACGCTCCCACAGAAGATCCCCGCTCACTCATCCCGCAGCGCCACGAGCGGATCAATCTTCGCGGCGCGCCTCGCAGGCAGGTAACTCGCCAGCAAAGCCACGAGGATCAGCACCAGCGAGACGACCACATAAACCATCGGGTCGGTCGGCTGCACGCCGAAGAGCAGGCTGGTCATGTAGCGGCTGAGCAGGAACGATCCGACGAGACCAATCACGACGCCGAGACCCGCCTTCCAGAGGCCCTGGGTCAGGATCAGCCCGACGATCTGGCCCTGCGAGGCACCGATCGCGCCGCGCACGCCGATCTCGCGCGTGCGTTGCGACACGTCGTAGGCCAGCACGCCATAGATGCCGAGGGCCGAGAGGAACAAGGCCAGCCCGGCGAAGGCCGCGAGCAGAAGCATGACGGCGCGCCGGTTATCGAACGACGAACCGACCACCTTGTCCATGGAGCCGACATCGTAGAGGAAGATCGTGGGATCGAGTTCCTTCATCTTGGCCCGCAGGACCGGGATGAGCTCCTCCGGCGGACGGCTCGTGCGCACGAACATCGTTGCCCCGCCCGGCCGCGCGCCCTGCGGCACGACCTGGTAGATGAAGGGATTACCGCTCTTCTCCTCAACGCCGTTGTGCGGGATGTCGCGCACAACGCCGATGATAGTCGGCCAATCCTCGGGTTTCTCCGGGCGAGGCCCGAACGCAAACCGACCGCCGATGGCCGATTTTCCGGCGAAGAACTTCCGGGCGAAACTTTCGTCCACGACGAACACGCGCTGCTTAGGATCGCGGTCCGCCTCGGTGTAGAAGCGTCCTTCGAGCACCTTCAGGCCGAGCGTCTCGGCGTAACCGGGCGTGACCTGCACGCGAAACGCGCCGGGCTGCGGCGAGCCGGGCGGCAGTGTGTCCTGCTCTAGCGTGAAGGCGTTGATGGGCAGGCCGCCTTGGAACGGCGTGGACCCGGAAAGCGCCACCGACGTCACGCCGGGCAGCTCCTGCAGGGATTGCCGGAGCCGTTCCTGAAACTTGTCCGCCGATTCTGCCGTGGCCCGGTGGGCCTGCGGGATGATGATGCGGGCCGTGACCACGCCCTTGGGATCGAACCCGGGGCTGACCGCGAGGGCCCTGGTGAAACTGTGGATCAGCAGCCCCGCGCCCGTCAGCAGCATCAACGCCACGGCCACCTGCACGACGACGAGCACGCTGCTCAGCGCGCGGACCCCGCGGCCGGAGGATGCGCTGCGCGAGCTGCTCTGGATGATTTCCGCAAGATTGGTGCGCAGGATGTGAAAGACCGGAATCAAGCCGATCAGCAACCCGATGGCCACGGTGAGCGCGATCGCGAAGCCAAGCACCCGGAAATCGAGCGTCGCCGGCAGGGACTGCGGCAGCATCTTGGCCAGGTAGAAATTGCTGCCGCGCAAGGCCGCCCACGCCAGCCCAACACCGAGCAAGGCGCCCATGGCGGTGAGCAACACGCTTTCCAGCATGAGCTGGCGCGCGATGATCCCGCGACCGGCGCCGAGCGCCGAACGGATGGCGAGCTCCGACTGGCGGGCGTTGGCGCGCACCAGCAACAGGTTGGCCACATTGACGCAGCCGATCAGCAGCACGAAGGCGACGACACCTTGAAGAATGAGAAGGGTTGTGCGCACCGGCTGCACGCGCTGCTCCTGCACGCCGCCGACGTTCATCGTCATGCCGGATCGCTCGGCAAACGCCTTGGTCTGCGGCGGCGAGGCCTCGACGTAGCGCTGTTCCAGGGTCTTGGCCTCGGCATCGGCCTGCCCGGCCGTGACGCCCGGCTTAAGGCGGCCGAAAAGCTGGATGCCGACGCCGTAGCGCCCCTGCGGATTTTCCTGCTGCGGCTGCCACGACAGCGGGATCACGTATTTGATTCTGGCATCCCAGGCCTCGAACACGCGGGGCGCAACGCCGATGATCTTGAAGCTCTCGTTGCCGATCCGCATTTCCTTGCCGACGATTTCCGGGTCCTCGGCGTATTGGGTCCGCCAGAAGGTCTGCGTGAGCACCACGACCTTGTCGGCGCCGGGCTTGTTCTGCTCCTTGGTGAAAAACTCGCCGAGCAGCGGCTGGACACGGAGGATCGGGAAAATCTCGGCCGTCGCCCGGGCCATGTCGAGGCGCACCGGGTTCTGCTCCTCGCCGACCATCTGCTGCTGAAACGTCCACAGCGCGATCATCTCGTAGGAGGAGGCGTTCTTGCCGTAATCGAGGTAGAACGGGACGTTGGCCGGCATCTTGTCGAGGCCGGCCTTCTTGGCCGAGGTGTAGAGCTCGACGATGCGCTCCGGCTCGGAGAACGGCAGCGGCTTCAGCATCAGCGAATACACCGTCGAGAAGATCGCCGTGGTCGCACCGATGCAGAGCGCGAGCGTGAGCAGCGTGGTGGCCGTGAGGCCCTTGGCTTTCCAGAGAAGGCGGCTGGCGTGGCGGAGGTCGCCGCCAACACCGGTCAGCAGGCCGGCCGAGGCCGGCTCAGAATCGTTGGGGAGTGACATGGGGAAGATAACTCGCGGGACAGGCGGGAAGTTACACCTTAAGCGCCGTCAAAGCCACGACCAATCTGGACAAGCGGCCGCAGACTGCGTCCCGGCGGTTGACCCCCGGCGAGCTTGTGATTGCGTGGAAGGCCATGTCAGTCCCAGCCCAAGTCGTCATCCTCGCCTTCAACCCCAGCAACCAGCTGGCCGTGCGCGCCGCGGGCACGCGTCTGGGCCTGGCCTTTGTGGGCGCCGATGAGGCCATGGCCACGGCCCGGCTGGAAGGGTGTTTCAAGGAGCACACGCCGGCCGCCGAGTATTTCAGCTGCACGGCCGGAGCGTTGAGCTACCGGGTTTTCTTCACGCAAGTGACGGGCGCGCCCGGCGACAGCGAGGTGGATTTTTATTCGCTGGAGCAACTGGACCGGCAAAAGGCCGCGCAGGCCGGATCATTGGCGGCGGTCTTGGCGGGACTGGAACCGCACCTCATCGAGATTCCCTACCTGCATCTCGGCGAAAGCGACTACATCTACAAATTCCGGGTCGAGCGCGACCGCAACCGCGCCATCTACCAGCAGGACGACGCGGCGCGTGCGCTTTACCAGAGCCGGCTGTGCGAGGCCATCAAGGTGCTGTCGCGCACCCACGAGCGCACAGCCGGGGCGCCCGCCATGCTCGATTTCGGGGCCGTGCGCTACGTCATCCCCAGCCATTTCGGTTTCTGCCTCGGCGTGAAGAACGCCATCGAACGCGCCTACGAAACGCTGGCCGAAAATCCCGGCCGCCGGGTGTTCATGCTCAGCGAGCTCATCCACAACCCCTTCGTGAACGAGGACCTGCTCCAACGCGGGCTCCGTTACCTGCAGAGTGACAAGGGCGTGCCCTTTACCGACGACGGCCTGGCCGCCGCTCCCGGCGCCACGCCGCGGCTGCTCTGGAACACGCTCACCGGCGAAGACGTGGTGATCATCCCCGCCTTCGGCGCCACCGACGAGGACAAGAAGAAGCTCGTGCGCAAGGGCCTGAAAGTCGCGCAATACGACGCCACCTGCATGCTGGTGGAAAAGGTCTGGAAGGCGGCCCGCAGCTACGGTCGCGCCGGTTACACCGTGATCATCCACGGCAAGAGCGAGCACGAGGAGACCAAGGCCACCTTCTCCAACTCACGCCGCCACGCCCCTTCGCTCATCATCCGCAACCTCGACGAGGCCCGGATGCTCGGCGATTACATCCAGGCCCCCGACGAGGCGAAGCGCGCGGCCATCCTCGAACACTTCGCCCACCTGCACACCCCGGGCTTCGACCCCGCGCACCATCTCGAGCGCATCGCCGTGGTGAACCAAACCACCCTGCTGATGAACGAGACGGCCTCCATCATCGACTATTTCAAGGAGATCTTCGCCACGCGCCATGGAGCGACCGAAGCCGAGGAGCGCGTGGGCGGCGCCGGACGCAAGGACACCCTCTGCTACGCCACCCAGGTGAACCAGGACGCCCTGCAGCGCGCGCTTGGCATGCCGCTCGACGCGGCGTTCATCATCGGCGGCAAGAACAGTTCCAACACCTACCAGCTTTACCGGCTCTGCGAACATACCCTCGGCAAGCGCGCCTTTTTCATCCAGTCGGAGAAGAGCATCCTCGGGCCCGACCGCATCATGCACTACGTCTTCCCCTCGGCCGGCCGGGGGTCGGCCGGACACACGGAAATGCTGCCGCTCTGGACCGACTTCATTTCACCCAAGACCGTGCTGATCACCGGCGGAGCATCCTGCCCGGACGGACTGGTTCAGCAGGTCGTGACACGCATCAATTCGCTCTTCCCGGCGGCCCGCCTGCGGGACATCGAGCAGGTGCTGGCCGACCTCAGAAACGGATCGTGACGCCGCCACGCAGACCGACCGCGCTGCCGAGGTCAACGTCGGCTGTGCGATCGCCCAGTCTCTGCCGGTAGGAATCCAGCTGCTGTGCGGTGACACCACCAAACAAGCCAAAGCGGTCATTCATGTCCCAGTCGAGATTCAGGTCGGCATAGTAACCCGTAAGGAACCTCGAGGCGGTGCTGCTCAAGGTGTTTTGGCCGGTCGCGGTGTCGGTAGTCTCGATGTCCACGCCGGGCATAGCCGCAACCTGGAACGACTCGTAGGCGGTATAGCGGGTGCCGGCGTAGGCACCGGCGAAACCGACGCTGGCGCTCAGCCCGAAATGCTCGGTGATCTGCGTGCGCAGCGTGGGACCGAGCTTGATCAGGAAGTAGGCTCCCTTGACCTGCCAACGGCCCGTCACATTGGCCCCGCCGGGCGTGAGCACATCCGTGCTGGGTATGTCCCCGGGAGCGACGGGCAGCGGCACGGTATTCTCGTAGGTGTTGGCGATGCCGTCACCGTTGGTGTCGCTCGTGGCATCGGTGCTGGGGTTGGAGAGCTGGCTCAGGGGCAGGGTCATCCCGCCGGTGGAGTAATAGTCGGTGTAGGTGCGCAGGCTGGAGACCACCGAGCCGGCGGTCTTGCTGTTGATGTCGTTGAGCGAGACACCAGCCAGGACGCCCCACTTGAAATAGCGGGTGCCCCGTCCCAGTTCGCGGCTCATCTGCACCTCCAGTCCGCCGCTCATGCCCTGTTCCTTGCTGGCCGTGCCACCCTCGGAGACGGCCGCATAGTTGTTGAAGGCCACGTAGCCGGGTTTGGAGAGAAACTGACTCTGTCCGAAGACCTCCCACTCGCGCGTCAGGCCGGGCGTGTAGGAAAGATAGTCGCCGGAGAGACGCTGGACATCCTGCGTGCCGATCACGTTGCCGTCTGCATCGGTCACATTGACGGTAACCGTCTCGGTGATCTGGTAGCGGCCGCCCGGGACCGAGGTCTGGTTGCCGTTGGCGTCCTTCTCATCGGCGCGAAGGGCATCGCGGCGGACCTCGCCGTCGCTGTAGGAACGCACGACCGCACCGGAGGTGGCCGGGATGATTTCGTTGAGAAAGGGCACGCTGCCGAGGTTGCCGAACTCCACCTTGCCACCGGAGTCCAGGATGCGGATGCCAACGCTGACGCGCGTCTTGGGCGTATACCACATGCCATCGTTGCGCGCCAGCTGGCTCATGCGCTCCTCCTCCTTCGCGCTCGTTTCCTGGGCAGTCAGCACCACCGGCAGGGCGGCAAGCAATACGAGGGCGGCGGAACGGAAACGTGACATCATTGAAGGGAGGGACATAGGGGCGTGAAAGAGCCTTGGAAAGGGGAAACTGACGCGGGTTCCGTGTCAGGCCTTTTCCATCGGCTCTTTCGGCTCGTCCTTCAGTAGCCCCACCTGACGGGCCAGGCGCTTGAGGTCTTCTTCCTTCTGCTCAAGCTCCGTCTCCTTTTCCTGCTGGGCCTGCATCTTTTCGAAGAGGGCGGCTTCGCT
>CBINOW010000169.1:0-8728 GCA_966252395.1 uncultured Oleiharenicola sp. | reverse complement strand
AACCCGTCACCACCCGGGCTGAGCGCCCGCTGCCCGGGATAATAATGATCGAGGTAACGCCAACCCTGTCCCGCCAGCACCAGCACCACCGCACTGAACACCACCCCGCGCGGCAGCGCGGCCTCGGCCAAAGCCACCAGCGCCAGCCCGACGGCCAGCAACAGCAGCACGGTGTTCGCGACGTAATAATAGTCGTGGTAGGCATAGAGCACCGGAAAGACTGCCAGCACGGAGAGAAAGCACAGCACGCAGGCCACGAACTCGCGACGACGGCGCCCGATCAGCCCGACCGCCACGCCGCTGAAAGCGAGCACCGGCCACCACGTCAGCTGATTCGCGACGATCCCCGCCTTGGTGGCCCAGAGATCAGCCGAGAACCGGGTCGCCTGTGTGCCGAGATTGAACTCCCGCAAGCCGGCCGACGTGAACGCCACGCCCAGCGGATTCAGCTCCTTCGTGGCGTCGGCGAAGCGCAGCCACCACAGGCTTGCCGCAAACGGCAAGGCCACCGCGGCCGCCATCCAGACGAAGTCGGTTTTCCATGTGGTGCGGCGCGCACTCCACAGCCGCATCGCCGCCCAGATTCCGGCGGGCAAGAGGTAGAGCAGGAAGGTTGTGACCTTCACCAAGCCGGCTCCGATGCCGGCGACGATGGACACCGCCAGCCAGACCTTGCTCCGCTCCGCCACGGCGCGCTCGAAGGCCACCCAGAACCAGAGGCTAAACATCAGCGCCATCGTCTCGATGAGGAAGGCGCGGCTGTAGAAAATATAGAGCGGACACGTCACCACCACCGCCAGCACGAGCCAGCGATGTGCCGGGGCGACGTTCCACCGGCGCAGCAGGAGGAACACCGCCGGCAGCGCGAGGTAGAAGCACGCGATGCTGACCGCGCGGCCGGCTTTGGTCAGGCTCCAATTGGTCAGCTTGCCCGTCACCACGACCGTCCACTGGTAGAGCGGAAACTCCATTGGCACCGACCAGGGCTTGCCCACCACCGGCGTCGGATAGGCCAGCGAGAAATTGTTCTCCTGCTTGATCCAGTAAGCCGAGAGCGCGGTCTGCGCCTGCCGAAATTCCCCGCCCGGCAGGTTCCGGCTCTGCCACCCCACCTGCACGCCCCAGAAGTGGAACGCTAGGCACACGAGGAACAGCCCGATTGCGAACCGGGTTTCCCCTCGTGACGGGGCACGGACAACGGCAGGTGACTCCATCGCCGCAGGCAATGAAATCACCCGCCCGATGCCAATCTGAATGTTGAGACGGAAACCGGCGGTGACGATGCCAAGGGTGAGAATAGCGACTTGCCGAGACATGTCGGCATCGGCATTGTTTTATTAAGGATCAGAAATGAGAAGAGCGGCTCTGTGCATGAAAACCCCCACAAACCGCACACTCCGAGACCTGACTCCGTCCGGTGGCCCTAAGAAGCACGCAAAGACTATGGCGGTGCTGAGGAGAATTACGCCAAACGAACACGTGTCATGGGACGATTTTGTCTCGACATTCCGTGCTGGCGAAAGGGAAGGCGCGTGGTTCAGCGTCGAAGTTGGAGCATACGACGGACTGCCAGGTGGCGAGTGGTTCCAGGTTTTCGTATGCACGCGAGCCGGCGAAGCTGAGTTGACAAAGAGGCGCGGTCATTCGCGATTTGTCGTGACGCCAGTCTTCTCGCCGGAAGATGTCTTGGCGGTGCTCAATGAGCATTTGTCGCGGATATCCGGGAAGTCGTGGTTTGAGGTTCGTGAGAAGCTCCGCAAATCAATGTGGTGGGAGCGCGAGACTATCGAAACATAAAGACGGCCGAAAAACGGCCGCGATTTACATATTACTTCGGGCGAATCAGCCGAATGCCGGCTGCTTGGCGGCGCCCAGCACGGAAAACGCATAGAGCGTCACCATCACCCCCGCACACGCGAGCTTCGCGAAGCCGGAGAGAAGGAAGCCGAGCGCGGCGCCGGCGCCGGCTTTGAGGGCTTGCTCGTCGGTCTTTTTGCCCAGCCATTTCTCGGCGATGACGGCACCAAGCATCGTGCCGAGCAAAAGCGCGGGCAGCGAAAAGAACATCCCGGCCAAGGCCCCTCCCGTGGCGCCGGCCATGCCCCACTTGCCGCCGCCGAGCAGCTTCGTGCCGAGGATGGTGCAGCCCAGATCGGTCAGCACCGACAGCAGCCAGAAGCCCGCGATCCAGCCGACCGCCAGCCAAGTGAGCGTGTCGGGCAGCAGCCATTTTTGCAGCAGCGCGGCCAGCAGGATCAGCGTGGTGCCCGGCAGCAGCGGCACGACGCAGCCCACCAGCCCCACCAACATAAGCAGGATGACCGTGGTCCAGATCGCGATTTCCATGCCGCCATGACACGGCGGCATGGCTCCGGGTTGCAAGTCATAGCAAGCGCACCGCGAAGCGGGCCGCTCCACCCTGCCTCTGAGTAATTTAGGGATTGGCCGGCGTGTCATAATACCCATGGTCGAAACCCACACCCAGTTCCTTCCTCATGTCCGAACCCACCGGTCTGAAACGCTTCCTTCCCCCGCTCGGCTCACCCGCCTACCACGTGATGCTCTCCGTGGTGGCCATCACGATCCTCGGTCCGCTCGGCGGCATATCCGCGGCGTTCATGAACTTCTCCATCGGCTTCTTCGTCGGTGGCCAGGTGCTCGCCGGCATTCTCGGCAGCGTGGTCACCCTGCCCTACGGCCCGGAGGGCAAGCACGGCGCCAACTACATGCAGACGATGGCCGCCTCGGTGGCCGGCATGTGCGCCATGGCGGTGCTGATCCAGGCGATGGTCTGGCTCGACCTGCCTCCGGTGCCCGACTGGAAGATGGTCCTTTTCCTCACCTGCATCGGCATGTTCGGCGTCGGCGTGGGCATGCTTTACACCCCGGTGCTGGTGGACCGGATGCAGCTCACCTTCCCGTCCGGTTACGCGGTGGCCAACATCCTGCGCGCGCTCACCGACCCGGTGCTGCTGCGTCAATCCATCGCCAAGCTCGGCGGTGGCCTCGCCGCCGGTTACGCCGTGGGCTTCGCCTCGTTCAAGGTCGCGGCCATCGGCGCGGTCGGCGTCTCGGCCTCAACCGTGGGCGCCGGCTTCATCGTGGGAGCGCGCATCGCGATTCCGGCGCTGGTGGTGGCGCTCATCGGCCGCGCGGCCATGCCCACCCAGATCGAGATCGGCTGGCTCCACGAGGGCGAACCCTACCGCAAGATCGGCTTCATCATCTCGCTCGGCACCATCCTTGGCGCCGCCGGCCTCGACATCACCCTCATCCTGATTGAGGCGTTCAAGCGCTTCCGCCAGCAGGTGCCGGCCGCGCCCGACCCCGATTGGAAGCGCGTCAACATGTTCCGCCTGATCCTGTGGATCATCGCCTGGGGCGCGGGCATCGTGATCACCGGCAGCCAGCTGCTGCAGCAGCCGATGTTCTTCCTCGTGGTGGCTCTCGGGCTCTGCCTGCTCTTCGTGCTGGTGAACGGTATTTCCCTCGGCATCTCCGACTGGAACCCCATCTCCAGCGCCTTCGTGATGGCGGTCTTCATCATGGCCGCGCTCGGCCTCAAGGACCCCGGCGTCGGCCTGATGTGCGCGTCCATCCTGCTCATTTCCTGCAGCGTCGGCGGCGACATGCAACAGGACCGCTCGACCGGCTGGCGCCTCGGCACCAACCGCGTGAACCAGTTCCGTTACCAGGTCATCGGCATCGCCTGCGGCGCCGTCCTCACCGTGGTGCTGGCGAAGGTGTTCATGAGCGCCTACCCGATCCTCAAGGCCGACCAGTTCACTAACCCGAACCTCGAGGGCGCGCAGCAATGGCAGTCGGCCATGACCTACAAGTTCGTCGGCGCAATCAAGGGCATCACGCTCGAGCAGCCGCATGTGCTCAAGGCGCTTTGGCTGGGCGTCGCCATCGGCCTCGCCACGATGGTCATCCGCAAACTCATCAAGCGCACCGCCGGTTACAAGGCCTTCGTCGCCGGTTCGACCGCCGGCAAGGCCACCGACTTCGCGGTGGACGCCGTGCTGCTGCCCAGCCCCTACGCCTCCTCCTTCGGCGGCTTCGTCGAGATCAAGACGGTGCTCTGGTGGGCCGGCGGCGGCATCTTCGGCTCGCTCTACACGATGTGGGCCGAGAAACGGAAAGCCGCCGCGGCCCCCGACGCCAACGCCCTGCCCTCCGATATGAGCACCATGTCGCTGGTCGGTGGCGGCCTCATCGCCGGCGATTCGCTCGCCGCGCTGAGCGTGGGCGTGGCCGGGTTGCTGCGGACGGTGCTCTGAGCGGCACTCAATGGAGCCGGGGCGCCCTCGCCCCGGTCAGATCCATCTCCGTGTAGCCGCGCTATCATCCCGCATTCGCGGGATGATAGCGTGGTGAGGAACCACTTTGTCGCGGTGCTCCAAAGCGGCTACATGCATAATTCGCGAAGGTAGGGCCTGACCTCCGGGCAGGCCGGGATAAGTTCATCACGCAACGGGCCGCCCGGAGGTCGGCCCCTACCACTCACCGATACAACGCCGTCACCGGCGTGGCCGTGAGCACGTTGTATTGGCGCATCGCGAGACGCCACCACGGGGAAAGCTGGTCCGCGGGGAGCTTCCACAACTGCTCGTGCAGCCAGTTCATGGACTCGGGATCGAGCAGCAGCGCCATCTTCTCGCGGGTGGTGAGTTTCTCTGGACCGTCGGCGAGCAGACGCCGGCGCAACTCCACAAAGTAACGGCGCACCGAATAGCTGCCGGGCCGGCGCTGGCGGAGCAGCGACACATGCACGGCGTTCACATAGGGATCGAGGATGGCCTGCATAAGGCCGAAATCCCGGCGGAGTTCGCGGATCGGCAGCATGTGCTTGTAGCACTCCTCCAGGTTCTGCTCGAGCTGCGTGAGCACGGGCGCGGGCTCCGTCTCGTCGGGCGTGAGGAACAGGCCGAGTTCGCGGGCGCGCCGGCCCAGGCCCGCGCGACTCAGCAGGATCGAGAGCGGCGCGGAAAGCACGAGCCCGAGCAAAACGGGCGACAGCCACCAGAAGAACGCCGGCGCGAGTATGTAGGCCGAGGCGCCCCAGACGAGGCCGAACAGGGTCTGGCCCGAATGCGTGATGATTGCCTCGCGCCAGTCAGGGTCGTCGCTGGCCGTGCGCTGCTGCGTGACCCAGTTCACGCCTTGCCCGAGCAAAATGTAGGTCACGAACTTCGAGTGAAACATCATGTTGATCGGCGCCAGCAGCGTGGAGGCGATCGTTTCGAGCAAGGCGCTCAGGACCAGCCGCACGCGTCCGCCGTAAGCGGCGGCGCGGCCGTGTTTCAGGACGAGACCCACGCTCAGCACCTTGGGCAGGAAGATGAGCGTCATGGTGAGGCCGAACAACGCGAGCGCTTGCGGCACCGGCACGACGTGGTCGAAAATCATCATGTAGCGCGCCGGATCCACGGTGCCGTCCTCGACACGGGCAAACAGCCGGAGCGTGCTCACCAACATGAAGAGCAGCCAGATCGGCGAGCTCACGTAGCCCATGATGCCTTGGAAGAGGTGAAACCGGTTGACCGGGTGCAGGTTCTTCGCCGTGAGTAGCCAGCTGTGCTGGAGGTTACCCTGACACCAGCGGCGGTCGCGCTTGGCGGCGTCAATCAGCGTGGGCGGTCCCTCCTCGAAGCTGCCTTCCAGATCGTAGGCCAGCCACACCTTCCAGCCGGCCCGGCGCAACAGCGCGGCTTCGACGAAGTCGTGGCTGAGGATGCGTCCGCCGAACGGTTCGCGCCCGGGCAATTCGGGCAGCGCGGCGTGCTCCATGAACGGCGCGACGCGGATCACAGCGTTATGGCCCCAAAAGTTGCTTTCGCCCTGATGCCAGTAGTTCAGACCGGCCAGGAAGAGCGGGCCGTAGAGCCGGCTGGCGAACTGCTGAAGCCGCGAGTAAAGCGTGACGCCGTTCACCACGCGCGGGGCGGTCTGCAGGATCCCGACCGTAGGGTTACGCTCCATCATCGCGACCAACTTCACGATGGATTCGCCGGTCATGATGCTGTCGGCGTCGAGCACCACCATGTAGCGGTAGCTGCTGCCCCAGCGGCGCAGGAAGTCGGCGACATTGCCGCTCTTCTTGTTCAGCGAGATGCGGCGCTTGCGGTAGAAGATGCGGCCGAAGCCGTTGAGCTGCTTGCAGAGTTCGGCCCACGCGACCTCCTCCTGGATCCAACGGTTCGGGTCGTTGGAGTCGCTGAGGATGAAGAAGTCGAACTCGTCGAGCCGGCCCGTCTGCTCGAGTGACTGGTAGATGGCGCGCAGGCCCTCGAAGATTCGGCTGGGGTCCTCGTTGAACACCGGCATCACGATGGCGGTGCTGCCGAGCGGCAATTTATCCAACGGCTCGTCGTCGCGCAGCGTGCGGCTGATGCGCGCCGTGTCGCCGCGGTTGATCACGTAGAGCCCGAGCAGTGCCGTGCAGAAACCCGTGGCCACATGACCGAAGAGAATCGTGAACAGCACCAGCAGCGGCAGGTCGGCCACGCGCGCGAGGGAGAACGGCCCCTGCCACAGCAGGTCCGCCATGAACCACGCCGCCAGCGCGGTGAGCAAAAAGATAAGCGAGAAGAACGTCGCCCGTCGGCGGCTGACGCGCGCCTTGTCCACCTGCTCAACTGTGAAGGCCGTGGGCATCAGCGTCTCCCTCCGCTTGTCATCGCGAGGTGCGCTCCGCGCACCGTGGCGATCCATCTGACTGGATTGCTTCGTCGTTCCGCCAAGCGGAACTCCTCGCAATGACTGCATGGGAACGGTCGTTTCATCGCGTCGCGTGGAACACCAGGGCCAGGGCAGAGAGGAAGACGGCCCAGAGTAGAATCACGCGCAGGATCGGCCATTTTTCGATCTGCTCGAAGGTCTGGCCCGCCACCTCGGTGAGCGCGCCGAGTTCGATGGCGCGCGGCACCATGCTCGTGACCGTCATGTCGGGACCGGCCTGGATGGAGCGACGGCGCATCTCCTCGGCGAAATCCGGCGGCACCTGCTTTTCATCTAGGAATGCATAGGGCCAGCGTTCCACGCCCTCGGTGAGCAACAGCGCCACGCGGCCCTCCACGGCGATGCGCTCGTGCGGGAGGTTTTTGTCGCCGAGCAATTCGCCGAACCACTCGTCCATCATCCGGTCGATTTCCTCGGCCGCGAGCGTGGTGGGGTCGAACGAAGGGTTTTCCGCGTGGCGCGCGGCGGCCCGGGCGATCACGCGTTCGAGAATGGTGATCTGCTGGAGCCGGTTGTGCACGCGGTGCGCACGCAGGTAGTCCTCGACGCGGATGAAGGCCGCGTTCCACTGGTCCGGCGTGCCCGTGCGGGGCCGGAAGGCGTTCAGGGTGTCCAGAGGTTGCTCCATGTTTCGGAGAGGGCCTTGTCGGCGCCGCGGAGATAACAACGCAGTTCCACCGGCCGGCCGCGGCCATCGGCCGCCAGCTCGAACACGGCGCGCCACAGACCGGTCGGACCGATGCGCTGGACGGAGCCGACGCCAATGAGCTTGGCGCCCTCGCCCACGGTGACGACGGCCTCCGGTTCCTTGACGCCCTTCGGCAAGGTCAGTCCGTCGAAATCCACCACGAACCGGCGGCGGTCCGGATGATCCAACACCGCGCCATGCCGCGTCGAGGCCACGAAGCCGGCCGGCGGCCTGCCCTTCGCGTCGCCGAACCAGGTCAGACGGTATTCGAAGGCCAGCGGCTCGCCCGGAGCGGGCAATTTTTCCGGCGTCCAGAAGGCGACGATGTTGTCGTTGGTTTCGTCCGGAGAAGGGAGCTCGACGAGTCGCACGGAACCGCGCCCCCAGTCGCCGACCGGCTCAACCCAGGCGCTGGGTCGCTCGTGGTAATGGGCCTCCACGTCGTCGTAATGCACGAACTCACGGTCGCGCTGCAGCAGGCCGAAGCCGCGCGGCGCCGTGTCGGCGAAGGCGCTCACGCGCACCTGCGCGGGGTTGTTCAACGGACGCCAGAGCCACTCCCCCGCCCCGGTGTGCATGAGCAGGCCGTCGGAGTCATGGACCTCGGGCCGGAAATCATTCTTCGACCAACCGGTGTTCTCGCCGTGCAGGAACATGCTGGTGAGCGGCGCAAGCCCCACGACCGCCGGCTGCTCGCGGAAGTAGAGCGCGGCCTTCACGTGCATCACCGTTTCCTTGCCCGGCGTGATGACGAACCGATACGCGCCCGCCACGCTCGGTCCCTCGAGCAGCGCATGGATCGTGATGGAAGCGGCACCGGCCTTAGGGCGCTCAACCCAGAACTCGGAGAAACGCGGAAACTCCTCGGGATCGGGGCCGCCGCTGTTTATCGCGAGACCGCGCGCCGAGAGTCCCCAGTGCAAGCCGCGCGCGAGGCTGCGAAAATAGCTCGCACCAAGAAACACGGCCAGCTCGCTCATCGCGCCCGAACGCTCGAGCGCGTAGTGGATGCGCATTCCGGCAAAGCCCATGTCGGCCGACACCGCCTCGGGCAGGCGGTTGGAGCCGTAGTTGAAGAGTGCCGGATCAAACTCGATGAGTTTCTCCTGCCCGCCGCTCACCTCATGGACCTGCACGGACTCCTTGAAGAGCCAGCCCGGGTGGAAGAACTGGAGCTGGAACGGCAGCTTCTCCTTCTTCCACCACGCGTGATCATGGTCGAACTTGATGTTCTGGTGCTGGATGTAGTTGTAGCCAGCCAGCCACGCCGGCACACGCGAGACGGGCGGCGCGTAG
>CBINOW010000168.1:0-8787 GCA_966252395.1 uncultured Oleiharenicola sp. | reverse complement strand
CCACGGCACAAGTCACCAACAGGAACTGGAGAACCGGAAGCATGCTTTGCCTATCAGTGTTATTCAGCCTACGCGTATTGCCTACGCTTAGGTTGGCCAGTTGCGGGCAGGAAGGAGGTTAAACCGTTTGCTTTCAACATCGGAGTGGCGGTCGTAGGCAATTGTTCAGTCACCTGATTTTGGAGAATTGCCTACGGTTTACAAATCGGACGCCAGCGCGGTGAGATCGTCAGCGTCCGACCAGAATCACCGCGTAAACCTCGCCCTTGTTACCCGTGGACGGGCCGCCGAGGACGGCGGGGACGCCGGGGCGGAGGACGAGGCCGGTGTTCATCAACGTGCGGCCGCCGGAGAGCCAGCGGACCTTCACGTGGACGGCCTTGCCGTCGCTCTGCTCGGTCTCGAGGGCGAGTTGGTGGCCGTCACCGACGTCGAGGTTGCCGCTGGCGGGGACGTCGAGACTGGCGCGGTCGGAGCCGACGTGGCGGAAGGTTTCAAAGCGGAGGATGCGGCGGAGCGTGGCCTCGTAGGGCGCGAGGCGGCGGTCGGTTTGTCCGGCCTCGTTGGAGGCGGTGATGAGGATGCCCTCGATGGCGGCGCGCTCGGCCCGGGCGGTGCCGAGGAGGGCGGTGCAGGCGGCGAGCAGCAGGGCGAGGCGGAGGATGGTTTTCATGGGGAGGGCTGCTGAAGGGAATGTAACTACGAAACACCAGCCGTCGCAAGGCCTATGGCTTATGGCTGGCAGGCACGGAATACACGGAATAATTTAGCCACGGATTTCACGGATGGGCACGGATGACCAAGGCAAGGATGGCCACAAGAAGGCACAAAAAATCAAACCGCGGACGTGAGTCTCAAGGCGCCTATAGGCGCGAGTGATTTGTTCGAGGCAGGACGAATTCTTTTTGTGACTTTTCGTGGCCATAGAAATCAGGGTTTGGCGCCCAGTTTTTCGGCGAGGAGTTTGCGGGCGTGGAAGAGGCGGGACATGACGGTGCCGGTGGGGACACCGGTGGCGGCGGCGATTTCCTCGTAGCTCAGCCCCTCGAGTTCGCGCAGGGCGAGGACGACGCGGTGCTTGGGCGGCAGGGCGGCGATGGCGGCGCGGACGCGCGCGACGGTCTCGTTGCCCTCGTGGAGCGAGCGGGCGTCGTCGGTCGTGGCGGGCTCGGGGACCTCGACGGCGTTGTCGTCGCCGGTGTTGAAGGGGAGGAAGCGGTCGAACCAGCGGCGGCGCTTGCGGAGGTGGTCGAGGGCCTTGCGGGTGACGATGGGATGCAGCCAGGTGGTGAAACGGGCGTCGCCGCGAAAGGTGCCGAGGTTTTTCCAGACCGTGAGCCAGACTTCTTGGGCGATGTCGCGGGCGTCGGCCTCGCGATGGACGATGGCGTAGGCGAGCCGGAAGGTGCGCTCGTGGTAGGTGCGCATGATGACACCGAAGGCGGCCTGGTCGCCCCCTTGCGCGCGGCGCAGGAGGTCGGGATCAAGTTCTGGGGTCGGTTCGCTCAAGCAGGATTACCCACGGAATACACAGAAGACACGGAAGCCAAGACAGGGTTGGATGAGGACACCCGCAAAGACACGAAACCCACGAAAAGGATGCAACCAGGTCGGGGCTGGCCACAAAAAGGCGCGAAGAGACACAAAAAATAGTTCCGCGCAGGGTGGGCGTTGGCGCCGCGCCGGTCACGCCCGCGAGCTCGATAGACCGGGGTGGGGGCACCCCGGCTCCACGATATGCGGCAAGCCTGCGCTCCGCGCGGGCTCCACCGTGGCCTCACTCCAGGGTGACGGTGGCGTCGAGGGGAAGGTCGAGGTGAATCTGGCTGGAATTCACGCCGATCGGGAACCAGGCGCGGGTGCAGAAGCAGTAGGCATCGCCGAGCGCGATGTGCGGGGCGGCGTTCTCGTCGAGGAGGATGTGGTGGTGAAACCGGTTGCCCCAGGGCAGGCCGGCCCGGCCGGGCACGAGGGCCACTTCGCCGATGCGGTCCGAGCCGTCGTCGGTGGAGAGCAGGCGTTGGAGGAGGTCGGAGTTGACCTTGGCAGTGGCGACGGAAACGCGGCCGCGGCGGAACTCCAGTTCCACG
Organism: uncultured Oleiharenicola sp.; assembly: GCA_966252395.1. Lineage (GTDB taxonomy): Bacteria > Verrucomicrobiota > Verrucomicrobiia > Opitutales > Opitutaceae > Lacunisphaera. The sequence continues at coordinate 6,697 of CBINOW010000168.1, read as the reverse complement.
CCTTCGATGAGCGCGCCGCCGTAGGAGATGGGATGGGCGAGCCGGATGCGGCCGGTGGCGGAATAGCGGTTCGGGGCGGTGAACACCTCCTCGGTGGGCAGGTTGACCACGAAGGGCACGCCGCGCTTGCTGACGAACTGGGCGGTGCACCAGGCATGGGCGCGGGGCAGCTGCAGGGTCAGCTCGGTGCCGGTGCCGATGTAACGGATGCGGCGGTGGCGGGCGGCGTTGAGTTCGTCGCGCCGCTTTGCGAGGGCGGCGAGATGCTTTTGCCAATCGGCGATGACCGCCTCGGTCGGCCGGACCTCGGCGCTGCCGTTGTGGCCATTCGTGATCCGCAGGGCTTGAAAGACTGTTTCCCAGAGTGCGTCCAGACGCTGCTCGGCGGGCTGGTCGGCACAGGCCAAGTCGGCCCATTCGGGAGTCGGGACGGGGAATAGGGTCCATTGCGTGGCGCCGCGGACGAGCTTGCGGATCAGCGGGCCGAGGTGCTGCCATTTCAGGCCGTCAAAGTGGCTGAGGCGTTCGGCGGGCTGGTCGGCCAGCAGGCGGGGGTGGGTGCCGGGCAAAAACAGGAAGGCCCCGCCCGCCGCGAGGTGATCCCGCATGAGCCGGCTGTTGTCACCGACCAGTTTCTCGAAGCCGCGGTGATGATCGGTCGTGACGAGGTAGCGCAGACGTTCGGGATCGGCGGCGATGACCTCGACCTTGCTTTGAGGGGCGGCGACCCGGATGGCCTCGATCAGGGCGGCGGCGCCACGATGGGCACCCTGCAATTCATAGGGATCGGTGACCAACAGCGGTTGTCCGGGCTGCAGGTTCAGGCCTACGCGCACGATCAGACTGGCCAGAGTCTGCAGGCGTTGATCGGAGGGCGTCGGCATGGTTAACGGCAGTTACGTAAAGAAGGTAAGTGGCACAGGCAAGGCGACGGTTCACGCAAAATCGTGCAACTGAATTAGAACGGTATGGGCATTTACACGTAGGTCATAAGGCGGGGTGGGCGGCTGGACGCGGCGCGATGCTCCCGCCCCGCCGGGCTTCAGAGCCGGAAATGCCGGGCGATGCGGGCGGCGGCGTCGCGGGCGGAGAGGTGTTCACAATCAAGCACGAGGTTGCTGCGGGGGATGAGGGGCTTCGTGAACGCGCCCTCGTCGCGCAGCTGCCGGTAAAGCGCGTGGTCGGTCAGCTTGCGGAAGCCGCGCCGCTGTTCGCTGGCCAAGCGGGCTTCGATGGATTCTTCGCTCAATTTGAGCGCGACCGAATACAGCTGGCCGCCTTGGGCCGGGACCTCGCGAAAAAGCCAGTCAACGAAGGCCTGGGGGACGGTGTTTTCGGGGTTAAAGGTGAAAATCACGCGGCGGGCCGGATCGGTCGCCGCGGCGCCGAGGTGGTGCCGCCACGCGTGATCACGCTCGGCGACAAACTCCGGTGAGCCGAAGGCGTGGCGCGTGAGCACATCGTCCACGACGAGGTGGTTGTGATAGAGTTCGAAGCCGGCCAGCGCGGCCAGTTCGCGGCCGATGGTGTATTTGCCGGTCGCGGGCGCGCCGTGGAGGAACACGAGAATCACGCCCGGTATTTGGTCAGATAACGGGGCGAAGGAACATCCCAAAGGTGCCGCACCGCCCAGGCGCTCGCCCCGACCGGACGGTCAGGCGGGCCGGGGCTTGCAGATGCCCCGGTTGTGGCAAGGGTCGGAAGACTCGCTTACCCCGCCCATGAGTCACCCCTGCCGTCCGGGTCTTGTCCTGTCGTTGTGCTGTGCCGTGTTGCTGCTGCCGTCGTCGCTGAGCGCGCAGGCGCCGGACCCGCTGGAGGCCGGTTTTCGCACGCCGCCCGAGGCGGCGAAGCCGCGCACCTGGTGGCACTGGACGATGAGCAACGTCACGAAGGACGGCATCACGAAGGACCTCGAGTGGATGAAGCGCAGCGGCCTCGGCGGCTTCATGCTGGCCGACGTGAATTTCGGGCGCGGGCAAACGGTGGAGCCGAAGACACCCTTCGGCACACCGGAGTGGTTCGACGCCGTGCGGCACGCGGCGGCCGAGGCCGACCGGCTCGGGCTGGAGATGTCCATTTTCAGTTCGCCCGGCTGGAGCGAGACCGGCGGGCCCTGGGTGAAACCGGAACAGGCGATGAAGAAACTCGTGTGGAGCGAGCTGGCCGTGACCGGGCCGGTGCAGTTCTCCGGCAAGCTGCCCGCGCCGCCCAACACCATCGGACAGATCCGCAACACCGGGGCACGCTACTACGGCGAGACGGCCAAGGATGAACCCTACTACGCCGACAGCGCAGTCGTGGCCTATCGCATGCCCGGGGCCGAGCCGGCGGCTTTGCCAATACCTGCGGTCACGGCGCACAGCGGCCCGCTCGACGGCGGCGCGCTGCTCGACGACGACCTGAACACCCAGCTTACGCTTGCGGCGCCGGCCGATGGCAGCCCGGCGTGGGTCCAGTATGAATACGCCGCGCCCGTCACCGTGCGCGCCGTGACGCTGGGCGGCAAGGGCGGCAGCGCCAACGGCATCCCGGTCGGCCGCGTGCTGGCGAGCGACGACGGTGAGAGTTTTCGCACCCTCGTGACCATGCCCGGCGCGCAACTCTACCGGCAGGGCATGGTGCGCACCTACGCCATTCCCGAAACGACGGCGCGGTTTTTTCGCTTCGAACTAAGCGCCGCTCCACTCGGGCCGGCGATCACGATGAGCCAGGCGCCGTCGAAACCGGCGGCCAGCTACGTGCTGAGCGAGGCCGTCCTGCACACCGGAGCGCGCGTGCACCGGTGGGAGGAGAAGGCTGGGTTCAGCTTCCTGTTTGAATACGAGACCGTGCCGACCCCCGCCGTGCCGGTGGCGCAGGCCGTGGCCGCAGGCGAGGTGATCGATCTCACCGCGCGGATGAAGGCCGACGGCACGCTGGAGTGGGACGTGCCGCCCGGACGCTGGACGGTGCTGCGGCTCGGCCAGTCGCTGACCGGGGCGCGCAACCGCCCGGCCACGCCCGCCGGTTCGGGGCTGGAGGCCGACAAGCTCAGCCGGGATCACATGGAGGCGTATTTTCACGGCTACTTCGATCCGCTGAGGGCCGCGCTCGGGCCGCTGTTCGGAAAAAGCCTGCGCTATGTGATGATGGACAGCTGGGAGGCCGGCACGAACAACTGGACCGAGGCGATTGCCGCGGAGTTTCGGAAACGGCGCGGCTACGATCCGGCGCCGTGGCTGCCGGTGCTGACCGGACGCATCGTCGGCGACGCCGACCGCAGCGACCGGTTCCTTTGGGACTTCCGGCGCACGCTCGCCGACCTGTGGGCCGAAGCGCACTACGGCACGATGGCCGACAAGCTGCGCGAGCACGGCATCGGCATCTATGCCGAGGCGGCGGGCGTGTCGCTCGAGATGCCGGAGGACACGCTGCTCAACAAGAGCAAGGTCGAAATCCCGATGGGCGAGTTCTGGGTGCGCGACCTGCATCCGCGGCTGATGTATTTCCAGGACATCCGCGGCGCGGCCTCGGCGGCGCACGTCTATGGCAAGCCGCTCGTCGCGGCCGAGGCCTTCACCGGCGGCGGCTACGAGTCGCCCTGGACGCTGAAGAAGGTGGCCGACTACTGGTTCGCGCAGGGCGTGAACCGGATGGTTTTCCACACCTCCGCGCACCAGCCGCTCGACACCAAGCCCGGCAACACGATGGTCGGCACGCACCTCAACCGGAACATCACGTGGGCGGAGCAGGCGTCGCCGTTCTTCACGTATCTGTCGCGCACGAGCCACCTGCTGCAAGCCGGGCAGTTCGTGGCCGACATCGCCTACCTGCTGAACGAGGGCGCGCCGTCCACGCCGCCGATCTGGGGCGCGGGCACGCAGCCGACTCCACCCGAAGGCCACGATTATGATTTCATCAACGCCGATGTGTTGCTGAACCGGATGAACGTGGCCGAAGACGGCCGGCTCGTGCTGCCCGGCGGTTCGACCGGGCTAACCGCCGGCGGCATGAGCTACCGCCTGCTGGTCTTGCCCGACTCGGACCGCATGCGGCCTGAACTCTTGCGCAAGCTGCGGGAACTGGTTCTCGGTGGCGCGACGATCTCAGGACGCAAGCCGGCGGCCTCGCCGAGTCTGGCAGGTTTCCCGGCGGCGGATGCCGAGGTGCAGGCGCTCGCGGCGGAGCTGTGGGGCGACCTCGACGGCGTGAGCCGGACGTCCCGGCAGGTCGGCAAGGGCCACGTGATCTGGGGTCGGCCGATGGCAGAAACGCTGGCCACGATGGGCGTGGCCAAGGATTTCGACTACGCCAAGGGCCTCGATGCCGAGGTGAACTGGCTGCACCGGCGCACAGACCAGGCGGACATTTACTACGTGGTCAACGCGAGCGACCAGCCGCGGGAGTTCGACGCGCGTTTCCGGGTTGCCGGCAAGGAGGCGGAGTTGTGGCGGCCCGACACCGGCGTGATCGAACGGACGCGGTATGCGATCACGGGCGAACGCACGGTCGTGCCGTTGCGCCTGGCGGAACGGGAATCCCTCTTCGTCGTGTTCCGGAGGAAGGCAACCGACTGGCAGCCGACCGCGCCCAGTCACGAAGCCACGGTCCTGGCCGGGATCGAAGGCCCGTGGGACGTCACTTTTCAGGAGGGCCTGGGCGCTCCCGCGCAAATCCGGCTCGACCGGCTCGCGCCTTGGTCGGCGCATGCCGACCCCGGGGTGAAATTCTACTCCGGCACCGCCACCTACGCGAAGACGGTCACCGCGCCGCGGGAGTGGTTCCGATCCGGCACCGGGGTGTTTCTCGATCTCGGCTCGGCGGGGGACATGACGGAAGTGTCGGTCAACGGCCGGCGCCTGCCGCTGCTTTGGAAGGCGCCCTGGCAGGCGGATGTCACAGGCGCGCTCGAACCCGGCGAGAACCGGATCGAGATCAGGGTCACAAACCAGTGGACCAACCGGCTCGCCGGTGATCGCAAACTGCCCGCCGACAAAAAAATTCTCGGCGACCCCGGTCCGCCCTTCGGCTCGCGCCCGCCGCCTCCGCCTCCCGAGTCCGGCTTGTTCGGCCCGGTAGTGCTGCTGAGCAAGCCCGTGCAGCGCGTCGCGGATTCGCCCGATGCGGTGGTGGCGGACATCGCGGTCAATTACACCGAGGCCAAGGCCGGGGCCTATACACTGCCCGATCCGCTTATCCTCGCCAACGGTCAGCCGGTGCGCGACGCGAAGACGTGGATGGCGCAGCGGCGGCCGGAACTGGTGGCGCTGTTGGCGGCGAACCAATACGGCAAGGTGCCCGGCCAGCCGGCGGACCTGAGCTTCGAGGTGACGGAACGGAGCGCCCCGGCGTTCGGCGGCAAGGCGATCCGGCGTCAGGTCAGGATTCATTTCACGAAGGACAAGGCGACGGGCCCCCACGCCGATGTGCTGCTTTACCTGCCGGCCGGCGCCAAGGGGCCGGTGCCGGTGGTGCTGCAGGCGAGCTTCACGGCCAACAACCTCGCGGTGGAGGACGCTGGCGTGCAGGTGGGTCGGCTCTGGAACCGCGAGCAAAACCGGCGCGTGCCGGCGGCGGAAGGCCGGCGCTTCGGCCGGCTCGACGTCGAGGCGACCGTCGCGCGCGGCTTTGGCGTGGCCACGGTGAACTACGCCGACTTCGACCCCGATGTGCCCGGCGCCATTGCGCACGGGTTGCGTCAAACCTACCTGCCGGCCGGGCGCACGGAGTTTGCGCCCGACGAATGGGGGACGATCTCGGCGTGGAGCTGGGGACTGAGCCGGATGATGGATTATTTCGAAACCGACGCGGACGTGGACGCGAAGCGGGTGGCGCTGTTCGGCGTGTCGCGCCTGGGCAAGACCGTGTTGTGGACCGGCGCGCGGGATGAGCGCTTTGCGGCGGTCATCGCGAGCTGCTCGGGGGAGGGCGGGGCGGCGATTGCCCGGCGCAACTACGGCGAGACCGTCGCGCACATGGGGCACCTGACGCGCTATCATTACCAGTTCGCGGGCAACTACCGCAACTGGGCGGCCAATCCCGCCGACTCGCCGGTGGACGGCAATCTGCTGGTCGCGCTGATGGCGCCGAGGCCCCTGCTACTCCAGACCGGCAACACCGATTTCTGGTCGGACCCGGTCGGGGAGTTTGTCGCGGCGGTGTCAGCCACGCCGGTTTACGAGCTGCTCGGCAAGAGCGGCCTCAAGACGGAGCAGATGCCCCAGCCGGGTCTGACGGTCGGCGGCACGCTGGGCTACTTCATGCACGCCGGCGGACACGGCTCGCTGCCTTCGGACTGGCCGGTGTTCCTGGAGTTTTTGGAGAAGCACCTGAAGTAACTGGTCGAGTCCGTTGGAGGACCGGCCTCCGGGCGGTGCGGAGCCCGACCCTCCGCCGCGCAGCGAAGGCGGGGTTCAGGAGACCCCGACCTACACCAAATAAAAACGCCGCCCGGGACGGGCGGCGTTGAAAGGTGGGGGCGCTACTCGCGGACGAGCCGTGACTTATTTACCGAGGCTGGCGCGAAGGTCGCTGAGCTGGCCGGCGCTGCCGAGGAGCTTGTTGCGGCTGGCGATGAACTTCGCGTATTCGGCGATGAAGATCTTGCCCGGGGGACGGAAGTCGAACTCAGAGGGCTTGTCGCGGAAGAACTCGCGGTGCACGCGGGTCCAGACGAGGCGGCCGTCGGTGTCGATGTTGATCTTGGTGACGCCGA
>CBINOW010000167.1:0-8817 GCA_966252395.1 uncultured Oleiharenicola sp. | reverse complement strand
TGCCACCGCCGGCGGCGCGGTGCCGGCGCTGAGCCGGCGCACCCGGGCTCCCGTCAACGTGCCGATGGCTCGCGCCATGTCCACGAAGCCCGCCGCCTCCACCCGGTCGCCAATCTGGAAATCCTCGGTCGCGTGCGTTTCCACGCGGACCGCCCCCTTCCCCTCCTGCAGGTAAAGGAAACGGCCGGGCAGCGCATAGGTCACAGTGCCGATCACCCGCAGCCGATGCGGCCCGCGGGGCTCGGGACGGAAGGGCAGCAATCGATCGAGCGGCATGAGCGGAACCGTGAACGGCGGCGGTGCCGCCGCCTCGACGACCAACTCCCCCGCCTGGCTGCTGTAAATGCGCGGCATCGTGATTTCTCCCCGGGTGTTCACGCGCGTGACCGCCACACCGGTAACCCGCACCTCCGCATCCACCAGCGGTTCGGGATCAGGCAAGGCTGCCAACGGAAACTCGACGGTAAAGCGCCCCGGGTTGCAGTCGAGGTGCAGCGTCCAGCCATTCTCGGCCTGTTGGTAACCTTGCACCACCCCGTGCGCTTCCACCCGCAAGCCGGCTTCGGCGCCATTGAAGAAGCGGGCCGGTTCGATGCGGCGGGCCGGTGGCAGTTCCCCCTCGCCGACGATACGCAGGCTCCGCGGCAGAATGCCAGGAGCGTAGGCGCCGGGATCGGTGAGCCCGTCAATTTCTAGCACGTGACCGACCCGGATGGACTTGAGCACACTCTCGTCCGTGGCCCAAAGCCGGCGGATTCGCGCATCGCCTACCAATACCCAACTGCCCCCGGTCGCGTCCTGCACGGTCATCTGATCCCGCGCTCCCCGCCAGGTGACCACGCCCCGCAACTGCACGGGCCGGCCTTGGGCGGCTTCCTCCCGCGAGAGCGACCTCACGTCGGCAATCCGCGTGATCGGTTCCGCGGTCTGCGCCCACCCTCCGGTCACTGCCAAGAGCGACAGCGCCACGATGAGACGAGGGAGAGAACCTCTCACCGGCGGCCGACTGTCACAAGGACACATGACACACCATGGTTGCTGGGCACGGCACGAAGAGTCCTCCCGCCCCGGCTTTGTCGAGCAAACAATCGGCTGGAGCGCCCATGCGGGCGGGTGCAGAGCGGGCCCGTTGTCTCCTTGTCACTGGCGAAAATCTCGTCGGCCACTACCGTTCTCCCATGCTCGTTATCCGCCGTCTCGTTGACCGGCAGCAGGCCTACACTGCAATCTTTCTCCCTGGAGAGGAACCGCGCGTCTTCCCGACCACCGACTATGAGCACGGTCGCATCCTCCAGATCTACAAACAGGACCGCCCCTACGTCGGCGTGCACAACGACTTCTCGGATTTTGGCCTCGGCCCACCCAGTTCGGACCGCGCCCCCCTGGAATAAAAACGGGTTTACACCGCGGGAAAGCTCGGTTTGCCTCGCGCCTTCAGTCGCCCGGGTGGCGGAATTGGCAGACGCAGTGGACTCAAAATCCACCGACCTCTAAAGTCTTGTGGGTTCGACCCCCACCCCGGGCACCAGCCTTCGCCGAGCGAAGCGAGCGCGAATGCTGCTGTCTGTAGCCTTGGCGAAGGAGGGCGATTCATTTCCGATGCGTCTGCCGAGTGGCTACGGCTGGCAGGCCAGCTCGGTCCGATATGTTTTTGGCGCCGATTCGCGTGCCCGGGTAACACAATCTTGTCAGAGTGCACCGTGTCTCCAACTGTGTTCTTCAAAGCGCATGAAACTCATCGATCGGTGGCTCCAGTCCTGGCGTGAACGCAAGGTCCGCGCGTGGCTGCGACCGGGGGCCCGCGTCCTCGATGTCGGCTGCCATCAGGGAGAATTTCTCGAACGCCTCGGTGGTTCCATCCGCGAAAGCGTGGGCCTCGACCCGCTCGCGCGACCGCGCGAGACGACCTCCTTCAACCTCAAGGCCGTGCCGTTTGCCGAGCCGCTCGACTTTCCCGCCGGCCGTTTCGACGCGATCACCCTGCTCGCCACGCTCGAACACATCCGTGACAAGGCCCCGCTGGCCTGTGAGGCCCGTCGCCTGCTGTCGCCCGGCGGTCGCCTCATCATGACCGTGCCCTCCCCGCGCGTGGACGACATCGTCCACACCCTCGTGCGCCTCGGCCTCGCCGACGGCATGAGTCTGGAGGAACATCACGGCTTCAAACCCGCGGACACCGGCCCAATCTTCACCGCCGCAGGGCTGGAGCTAGAGCATCACTCGACCTTCCAACTCGGCCTGAATCACCTGTTCGTTTTCCGGCGACCGGAAAACGAAGGACCAAGTATCAGGTAACAAGGATCAGGACCAAGCAAATCAGGTCCGCTACGCGGCTTATCCTTGGAACTTGTTACTTGGCACTTGTTACTTCGCGACGTAATCGTCGCGCATGCCCGACTTTCGCGCCTACGCCCCCGATGTGCCCGCCGGTGCAGAGGAGATCCGGCTGTCGCCGGAGGAGAGCCATCATCTGGTCGTGGTGAACCGCTGCGGGCGGGGCGATCCGGTCGTGGCGTTCGACGGGCACGGACGTGAATGGCTGACCGAGTGCGCCGACCCGGCCAAGCACGGTGCCGTGCTGCGCGTGAAGTCAACCCGGCCGGCCGCGACGCGCGCGTTCGCCATCACACTTGCCCAGGCCATGCCCAAGGGCTCCGCGATGGACGACATCGTGCGCCAAGCCACGGAAGTCGGCGCCGCCCGCATCGTGCCGCTCGTGAGCGAGCGCACGCAGGTCCACCTCGACGGCGACCGCGCCGACAAGAAGGTTGAGAAATGGCGCACCACCGCCATCGAGGCAGCGAAGCAGTGCGGCAACCCGTGGTTGCCCGAGATCGCGCCGCTCCAGAAGTTCGACAGCTTTCTCGCCAGCGCCGGCAACTATGACTTGAGGCTAGTCGCCAGCCTTCACGCCGGCACCACGAGCCTGAAGCAGGCGCTCGCACTCCATGCCGCGCGACACCCGCAACCGCCGCGCAACGCCCTGTGGTTGGTCGGCCCCGAGGGAGATTTCTCGCCCGCCGAGATGACTGCGGCGATCACCGCCGGCTTCATGCCCGTGACCCTCGGTCCGCTGGTGCTGCGCAGCGACACCGCCGCGCTCTACGCGCTGAGCATCCTGAGCAACGAACTCCAAACCGGCTGAACACACGAAGGAGCCAAGAAGCAAAGCCATCCCTTGGCTGCTTAGCTCCTTTGTGTTCGCCGCGAATCAGCTCCGGACCGCCTTCCACACTGCCACGCAGCTGGCGATCAAGGCGGGCAACTGGTCGAGCGGCACCATGTTGGGTCCGTCGGAGATCGCGTTGTCCGGATCGGGATGCGTCTCGATAAAAAGTCCGTCGGCGCCGGCGCCGAGCGCGGCCTTGGCCAAAGGCGGCACGAACTCACGCTTGCCGCTGCTCTTGCCGCCGCCCGCGCCGGGAAGCTGCACGCTGTGCGTGGCGTCGAAAACCGTGGGATGGCCGTGCGCCTTCATCATCGCGAAGCTGCGCATGTCCACGACGAGATTCTGGTAGCCGAAGGTCGTGCCGCGTTCTGTCTGCCAGATCTCGGCGGCCTTGCCCTGCTTCAGCTTGCCGGTGACGAACGCCATCTCCTGCGGCGAAAGGAACTGGCCCTTCTTCACGTTGACGACCGCGCCGGTCTTGGCGGCGGCCAGCAGGAGGTCCGTCTGGCGGCAGAGAAACGCCGGAATCTGCAGCACATCGCACACCTTGGCGACGGGCGCGCACTGCTGGCGCTCGTGGATGTCGGTCAGCACCGGGAAGCCGTAATCCTTCTTGATGAGCGAGAGGAGCCGCAGGCCTTCCTTGAGACCCGTGCCGCGTCCACCGAGCGAGGTGCGGTTGGCTTTGTCGAAGGAGCCCTTGAAGACGATGTTCAGCTCCTTGTGCTTCTTCGCGAGCTTCACCAGCACCTCCGCCACACTGCGGCACACCGTCTCGTTCTCGAGCGAGCAAGGTCCGGCGATCAGAAGGAGGCGCTTGGGGTCGAAGAGCATGTTACTTCTTACCCTTCTTCTTGATCGCGGCGGCGATGAAGGCGGCGAAAAGCGGGTGGGCGCGATTGGGCTTGGATTGGAACTCGGGGTGGCATTGCACGCCGAGGAACCACGGATGGTCCTTCAGTTCGCCGATCTCGACTAGGCCGCGCTTGGGATTCCAGCCGGAAATGATCATGCCCGCCTTCTCGAAGCGCTCGATGTAGTCGTTGTTCACCTCGTAGCGGTGGCGGTGACGCTCGGAGACGCTTTCGGTGCCGTAGGCCTTGCGAGCGAGCGTGCCGGGCTTGAGCTTGGTCTCGTAGGCACCGAGACGCATCGTGCCGCCCTTGGCGACGACGTTGCGCTGCTCGTCCATCAGCACGACCACCGGCTCAGGGGTCTGCGGGTCGATCTCCATGGAGTTGGCCTTCTTGAGGCCGAGCACATTGCGGGCGAACTCGATCATCGCGACCTGCAGGCCGAGGCAGAGGCCATAGTAAGGGATCTTGTTCTTTCGGGCGTAACCAGCAGCGGCGATCTTGCCTTCGATACCGCGGTTGCCGAAGCCACCGGGGACGAGGATGCCGTCGAGTTTGGAGAGCTGCTTCAGGCCCGCCGCGGTCTCGAGTTCCTCGGCGTCCACGCGCACGACGTTCACGCGGCAGTGGTTGGCGATGCCGGCGTGGGCCAGCGACTCATAGACGGATTTGTAGGCGTCCTGCAGCTCGATGTATTTGCCCACCACGCCGATCTTCACCTCGTGCTTGGGCGACTTGATGCGGTGGACGATGTCAGCCCAGATATTCTTCGGGTTCGCGCGATTCTTGATGCCGAGCAGGTCGCACACGTGCTGGTCCATGCCCTGTTTCTGGAGCATGCCGGGCAGCTCGTAGATCGAGGACTCGACGTCCTCGGCGGCGAACACGGCCTTCACGGGAACGTTGCAGAACATCGAGAGCTTCTCGCGCATCTCGAGGGTCAGCGGCTTCTCGCAACGGCAGACCAGCAGGTGCGGCTGGATGCCGATCTCGCGGAGCTTGGCCACGCTCTGCTGCGTGGGCTTGGTCTTCAGCTCGCCCGCCGCGGTCACAAAGGGGACGAGCGTCACGTGGATGAAAATGCAGTCCTTCGGTCCGACCTCGAGGGCGAACTGGCGCAAGGCCTCGAGGAACGGCAGGCCCTCGATGTCGCCGGTGGTGCCACCGATCTCGGTGATGAGCACGTCCACGCCCTTGCCGCCCTTGTAGATGCGCTCCTTGATCTCGTTCGTGACGTGCGGGATCACCTGCACGGTCTTGCCGAGGTAGTCGCCGCGGCGCTCCTTGGCGATGACGGCCTCGTAGATCTGCCCGGAAGAAAGGCTGTTCGCGCGGCTCAGCTTGCCCGACGTGAAGCGCTCGTAATGGCCGAGGTCGAGATCGGTCTCGGCGCCGTCGTCGAGCACATAAACCTCGCCGTGCTGGAACGGGCTCATCGTGCCCGGATCCACGTTCAGGTAGGGATCGAACTTCTGGATGCGCACGGTGAGACCGCGCATCTCGAGCAGGGCGCCGAGCGCACCCGCCGTGAGCCCTTTGCCCAAGGATGAAACCACGCCGCCGGTGACGAAAATATACTTCATCGCCCTTGGGTAAATGCTCCCCGGTTTCCAGACACAAGAAAAAGGTGGCCGGGCCGCCGGTTCCCCTCTGGGAGAAAGTGCCAAGTGACAGGTGCCAAGTAACAAGACCGACCCCGGAAAACCTCCTACCCTTCCTGTTACTTGATACTTGGAACTTGTTCCTTGCGACGTAATCGTCGCGTTCGTGCAGTCCAAACCCTCCCTTCTGGCCTGGATCACCTGCGACGGCGTCCACATCGACCCCGCCTCGGGCAAGCACACCATCCTGGGCGTGTTTTCCAACATCAAGGCCCGCTCCTTTCCGGTCGTGCATCCCTACATGGTCTGGTTCCTGACCCTGACCGACGTCCAGCCCGGCAAGCACCGCATCCGCATGTGCATGGGGCTCGACCCCACCAATCCGGCCGAGCTGTTGCACCGTGAATTCGAGTCCCAGAGCCCGTTGCACCGCATCAACCTGATCAACGAGCTCCGCAACCTGCGCTTCGAGCAGCCCGGCGACTACTCCATCCTGATCGAGGTGGACGACGAACCCCTCCTCGCCACGAACCTGACGGTGATGTGAGTGGGTTTGGCCACGGATGACACGGACCGATCCGGATAAACGGAACGCTCAATCCGTGACAATCCGTGGCTGAAACAGCTTCCCCTTTTCGTGTATTTCGTGTGTTTCGTGGGCTAGATTTCTTCCTTCTTACCTCTTCCTTCCGCCTTTCATGTCCTCCTTCGAACTTCTCGGCATCGGCAACCCCATCATGGATTTCATCGCCCGCGTGGACGATGCCTTCCTCCGCCAGAACGTCCCCGGCGACATCGGCGGCATGGTGCTGGTGGACGACAGCGACATCGAGCGGTTGCTCGGTCGCCTCGGCGGGGCCGCGGCCCAGGCGCCCGGTGGCTCGGCCGCCAACGCCGTGCTCGGCGCCACCAAGCTCGGCCTGCGCACGACCTTCCTCGGCATGACCGGCACCGACAAGACCGGCGAGGACTACCGTGCCCACTTCACCGCCGCCGGTGGCGACGGCGCGCGCTTCAAGCGCACCAACCTCCCCCACGGCCGCTGCCTCTCCATGGTCACGGCCGACGGCCAGCGCACGATGCGCACCCACCTCGGCGCCGCCATGACGCTCAACCCCGACCAGATCAGCGTGGACGATTTCCGCGGCGCCAAACACGCGCACATCGAGGGTTACCTGCTCTTCAACCCGGCCCTCGCCGAGAAGGTCGCCGCCACCGCCCGCGCCGCCGGCTGCACGATCAGCCTTGAACTTTCCTCCTTCGAAGTCGTCAACGTCGCCCGCGACTGGATTCTTGCCCAACTGAAGCAGGGCGTGGACGTGGTCTTCGCCAATGAGGACGAGGCCAAGACGCTTTTCCAAAAAGAGGCCGGCTACGACGACTACGCCCGCCAGATCGCGGCCTTCGGTGGCATCGCCGCTGTGAAAATCGGCAAGGACGGCGCCTGGGTGGCCAAGGGCTCCGAGCTGCACCGCATCGCCCCTGTCAAGGTCAGCCACGTCGCCGACACCACCGGCGCGGGCGACGCCTGGGCCGGCGGCTTCCTCTATGCCTGGCTGCGCGGCAAGTCTCTCGCCTCCGCCGGCGCCCTCGGCTCCGCCCTCGGCGCGGAGTGCGTCCAGCACCTCGGCGCCAGCATCCCCGAAGCCCACTGGCCCCGCCTGCAGGCCCTGGCCGCCTCGCTGAAGTAAGTTACTGTAGCCGCGCTTGAATCCCGTCGCGGTATGAAAGCGTGGTCGGGACCAGCCACGTTGTCTCCCGCGGACGCGGGATCCAACGCAGCTACAAAGTTGCCACATTCCCCGGGAACCAAACCGTGCCCCACGGTTCCAATTCTGCGCACACATGAAACCGGCCGGGCTGCTGCTTCCCGTGATCGGACTCGCGACGGCCTTGGCCGCCGCTGAGCAAGCGCCTGCGTCCTCGCTCGTGAGCCGCGAGATTTCCGCCAAGATCCGCGAAGGCCTGCCCACCTACCAACCGCCGGCGCCCGCATCCGTGGGCGGCACCGAAGGTCCCCAGACCAACGACCCCAACGTGCTCATCTTGCCCAAGCTGACTGTGAAGGAAAAACGCCTGCCGCCCGACGCCGCCGACCAGCTGATGAACCGCGACGAATTCAAGCGGAAGATGGAGAACCTCTACCTCGACGAAGTCGCCAAATTCGGCCCGCTGCATTACCTGCTGAACAAATTCACCATCCCCATCCTCAGTCCGTCGAAGGAAGAACGCGGCCGGGCCATTTACCAGCGCCGGGAACTCGACCGCCTGCGGCATGTCTCCGATGCCGCGCGCTCGCTTGATCCCAACTCCGCCAAGACCTTCGACCGCAAACTCGACAACTCCCACACCACCCGACCGGCCGGCGGCCTGCACAAAAAATGAGTGAACTTGTGCACCCTGCCTGTCCTTGCGAGCCCGACGAGGTCGGGCGTGGCGATCCAGCTGACCCTCCCAACTAGCTTTTTTCACTCGAAAACTCCGTCCTCCTGCGCTCCCTTATTCTCATGCAAACCACGGCAAAACTCGGACTCATCCTCCTAGCCCTGACCGTGAGCGCCCGCGCCGATGACACCCCCGCGCCGGCCCAGTCCGCCCCCGATGCTTCGGTCGCGCCGGCCAACACCGCGCCGGCCCGCCCGGCCGACCCGGATCGCGCGAATCTCCTGCCCGGCCTGCCGAACTACGCGCCGCCCCCGCCGCCCGAGCCCAAGAAGCTGGACCAGCCCAACACGCCCACCGATCCCGACGTGCTCGTGCTGCCCAAGATGACGGTGAAACAGAAGCCGCGCCCGCGCCTGAATGCAGACATTGTTTATGCGTCCAACAAGGACCTCGGCAACGTGCTCGCGAAGCAGAAATACACGCCGCTCGACCAGGCCTTGAACAAGTTCACCCTGCCTCTCTTCGGCCAGTCGCTCGCCGAGCGCGCGATCGAGGACCACAAACGCGAGAAGAAACAGGCCCTGACCGACGACGTGCTGAACCTTTCCAACGCCCTCAAGGACGCCGACCCCGCCGAAGCCAAGTCCCTCGAGAAGGCGATCACGATGCCCTGAGGCTGGGTGGAAACCGTGCTCCGCGCGGGTTTTGGATCGAATGTTGAAAAGCCCGCGACGGCCTGCCGGCCATAGCGCTGGGCGACGGTTGGAGCGCGGGCTCCACCCCGAGGTCCTTCCCCCTTTATGCCAAG
>CBINOW010000166.1:0-9014 GCA_966252395.1 uncultured Oleiharenicola sp. | reverse complement strand
GAACGACGGCCACACCGTGCGCATGCTCATGCACGTGAACTCCGGCCGCCCCGGCAGCCCGCTCGGCGGCATCCACTGGCACGTCAGCCCGGACAGCTCGGTCGAGTATTACGCCGCCGACGAGAAGCGGCAGGACATCGTGTGGATGCGCGTGACCGACAAGAAGGACGGCACCGTGAAGATTTTCCGCAACGAGACCTTCAAGGGCGAGCCGCCCGCCGGCACCGTGCGCACCATGGACTGCATGGACTGCCACAACCGCCCGGCCCACGTGTTCCCGACCGCCAATGACTCGGTCGAGCATGCCATGGCCCTCGGCACCATCAGCACCAAGCTCCCCAACGTGAAGCGCACCGTCGTGCAGGCCATGCTGCAGGAGGGTATCACCACCAGCGCCGAAGCCCCCGGCAAGATCGCCGAGTTCCTCCGGGCCAAATACAAGGACCACGCCGACCTGCCCGCCACCATCACCGCCGCGCAGGAGATCTACGCGAAGACCATCTTCCCCGAGCGCAAGGCCGACTGGCGCGTCTATCCCAACAACATCGGCCACAAGGACTGGGCCGGTTGCTTCCGCTGCCACGACGACAAGCACAAGACAGAGAAGGGCGAAACCGTCCGCGCCAGCGACTGCACCTCCTGCCACACCATCATCGCGCAGGGCAAGGGCGAGCAGCTCGCCTCGATCAGCGCCACCGGCCTCGAGTTCGAGCATCCGAACGGCGCTTACGACGAGGAACTGACCTGCGCCGACTGCCACAACGGCGGCATCCAGGGCAAGTGAGGTTGTAGGGCGGGGTCTCCGACGGAGACTTGGCGGAGATGGCGAAGCAACCCCGCCTCGAATGTGATATCGCGCTCTAACAAAGGCGGGGGGATCGGAGACCCCGCCCTCCATCTCCACACAATTTACGCTCCGCCCCTGCCAAGGCTTGCGGAGCGCGCGGAGCCAATCGGTGCCATGATGCTGCCGGAAGATGAATTTCCTGCACCTGCCCCGGTGGTTGGTCGGCGGCCTGTTGGTCCTCCTGACTGCGGCCCGCGCGGCGGAGCTGTCCGGCTACCGCAAGCCCGAGGCCCCGCCGGTCGTGCCGAACAGTGAATGCCTCGACTGCCACGAGGCCGAGTTCAAGGCGCGCAAGAAGGGCCAGCCCAAGGAGTGGATCGGCGTCAAACCCGACGCCTACGCGCACTCCGCGCACCGGGACCTCGCCTGCATCGAGTGCCATACCAGCATCACCGAGCCCGAGCATCCCTCGAAGTTGCCGAAGGTGGACTGCGCCGTCTGTCACAAGGACACGGCCGCGAAGCATGCATTTCACCCGCGGCTCGCGCTTGATCCGATCCCGGCGGGCAAGGACACGGCCTGTGCGGAATGTCACCATCCCCACGAGATGCTGCCGCTCAAGGATGCCGCCTTTGCTTTTCGCACTTAGACCCAGGCGGAGTCTTGCGGACGCTGCCACGAGCAGACCCGCGACGGCTATCTGGCCTCGGCTCACGCCCTTAGGGAAAGTGCGGGCGAGCGATCGCGGCCCGAGTGTCTCGCCTGTCACCGGGAGCCGGTTTCCGCGACGGCCCTGATGACCCCGTCGGTCGCGCTCAAGCTGGCGCAGGCCGAACTCTGCGAGTCGTGCCACGTCGGCCACAACGGCACCGGCGCCAAAGCCGAGGCGGGCGCGAAATTTGTCGCCGGTTTCGACCGCTCCGTGCACGGTGCCGCGCTGCGCGAGGGCAAGGCCGAGGCGGCCAGCTGCGTGGACTGCCACGGGGCGCACGCGATGAACAAGGCCGCCGTCGGCACGGCCTCGGTCAACCGGCTCCACCTCACCGACACCTGCGCGCGCTGTCACAAGGAGGCCGCCGAAGGCTACCGGCAGAGTGTGCACGCGACGGCCTTGCAGCGCGGCAACCTCGATTCGGCGGCCTGCACCGACTGCCACGGCGAGCACGACATCAAGCCGCACACCGACCCGGCTTCGCGCGTCCACAAGACCAACCTCGCCCAGCAGGTCTGCGCCGAGTGCCATGCCTCGGTGCGGCTCACGCGCCGCTACGGGTTGTCGGGTGACACCTTCAAGACCTTTGCCGACAGCTACCACGGTCTCGCCGTGCGCGGCGGCGCGGTCAGCGTGGTCAACTGCGCCAGCTGCCACGGCAGCCATGTCATCAAGTCGCAGGACGACCCGACCTCGAGCGTGCACAAGTCGAACCTCATCCAGACCTGCGGCGAGTGCCATCCGGGGGCAGGGGAGCGGTTCGCCATCGGCGCGGTGCATTCCAGCGACGAGCACAAGGACGGCTCGCCGATCCTTTACTGGATCGCGACCTTCTATCTCATCCTCATCACGGTAACGGTGGGCGGCATGTTGGTGCACAACGGGCTCGATTTCCTGAAAAAGATCCGGCGCAAGCTCGCCATCCAGAAGGGCGAGATCGAGGAGCCCCACGTCGCCCACCGGCTCTACCTGCGCATGACCGCACACGAGCGGTGGCAGCACGGGGCGCTCGTCGTGAGCTTTGTGGTGCTGGTGGTCACCGGCTTCATGCTCCGCTTCCCCGAGGCGTGGTGGGTGGTCGCGTTGCGCGGCGTCAGCGACCGGGCCTTCGAGTGGCGGAGCCTGATTCACCGCGTGGCCGGCGTCATCATGCTCGTGGCCGGCGCCTGGCATATCGGCTATCTCGCTTTCGCTCCCGCCGGCCGGAAGCTCTTCTTCGACCTGCTCCCGCGGTGGCGCGACGTGCTGGATCCGTGGCGCGTGCTGAAATACAACCTCGGCCTCGCGCCGACGAAGCCGGCTTTCGGACGCTTCAGCTACATCGAGAAGGTCGAATACTGGGCGATGGTCTGGGGCACGCTGCTGATGGGTGTGACCGGCGCGATCCTTTGGTTCGACAACACCTCGATCAACCTCTTCGCCAAGCTCGGGTTCGACGTCTCGCGCACGATCCACTACTACGAGGCGATCCTCGCCACGCTCGCGATCATCGTCTGGCACTTCTACTTCGTGATCTTCAACCCCGACGTCTATCCGATGAACCTAGCCTGGCTCACCGGCCGCATGTCCGAAGCCGAGATGCTGGAGGAGCACCCGCTGCAGCTGGAAGAAATGAAGCAGGCAGAGAAGCCCGCAGCCAATCCGCCGCCCGGACCACCCACGCAGCAGCCGTGAAGTTTTGAACCACAAAGGCACCAAGACACGGAGGGATTTCTCTCTTTGTGCCTCGGTGTCTTGGTGGTGAAAGTATCTAGTTCACCGAGATTGTGGCATATCCCCGAAGGAGATTCTATCCCTCTTCGGCTCAGCAACGCTACAGGAGAGAAGTTAGAAATCATTGTATCAAGCGTGTCGGTCGCTCCATGAAGGAGTCTGCCGCGCACGGCGCCCGGATGATTCGCCGGCGATAAGGGAATGCTCCCTTTTGTGACTCGGTGTCTTTGTGGTGAGACTTTGGACGTTTCGCATCCCGCAATTAACGCCTACGGGCGTGCAAGGACTGCGGAGCGGTATGCGCGGTTTTTGCGGTAGAGTGGAAATTGCATGGGCAAGGTATCGTCATCGCTCACCCGCGTCGTCCTGTTGTTGGCCGGCGTCGCCGGACTATCGCGCAGCGCTCTGCGTGCGGCCGAGGAGCCGGTGCTGAAGCCGACAGAGGCCGTCGCCCCGACCGTCGTGCCCAACAGCGAGTGCCTGGACTGCCACGAGGCGGAGTTCAAACCGCGCAAGAAGGGGCAGCCCAAGGAGTGGATCGGCGTGCGGCCGGAGCTTTTCGGGAAGTCGGTGCACGCGAAACTGAACTGCGTGGACTGCCACAGCTCGATCACCGAGCCGGAGCATCCTTCGAAGCTGCCGCCGGCGCAGTGCGCGAGCTGTCACGACAAGGCGGTCGCCCAGTTCGCCAAGAGCATTCATGGCATGAGCCACGAGATGGGCTCGTCGGATGCGGCCTCGTGCGCGAGCTGCCACGGCACGCACTACATGGTGCCGGTCAAGCAGGCCGACTCACCGGTCTTCAAGTTCAACCTCCCGAAGACCTGCGGCACCTGTCACGACGACGACAAGATCACCAAGGACTACCGCATGGGCCAGACGAAGGCCGCGGGCCACTATCTCGACAGCATCCATGGCCGCGCGCTCACGCAGATGGGCCTGATCGTCGCCCCGAGCTGCAACGACTGCCACGGCGTGCACGACATCAAACGCAGCGTGGACAAGGACTCCCACACGAACCACGCCAACATCGCGAAGTCCTGCGGCGCCTGCCACCTGGGCATTGAGGACACCTACAAGGAGAGCGTGCACGGCCAGCTGTTGCGCAAGGGCGACGGCAAGGGACCGGTCTGCACCGACTGCCACAGCGCGCACGACATCGAGAAACCGACCAACGCGCACTTCAAGGCCACCAGCGACCAGAGCTGCGGCAAGTGCCATAAGGACCGGCTCGAACACTACCGCGAGACCTACCACGGCAAGGCGATGGCCCTCGGCCAGCCCAACGTCGCGTCCGATGTGGCTGCGTGCTACGACTGCCACGGCCATCACGACGTGTTCCCGGTGAGCGACGAGCGTTCGCGGTTGTCGAAGGACAAGATTCTCACCACCTGCCAGCAATGCCACCCGGGCGTCGGACCGAAGTTCACCGAATACCAGCCGCACGCCAACCCGCTCGACGCGGAGAACTACCCGATCCTGAACAAGGTGTTCTGGTTCATGACCTCGCTGTTAATCGGCGTATTCTCGTTCTTCGGCCTGCACACGGTCTTCTGGCTCTTCCGGTCCATCTACCTCTACCTGCACGACACGAAGTCCTTCCGCGCCGCCGTGGTGCAGACGCACACCGACGATGAGAACTACACCCGCTTCACGCCCTTCGAGCGCTTCCTGCACCTGATGATGGTGACGAGCTTCCTGGCGCTGGTGATCACCGGCATGCCGCTGAAGTTCTACTACACCGACTGGGCGAAGCTCATGTTCCGTCTGCTGGGCAACGCCGAGGTGGCGCGCACGCTGCACCACTACGCGGCGGTGGTGACCTTTGCGTATTTCTTCCTGCACCTGGCGGCGCTCGTGCGCGGCTTCTGGCGCAACCGCGGCGGGCTGAAGGATCCGGTGACGGGCAAGTTCACCTTCAAGCGGCTCCTGGCTCTCATCTTCCATCCCGACTCCATGGTGCCGTCGCCGCAGGACTGGCGCGACTTCATCGCCCACCAGAAATGGTTCTTCGGCAAGGGGCCGCGTCCGCAGTTCGACCGCTGGACCTACTGGGAGCGCTTCGACTACTTCGCGGTGTTCTGGGGCGTGGCCATCATCGGCTTCTCCGGTCTGATCATGTGGTTCCCGGGCTTCTTCACGCAGTTCCTGCCGGGCTGGGTGATCAACATCGCATTGGTGGTGCACTCCGACGAGGCGCTGCTCGCGGCGGGCTTCATCTTCTCATTCCACTTCTTCAACACCCATTTCCGCATCGAGAAATTCCCGATGGACACGGTGATTTTCTCCGGGCGCATCTCGAAGACCGAGATGCTGCACGAGCGGAAGCGCTGGTATGACCGCCTGGTCGCCGCCGGCAAACTCCAAGTCTATCGCGTGAAGTCCGACGATTGGGAAGGTCGCAAGAACATCGCCAAGGCCTGGGGCTTCATCTTCTTCGGCACCGGCCTCGTGCTGCTTGCGTTGATTGTTTACGCGATGGTGTCGCGGTTGGGGCACTAACCCCTCGTTCGAGGGGTGGATTGCCGGTTGCGTTGCCGCGCCGGACGATTTCATTCCACAAACATGAAACTCCGCTACCCCCGGTCTCTCCTTGTCCTTGCCTGTGCGCTGATGGCGCTCCCTCTCACCGCTGCGCCGCTGCGCGTGCTCTACTTCACGAAGTCCTCCGGTTTCGAGCACAGCGTGATCAAGCAGGACAACGGCGGCGCGAGCTACTCGGAGAAGATCCTCGCGAAGCTGGGCGAGCGCGAGCGCATCGTGTTCACGACCAGCAAGGACGGGTCGCTGTTTTCCGCCGAGTATCTGGCGCAGTTCGACGTGCTGCTGTTCTACACGAGCGGCGACCTGACCAGCACGGGCAACGATCGCTATCCCGGCATCACGACCGCAGGCCTGAGCGCACTCTTCGACTTCGTGGCCAACGGCGGCGGGTTTGTCGGCCTGCACGCGTGCAGCGACACCTTCCACACGATGGAGCGCGGCGGCGGCAACAACCCGCGCCGGCTTCAGCGCTACCGCAACAACGGCGCCGCGGCCGATCCGTTTGTGAAGATGCTCGGCGGCGAGTTCATCCGGCACGGTCCGCAGCAGGTGGCTGTCGCCACGATCACCGACCGCAAGTTCCCCGGCTTTGACGGCTTCGGCGACGAGCTGAAGGTGAACGAGGAGTGGTATACGCTGAAGGATTTCGCCGCCGATGACCACGTGCTGCTCGTCATGCAGACCGCCGGGATGCAGGGCGGCGATTACGCGCGCCCGCCGTATCCGCTCGCGTGGGCCCGCCCACATGGGAAAGGCCGCGTGGCCTACAACGCCATGGGTCACCGCGAGGACGTGTGGGACAGCGCCTATTTCCAGTCCATGCTCACCGGCATGCTCAAGTGGGCCGGCAAGCGTGTCGACGCCGACCTGACGCCGAACTTGGACAAGGTCGCGCCCCAGCACGCGACGATCCAAGCCCCGCCGGCGGAAGTGAAGCAGTAGGGTGTGGTTGGTCTCCGGACCAAGCGCGGCCGGTGCGGAGACCGGCCCTCCATTAATTTGTAGGGTCGTCGCTTGCGACGACCTCGTCCGCGCTCGCGGCCTATGCCACTTTCGCGCGTGAGGTCGGCCCAAGGGACGACCCTACAGAGAAAGTATAGCTTAGGCCGCCGGCTGGCGGAAGCTCCGCCACTTGTCCTGCGGGATTACGGCGAGGGCGATGATCGCGAATTGGCTGATCAGGACACCTTCTCCGCAGGCACACCTGACGTTTTCGGAGAATCGAGATAGGTCAAGGCGACGAAGACCGCGAAAGTGAAGAGCAATGCCACGCACCAGACAATGAGCAGGGAATTTACGGCCCAGAAGACCCCTAGACATCCCAAGCTGAGACCGATGGCAGTCCAGCGGACTGCATTTCTGGGTTCAGCCGTTGCTGGAGCGACGCTCAGCCAAAATGCAGGATTGATAACGCTAAAGCCGATGAGGAGACCTTGGGAAAGGACGAATAATAGCAAAACTTTGAATGCTTCGTCCATGAAGCCGTAGCTGTGGAGGCCGACGCCCAGCATGTTGGTGCCGAACCAGCTCCAGCTCGTGACGATGTTGCCGAAGATGGCGAGGCCCATGAGGCCGCGCTGCTTCACGAGACCGCCCCAGCGGGCGTGGAGGATGACGGCGTTCCAGATCACGATGAGCAGGGCGCCGTTTTCCTTCGGGTCCCAGCCCCAGAAACGGCCCCAGCTTTGGTCGGCCCAGATGCCGCCGAGCACGGTGCCGACGAGGCTGAAGAGCGTGGCGAAGCACACGATGCCATAAACCATGCGGGTGAGGGCGTCGGCGGTGGCCTTGTCGAGCGTCTTGGTGAACAAGCCGCGCACGATGTAGATGGCCGCGAGGAAGCCGGCGAGGAAGGTGGCAGAGTAGCCGATGGTGATCACAACGACGTGCGTCGCCAACCAGAAGTTGGAATCGAGCACCGCGCGCATCATCTCAAGCGTGTCGCCGCCGAGGGAGAGGTGGTGGGCGATGAGCAGGGTGGCGAAGCCGATGAGGCCGCCGGCCACGCTACCGATGGCGTTCTTGAAGACGCCTTCCAAAATGACGCAAAGCAACACGGCACCCCAGCCAACGCCAAGGGCGGAGGAGTAGAGGTTGGTGACGGGCGGGCGGGCCTCGAGCCACATGCGGGTGATGATACCGGCGGTGGTGGCGATGAAGGCGAGCGTCAGCAGCCACATGGCGGCGCGGCCGAGCTCTTGCGGCCACTTGAGCCAGGAGACGATGGCGAGGAGGAAGGCCCAGACGTAGAGCGTCATGCTGCTGTAGAACGGCCCGGCGGCGTTGAAGCGCGACTCGATGTCGCTCTTGCGCATGGCCTCGGGGTAACGGGCCTGGATGTCATCGTGCAGGGTGCCGACGATCCGGTTGAAGGTGGCGGTGTCGCCCTTGCGCCAGGCCTCGCCGAGGCGGGCGTAGTTCATGATGGTCGGGTCGATTTTGCCCGTGCCGAAGGATTCGAGGAGCTTGGTGCCGGCCAGTTCCCAGTGGGTCGGATCGTTGTCGCCGGCCGCAGGCGGCACGAGGCGCAGGTAGCCGAGCTGTTCCATGTAGGCGAAGCGGTCGGCCATCTCCTTCATGACCTTGAGGGCGTTTTCGTCGTGGGCCTCGCCCTTCTGGCGGGCGAGCACGGCGGAGACGCCCGCCGGCAGGGCGCGTTCGAAGAGTTCGAGCTCGGTCAGGAAGCTCGTGGACTCGGGCATCTGCACGGCCATGCGGAGCTGCAGGTAGAGAATCACGCGGTTGCGGACGGCGAGGACCTGTTTCTGGAACGGGGTGCGGAGCTGCGCCTCGACCGGCTCGGCGAGACGGCCCTGGCGGTCGAGCTCGGGCAGCTTCGGCTTGAGTTGGTTGTAGGAGAAACGGGACTTGGAGGACGGCAGGAAGCCGAGGACGGCGAAGACCTTCTTCACCGGGCTGTCGTAGTCCACGCGGGTGTCCTTTTCCTCGAGGCCGAGTAGGGAAAGAACCTCGGGCGACTCGATCTTGATGATGGGCATGTCATCGGCCTTGGCGGCGTCGAAGAACACGGTGGCGAGCCATTGCGAAGGCGAGTCCACGAAAGGCTGGCTGATCTCGGGCGTGCTGACGCGTTGGCGGCCCTGCAGGGTGAGCAGGGAGGTGCGGGCAACGGTGTCGAGCGGCTTGATGCGGCCGTTGACGAGCACCGGCACGCGGCCGAAGCCGGCGAGGTCGAACTGGGTGGAGTTCTTCTCCGGTCGCAGCGTGGAGACTAGATAACCAGCGCCGAGCAGGAGG
>CBINOW010000165.1:0-9053 GCA_966252395.1 uncultured Oleiharenicola sp. | reverse complement strand
ACCAAGGGCATCACGGGCTTCCAGCTCGACCTCAAGATCAACGGCCTGCCCTTCGAGATCGCCAAGGCCGCCATCATGCAGTGCCGTGAGGCCCGCATCGAGATCCTCAAGGTCATGCTCGGCTCGCTGCCGGCCCCCCGCAAGGACCTCAGCAAGTATGCCCCGCGCATCCAGACGATCCAGATCGATCCCGAGAAGATCGGCCTGCTCATCGGGCCCGGCGGCAAGACCATCCGCCGCATCACCGAGACGACCGGCGCGCAGATCGACATCGCCGAGGACGACTCCGGCAAGGTCTTCATCTACTCGAACAACGCCGACGCCATGAACCGCGCCGTGCAGGAAATCGACGCCCTCTGCGGCGGCGGTTCCCAGATCGAGATCGGCAAGATCTACACCGGCCGCGTCACCGGCACCAAGGAGTTCGGCGCCTTCGTCGAGTGCCTCCCGGGCAAGGAAGGCCTCGTCCACATCTCGGAGCTCGCGGACTTCCGCGTGCGCCGCACCGAGGACGTCGTCAAGGTCGGCGACTCCATCACGGTGAAGTGCGTCGGCATCGACGAGCGTTCCGGCAAGGTCCGCCTCAGCCGCAAGGCCGCGATGAAGGAACTCGAGGAGCAGAAGCAGGCCGCCGGCGGTGAAGCCGCCCCGGCCGCCCCCGCCCCCGAGGCCCCCGCCGCCCAATAACGTGGAGCGCGTTGCT
Source organism: uncultured Oleiharenicola sp. (assembly GCA_966252395.1). Lineage (GTDB taxonomy): Bacteria > Verrucomicrobiota > Verrucomicrobiia > Opitutales > Opitutaceae > Lacunisphaera. Next base: position 8,350 of record CBINOW010000165.1, on the reverse strand, counting down.
CCCCAACGCGCTTCTCCCTCACTCAAAGCCGCGACTCAGGTCGCGGCTTTTTCTTTGCCCGGTCCGACCGCCGGAGCCGGGGCGCTCGATCACTTTTTGCCGGACGGCTGCGCTGCCGGCTCCTTCGCCTCGCCGAGGAACTTCAAGTCACCCAGCTCCACCGTGCCCTTGGATTCTTCTCCGCGCACGAGCTTGCCGCTGTCCTGCCCAAAATAAGCCGAGGCGCTCTTGAGCATCGCCACCACGCTGTCATCGAAGCTGTTGCCCGGCGTCCGCACGCTCACGCGGACCTGCCAGAGCAGCTTCTTCTTTTCGCTCTTCAGCAGCTCCGGGAAATCATAGGCCGAAATCACGATGTAGTAGCGCGACTCCTCCACATCGCCGATCAGGTCGGTGTAACGGTCGCCGCCGCCGGCCCAGCGCCGGATGTCGTTCGAGTCGGCGAGGTCGTCCATGTAGCCAAGCACGCGGGCGTTGTGCTCGTTGAACTGGTCGCGCGCCCGGTTGTCCGCAAACAAACGGGCCATGGCGGTTTCAAACCGATCAATCGCGGTCTGCGCATCCACGCTGCCGCTGGCATTCGATTGATAGACATCGCCGCTGCCCCGGATGGCTCCGGCCGCGGATTTGTCGATGCCCGCGGCAAGCAGGGCGCCCTGCAAATCCGCGAAGGCCGAACCCGCCATCGTCACGGCCTGTTCGTTGTTGATCCGGTTGAAACCGAGGGTCGAGCCCCACTGCAGGACCAGCAGCAGCTTCGCCTGCTCCTTGCTCTTTGCGTAATGGTAGTTCTCCCGCGCCAGCAGCCGCATCGCGATTTCCGCTACCTGCGGATAGGTCACCCGGTCTACGGTTAGATCGCTCGAGGTGCCGTAGATGCGCCCGCCGTTGCTCAGCGCGTAATACTCGGGCTTAAAACTCCCGTCCTTGGCCTTCTCGCGTTTGTAACCGCTGCCGACGCGGGCATACACGGCAGTGGCAACCGTATCGGCAGCCAACAACTCGCCGGCCACCGCGCTCAGCAACACCACGCCAAGACGCGCAACAGCTCGGACTCTCCGTTTCATTTCTTCGTCGCGGGTTTGCTTTCCGTTTGCTCCTGCGCCTCGCCAAGGAACTTCAAATCGCCCAGCTCCACCGTGCCCTTGCTTTCCTCGCCGCGCATGAGCCGGCCGCTGTCCTGGCCGAAGTATTTCGAAGCACCCTTGAGCATGGCGGCGAAGCTGTCGTCGAAGCGGCTGCCCGGTGCACGCACACTCACCCGCGTCTGCCAACGCAGCACCTTCTTCTGGTGGTTCACGAGCTGGTCGAAGTCGTAGGCCGAGACGATGATGTAGTAACGCGATTCCTCGATGTCGGCGATCAGGTCGTTGTAACGATCGCCGCCACCGGCCCAGCGCTGGATGCCATCGGCATCGTTGATTTCGTCCAAGTAACCCAGCAACTGCGCATTGGGCAGGTTGATTCTGTCGCGGGCCCGGTTCTCCGCCATGAGCATCAACATGGCACCTTCAGACGCCCCGTCCGAGGGGACCGCCGACATGTTGCGCTCCATGTTGCCCATCCCCTGCGGCTCGGCCCCAGCCATGGACGTAGCGACCTGATTGACCGCGATGCTGTAGTTGCCGCTGTTGAAGGCGATTGTCGTGCCCCAGTGCAGCACGATCATCAGGTCCGCCTGCTTGGCACTCTGGGCGTAATGGTAGTTTTGCTGCGCGAGCAAACGGGCGGCAATCTGCGCCACCTCCGGATAGGTGACCCGGTCCACCGTCACATCGCTGCCCGTGCCGGCGATGCGCCCGCCATTGGCCAGACCGTAGAACTCGGGCTTGAACGAGCCGTCCTTCTGCCGTTCGCGCTTATAGTCCTTCCCGACCCGGGAATAAACCGCCGTGGCCACTTTTTCGGCGGCGCCCAAGTTACCTCCCAGGAAGGTCACGATCGCCGTCAAGGCGGCCAACATTCGGAATGGGCCGCGGCTCATTTGACCTCCTCCGGCGTGGCTGGAGCCGCTTCCTCCTCGGCCGCCTCATTCGCCGGCTGCTCCTCTTCGGCCGGCTCCTTGGCCTCGCCGAGATACTTCAGCTCGCCCAGTTCGACCGTGCCCTTGGTCCCTTCGCCGCGGACGAGCTTGCCGCTGTTCTGCCCGAAATAGAGCGAGGCGTTTTTCAGCATCGCCAGGTAGGTGTCGTTGAAACTGTTGCCCGGCGAGCGGACACTCACCCGTGTCTGCCAGAGCAGCTTCCTTTTGTTCTTTTTGAGCAGCTCAGGGAAATCGTAGGCCGAAACGACGATGTAGTAACGTGATTCCTCGACGTCGCCGATCAGGTCGTTGTAGCGGTCCCCGCCACCGGCATAGCGGTGGATGCCATTGGCGGCAGCGAGATCGTCCACGTAGCCAAGCACCCGCGCGTTCGCCTCGTTCAGCCGGTCCCGCACCCGGTCATCGCTCAGCGACTGCATGAATGAATTATCAACCGAACCCGCCGCGTTGACCACGGCCATCTCCTCATTGGTGGCCCATTGCGGGCTGCGGTTGAATCCACTGGTCGCGTTCTTGGCGAGGTCCTGGCCTTCGTAAACCGGCCGGGCGGCTCCCGCATCGGAGTCAGACGGATTGTTCAATCTATACTGATCCATGCCGAGAGACGCCATCGCGGAGCGCAGGGAAGCGACGTTCTGCTGCTGGTGCATGCCGTTGGGCGCGATCGTGCTGCCCCAGTTCAACACCAGGAGGAGCTTCGCCTGCTCCTTCGTCTCCGCCAGATGGTAGTTCTGCGTCGCGAGCAACTGCCGGGCAATCCCCGCCACCTCCAGGTAGGTGACCTTATCCACGGTGATGTCGCTCGCGGTGCCCTCGATCCGCCCGCCTTCGGTCATGACATAGTATTCCGGCAGGAAGCTGCCGTCCTTGGCCTTCTCGCGCTTGTAGCCCTTGCTGATTCGAGAATAGACCGCCGTGGCCACGGTCTCCGCCGCGACCGAGCCGGTGGCCAGTGTGGCCAGAGCCACGATCCCAGCGAGGATTCGGCAATTCATCGTTTTCATTATTTTTCTTCGGTCGTGGTTTTGTCGGGGTCCTTTGCCTCCCCGAGGAATTTCAAATCGCCAAGCTCAACCTTCGCTTTTTCCTGCTCCGCCCGCACCAGCTTTCCGCTGTCGCGACCGAAATAGGCCGAAGCACTCTTCAGCATCGGCGCAAAGCTCTGGTCAAAGCTGTTGCCCGGCGAGCGCACGCTCACCCGTGTCTGCCACAGGAGCCGCTTCTTGCCGCTCTTCAGCAACTCGGGGAAATCATACGCGGTGATGACGATGTAGTAACGCGGTTCTTCCAGCTCGGCGATCAGGTCGTTGTAGTTGTCCCCACCTCCGGCCCAGCGCTGGATGCCGTCGGCATCGTTGATGGCGTCGAGGTAGCCGAGAACCTTGGCGTTGGGCAGGTTGATGTCGTCGCGAATCTTGTTTGCCATCCGCAGCTTGAGCAGCTCCTCGGCATAGAGGTCCACGCGGTGCATTTCCTCTCCGCCTTGGGGATCCCCTTCGAACATCTTCTTCTGCGCCTCCTCGGCGACCGCTTTGGACAAATCCTGCACCGCGACCGTGTAGTTGACGTTGTTGAAACTCAAGGTTGCGCCCCAGTTCAGCACCAGCAGAAGCGTCGCCTGCTCCTTGCTCTGGGCGTAGTGGTAGTTTTGCTGCGCCAGAAGCCGCGCGGCGGTCTCGGCGACCTCGGGGTAAGTCACCCGGTCAATCGTGTTGTCGCTCGTGGTCCCTCCGATGCGCCCGCCGTTGCTGAGCGCATAATATTCGGGCCGGAGCTTTCCATCCTTGGTCTGGGCCCGCGCATAACCACTGCCGACCCGCGCATAGACCGCCGTAGTCACCGTGTTGTCGGCGGCATATCCGCTTCCGAAGAAAACCAAGGGGGCCAGCACCGCCGCCCACAAACCCGTTTGGACTCGCTTCATGGCTCCTCCTCCTTGTCGGGCGTAGCTGCTTCTTCGGGAGCCGGCTCCTCCGCGGCCGGCTCCTTGGCCTCGCCGAGATACTTCAGCTCGCCCAGCTCAACCGTGCCCTTGGCCTCCTCGCCGCGGACGAGCTTGCCGCTGTTTTGCCCGAAATACAGCGAGGCGTTCTTCAACATCGCGAGGTAGGTGTCGTCGAAATTGTTGCCCGGCGAGCGCACGCTCACCCGGGTCTGCCAGAGCAGCTTCTTCTTGTTCTTTTTGAGCAGCTCGGGGAAATCGTAGGCCGAGACGACGATGTAGTAGCGCGATTCCTCGACGTCGCCGATCAGGTCGCCGTAGCGGTCCCCGCCCCCGGCGTAGCGGTGGATGCCGTTGGCGGCGGCGAGATCGTCCACGTAGCCAAGCACCCGCGCGTTCGCCTCGTTCAACCGGTCCCGCACCCGGTCATCAACCAAGGATTGGAGAAAAGACCCCTCGACCGAGCCCGCGGCACTGACCACGGCCATTTCCTCGTTGGTCGCAAACTGCGGGCTCCGGTTGAAGCCGGCGGCGGCGTTCTTCGCGACATCTTGGCCGCCATAGGTGGGGGTGACCGATTGATTGGCGGTAGCGGAGGTCTCGCTGAGCGCCGCCATGGCCGCGCGCGCAGACGCCACATTCATCTCCTTGTGCATGCCGTTCGGCGCGATCGTGCTGCCCCAATTCAGCACCAGCAGAAGCGTCGCCTGCTCCTTCGTCTCCGCGAGATGATAGTTTTGCGTGGTCAAGACGCCCCGCGCGGTCTGCGCCACCTCGGTATAGCTGACCCGATCCACGGTGATGTCACCGGTCGTGCCAAAGATCCGCCCGCCGTTGGTCATCACGTAGTATTCCGGCAGGAAGCTGCCATCCTTCGCCTTCTCGCGCTTGTAGCCCTTGCCGACGCGCGAATAAACCGCCGTAGCGACCGTCTCGGCAGCGATGGACAATGTGGGGGCCAGCAACAATCCGCTGACCAGTGCGGCGGTGCGAAAGCGGGGACGCATGGGGATCGGGGTTTTGCGGCCGGCCGAATTGGCCCCTTCGGCAGCCGGGGGTGAGGGTGTGCAGGAAAGCTGCCTCGCAGACTCGTTTTAGCCAAGGCTGTTCCGGGCCATTTGCTCTCCCTATAGAACACATCAGCCCTAGCTCCCCCAAGCTCAAACCTGCATGGCCTCGTCTACCCGGCTACTCCACCTCCACGAGTCTTTGGATGTGATGCTCGGGGATGGCGGCCAAGGAGCCGTCGGGCCGGGCGATCAGCACCTGGCCGCTCGCGTCAATCCCGGCGAAGGCCCCTTCCGTTTCCGGCAAATCGGTCTCCGCCACGGCCTCCAGCCACACGTGGCGGCGCGGCCCCCAGCAATGGTTCAGCTCTGGCGCGAGGCCGGCGAGGCGCTTCGCGACAAAATCCTCATGTGCCCGGCGGATGCCCCCCAGCACGGGCTCGACCAGTTGCGCCGGCCCGGTCAGCGCCCGGTCGCAGTGATCCAGCAAGCGCCCGGCGCTGTAACGCAGGGTGTGGTCCTCCAGCCAGGGCCGGTTAGTGATGTTGATACCGATGCCGACCAGGAGCGTGCGCGGGCCGCCCTGCTCCACCAAAATGCCGCCCACCTTGCGCGGGCCGATCATCAGGTCGTTGGGCCAGCGCAGGCGCAGGTCATCCACGCCGAACTCCGTGAGCGCGTCCAGCACCCCGCGGCCGATGGCCAGGGCGAAACCCTTCCAGCGGGCCGCGTCACCGTCGAACGGCACGACCGCAGTCAGATAAAGTCCGCCCACATCGGAGGTGAAGGTGCGCTCGCGCTGGCCGCGCCCGCCCGTCTGATGCTCCGCGACCACTGCGGTCCAGGGCGCGCAGTCGCGCGCCACGGTCTGCGTCGAGTCCACGGTCGGCAGGTGTTTCAAGGTCCACGTTCCTCCGGCGGGTGCGGCGGGGGACGGGTGCGAGGGTTGGGCGGCGGTTGCATTCATGACGGCGTTTCTCCCGGCAGGAACAGCCAGCCGCCCAGCAGCAGAATGGGCAGCAGGATCGGCAGGCTGTATTTGAACAGGTATCCGAAAAACGTCGGCGTGGACACACCGGAACTGTCCGCGATGGACTTCACCATGAAATTCGGGCCGTTGCCGATGTAGGTCATCGCGCCGAAGAATACGGCGCCCAGGCTGACCGCGATGATCAGCTGGGCGCTCGGCGGAACCGTGCGCATGACCGCGAGCACCGCGGTCTCGTCACCCTGCCGGCCGGCGAAATCGGCGGGACGTTCCGCGAGTGCCGTCGCCTCGGCCAGCTGCAGGAACGACGCATAGGTGGGCGCGTTGTCGAGCACCGAGGACAGGCTGCCCGTCGCCACGTAATACTGCATCGGCCGGTTCACGCCGAACTCGCCGCCGTGGCGGTCAATGTAGCCCAGCGCGGGCATCATGGTCGCAAAGATGCCGGCAAAGAGAAACGCCACCTCCCGGATCGGGCCGAAGCCGAAGGCATTGCCCTGGTGCACTTCCGCCGGCGTCAGCCGGTAGGAACAGACCGCCGCGGCGAGCATGACAGCCTCGCGCAGGAAGGCGCGGTCGGGGAGAAACACCGCCCCGATGATCGCGCCAAGGAACAGCAGGTTGATCCGGCCTCCGAGCCGGACGCCTTCCGACGGTTGGTCGATCCGCTGCCGGATCGAGGAAGGAGCGTGCCGGTAACTGCGGCGGTCAAACACATAGAACACCGCCAGGATCAGGGCCAGCGTGAACAGCCACTGCGCCAGCACGTGCCCGACCAGCCAGAAGAACGGGATGCCGCGCAGGTAGCCGAGGAAGAGCGGCGGATCGCCGATGGGCGTGAGCGCGCCGCCGACGTTCGACACCACGAAGATGAAGAACACGATGTGGTAGCCGCTGATGCGCACCTTGTTCATCCGGATCCACGGCCGGATCAGGACCATGGAGGCCCCGGTCGTGCCGATGAGGTTCGCCGTCACGGCGCCCACGGCGAGAAACCCGACGTTGGCCAGCGGCGTCGCCTCGTCCTGCACCCGGATGTGAATGCCGCCCGCCACGACAAACAGGGAGCCGATCAGGCAGATAAACGAGAAATACTCCTTGAGCGTGTGAACCACCGTCGCCCCGCCGCCCGGCACCCGCGACAGGTAGGTGGCGATGACCACCAGGCCCAACCCGACGGCCACGTGGGCGTAGTAGCCCTCCCACCAGTGTTTCACGCGAGCCGGCGTGAGCGGCATCACCGCGATCAGCAGCAGGAGCAGCCCGAACGGAGCCACCAGCCACAAAGGCACCTCCGCCGGCCCCGTCGCCGAGGCCAGCAGAAGCTCGGTTGGAAAACGGGTGTGCACGGCGGATGGCCGCCTCGCGGCGGGAAGATTCGGGTCAACTCATCAGTGCGACAGGGTGGAAAGGAAATAACCGGCCGCGACGGCCGTGCCAATGACGCCGGCGACGTTCGGGCCCATGGCGTGCATGAGCAGGTAGTTGCCCTGGTCGTATTTCTGGCCCTCGACGTGCGAGACGCGTGCCGCCATCGGTACGGCCGACACGCCCGCCGAGCCGATGAGCGGGTTCACCGGGTTGTGCGGGCTCAGCACGTTCATGACCTTGGCCGCAAGCACCCCGCCGGCAGTGGAGAAACCGAAGGCCACCACGCCGAGCACGATGATCTTGAGCGTCTCGGGCGCCAGGAAGCTTTCCGCCGCCATCGTGATGCCCACGCTGGTGCCGAGGAAGATCGTCAGCACGTTGATGATCTCGTTCTGCGCCGCATGCACCAGGCGCTCGGTGACGGCGCACTCGCGCAGGAAATTGCCGAGCATGAGCATGGCGATCAGCGCCGAGGCGTCGGGCACCAGCAGGATGCACACGATCATCACGAGAATCGCGAAGATGAGCTTCTCGAGCTTGGAAACGGGCCGCAGCGACTTCATGCGGATTTTCCGCTCCTTGTTCGTCGTCAGCAGCCGCATGATCGGCGGCTGAATGAGCGGCACGAGCGACATGTAACTGTAGGCCGCCACCGCCACCGCGCCCAGCAGCTCCGGCGCGAGCTTGTTGGTCAGGAAGATCGCGGTCGGGCCGTCGGCGCCGCCGATGATTCCGATCGAGGCGGCCTGCTTGGAGGTGAAGCCGAGAAAACCCGCCCCCATGAATGATATGAACAGCCCCAGCTGCGCCGCCGCCCCGAGCAGCAGGGTGCGCGGCATCGCGATGAGCGGGCCGAAATCCGTGAGGGCACCGACGCCGAGGAAGATCAGCGGTGGAAACAGCTCCAGCTTGATGCCCTGCGAAATGAAATCAAACAAACCGCCCTCGACTCGTTCCACGCGCAGCTTCTGCACCGGCGGCGCGGCGCCGTCGGGCGC
>CBINOW010000164.1:0-9088 GCA_966252395.1 uncultured Oleiharenicola sp. | reverse complement strand
TGGTGGAAATCACGGCGCCCATGCCGTAGCCGAACTCGAAGCGGAAGGCCACGTAGACGAGGATGAGCACGAGGGCCCAGAAGGACGCCTTCAGGGCGTTCCACTGGATCTCGGCGCCGACGGAGGCGCCGATGCGGGTCACACCCTCATTGACCAGCTTGGCTTCCGGGAAGGCCTGCTGGAGCTTCTCCACGAGCGGGGCCGCCTGGTCGAACGGTGTGGTGATCTTGAGCGTTTCGCGGTCCGAACCGATGGTCTTCTGATAGACCGGGTTGACCTCCTTGAAGCCGGCGGCCTGGGCCGCGTTGCGAATGGCTCCGACCTCGACCGGCTTGGCGAACGACAGCGAGACGGTGTCACCACCGAGGAAGTCGATGCCGTAGATGTCCTTGCCCTTGACGGCGACCACCCCGAGGCCGATCAGGATGACCACCCACGAGGCGATGAAGGCCGGCTTGGCCTTGCCCATGAAGTCGTAGGCCGTGTTCTGCAGCACGGAGAACATCGGGAGGCGCTTCATGACGTTGCCGTGCACCAGCAGCTCCATCATGAGCTTGGAGACAACGACCGCGGCGAACATCGTGGTGAAGATACCGATGGTGAGCGTGACGCCGAAGCCCTTCACGGCGCCCGTGCCGAGCACGATCATGATGGCGGCGGTGATGAGGGTGGTGAGATTGCCGTCGAGAATGGCGGACCAGGCCTTGTCGAAGCCGGCCTCGAGGGCGGTGGCGAGCGACTTGCCCTGCTTCAGCTCCTCGCGCATGCGCTCGAAGATGAGGATGTTCGAGTCCACCGACATGGCGAGCGTCAGCACGATGCCGGCGATGCCGGGCAGCGTGAGCGTGGCGCCGATGCTGGCCATGACGCCGAGCACGATGAGCACGTTGACCGCCATGCCGAAAGCGGCGACGAAGCCGCCGTAAGTGTAGAACAGGAGAATGAACGCGACAGTCAGGCTGGTGCCGATGATGAAGGCCAGCCGGCCGCTCGCGACGGCATCCTTGGCCAGCGAGGGTCCGACCTCATACTGCTCCTTAACCTGCAGGGGCACGTCGAGGGGGTTGTTGAGCACGTTGGCGAGGTCCACGGCCTCGCGCTGGGAAAACTGGCCGGAAATTTCCGCGGAGTCGCTGTTGATCTCCTTCTCGACGCCAGGGGCGGAATAGAGCTTCTCGTCCAGCACGATCGCGAGGCGGCCGCGGCGGCCGGTGCGCTGGCCCTCTTCGGCCACGGCGCGGGTGACCTCGGCGAAACGCTTGGCGCCCTCGCTGGTGAAACGGAGGATGATCTTGAAGCGGCCAAACTCATCCATGATCGGATACGAATCGGACACGGCCTCGCCGGTCATCTCCGGGATGCGCTTGATGTAGAGTTCCTCGCTGAAGGTCTCGCCGTTGCGGTTCTCCTGCTCGAGGGTCATCGCCACGTAGCCCGGGGGGGCCTCCATCGGCGGGGCCGCGAAAGCATGAACCATGCGGAAATCGAGGCGGGCGGGCTTCTTGAGGTTGGCGAGCACCTCGGGGTTGTCCTTGGTGGAGATGCCGGCGAGCTGCACTTCGATGCGGTTGGTGCCCACGGCGCGGATGAGAGGCTCGGAAACGCCGAGACCGTTCACGCGGTTGCCGATGATCTCGATGGCCTTGTTGAGTTTCTCGGCGCGGGCGTGCTCGGGTTCCGCGGCGGTGGCGGTCTCGTCCACCTCGAGGGTGAAGGCGACGCCGCCCTTGAGATCGAGGCCGAGCTGGAGCCGGCCCTTGGACTGGCGGAGGAGTTCGTTCAGGAGGATGTCGTTGCGCTTCTCGACATTCTTGAGCGTTTCCTCGAGGCGGACCTGCGGAAAGAACTGCGACAGGTCGAGCTTGTCCTCGCGGCCGATCTGCTTGAGCGCGACATAGACGCTCTGGGCCTGGCCGGACTTCACGCGCTCGGAGGCGCGGGTGAGCAGGGTGGCGAATTGGGCGGGCTTGGCCTCCGCCTCTTTTTTCAGGTAGTCGCCGAAGTCTTGGTCCTTCAGCGGAATCAGGTTGAACGCCGCCCACAGCACAAGGGCTGCGCACAGCGTCAATTTCCACAGGTTTTGACGAAGCATGGGTATTGGTTGTTTAAAGGGGTATGACGCGACGCGAACGCCGCGCAACGAACGGGACGACGGCTCAGGCCTTCTTCACCAGCGTGCTGATGAAACCCTTGCCGACCTCGACCTTGGCGTTGTCGCCGCCGATGCGGACCACGAAACGGTCTTCCTTCACCTGCGTGATCACGCCGTAGATACCGCCGGCCGTCACGACCTCGTCGCCGGCCGCCAGCGAACCGAGCATCTTCTCGTGTTCCTTCTGCTTCTTGCGCTGCGGGGCGATGAGCAGGAAATACATCGCGGCGAACATCAGCACCAGCGGCAGGAATTGCATCAGACCGGCGGCACCGGAGGGAGCGGGAGCGGCGGGAGCGGCTTGGGCGAGGAACAGGGAGATTTTAGTCATTGCGTCTGCGGGTGTTTTGAAAAATTGAAAAGGGCGACTAAGCCCAGCCCGATTTTAAAAAGCAAGCCAAAGCCCTCCCCTTTTCCGTCTGTAAAATTGAAGATCAAAGCCGCATCCGCGTGGTCCGCCGCCCAGTCCGAAGAATTCTATGGCTTCAAACGCTGGGGCGCCCACCACTTCTCCGTCGATTCCGAAGGTTTTGTGCAGGTCCAGCCCCTGGCTGACGGCCGCACCGTCCGCCTCATGGACGTCGTGGACGAGGCCACCAGCATGGGCCTCAAGGCCCCCCTCGTCATCCGCATGCAGGACACCCTCCGCCACCGGGTGACCCAGCTCAACGAGGTCTTCCGCAAGGCCATCAAGGACGAGGGCTACAAGGGCGACTACCGCGGCGTCTTCCCCATCAAGGTCAACCAGCTGCGCGAGGTCGTGGACGAGGTCGTCTCGGCCGGCAAGGACTTCAACTACGGCCTCGAGGCCGGTTCCAAGCCCGAGCTGATGATCGCCCTCGCCATGCATGAGGGCGGGCAGCGCCTGATCATCTGCAACGGTTACAAGGACAAGGATTACATGCGGCTCGCCCTCCTCGGCCGCAAGCTGGGCAAGAAGGTCATCATCGTGATCGAGCAGCTGTCCGAGGTGGACAGCATCATCGAGATATCGAAGGAGACGGGCGTGAAGCCGATGATCGGCTTCCGCGTGAAGCTCCAGACCCGCGGCGAGGGCAAGTGGGCCATGTCCACGGGTGACAACGCCAAGTTCGGCCTCAACACCGCCGAGATCCTCTTCGCCGTCGAGAAGCTCCGCGCCGCCAAGATGCAGCAGTGCCTGCGGCTCGTGCATTTCCACATCGGCTCGCAGGTGCCGAACATCATCACGATCAAGGCGGCTGTGACCGAGGCCGCGCGCTTCTACTGCCAGCTCGCCAAGATGGGTTTCCCGATGGGCTACCTCGACGTCGGCGGCGGCCTGGGCATCGACTACGACGGCTCGCGCACGAACTTCGAGTCCTCGATGAATTACACCGTCGGCGAATACGCCCGCGACGTGGTGTTCAACATCCGCGAAATCTGCGAGGCCTCCGGCGTGAAGGTGCCCGACATCGTGACCGAGTCCGGCCGCGCCGTCGCCGCCCCCCACTCGCTTCTCGTCGTCGAGGTGTTCGAGCGCATCAACAAGCACGAGTCCCTCGGCAAGCAGCACCAGCCCAAGTCGCGCCACAAGATCGTGGACGACCTCGCCGTGCTCCTGAAGAACAAGGCCAAGCTCGGCCGCCTCGAGCGTTTCCACGACGCGCTGCAGAAGAAGGAGGAGGCCTTCTCGCTCTTCAACCTCGGCTACCTCGACCTCGAGAACCGCGCCGCCGCCGAACAGATCTTCTGGCAGATCTGCGAGCAGATCGACAAGGAGAGCGACAAGGCCGGCTACCAGCCCGAGGAACTCCACGACCTCAAGAAGCTCCTCGCCGACCAATACGTCTGCAACTTCTCGGTATTCCAGTCGCTCCTCGACAGCTGGGCGCTCAAGCAACTCTTCCCCATCACGCCGCTCCACCGCCTGAAGGAGAAGCCCACCGTCAACGCCGTGCTCGTAGACATCACCTGCGACTCCGACGGCAAGGTGGACCGCTTCATCGATCTGCAGGACGTGAAGGACTACATGACGCTGCACCCGTTGAAGCCCGGACAGCCCTACTACCTCGGCATCTACCTGACCGGCGCCTACCAGGACATCATGGGCGACCTGCACAATCTCTTCGGCCGCGTGAACGAGGTTCACGTCTTCCTCGAGGACGACGAGCCCAACGGTTACTACATCGAGGAAGCGCTCGCCGGTTCGCGCGTCTCCGAAGTCATCGAGGGCGTGCAATACCAGTGGGAAGAGCTCTGCCGGAAGATCAAGCAGCAGATCGACCACGCCACGAAGAAGGACCTCATCAAGCCCCGCGAAGGCGTGCGCCTCGTGGAGTTCTACGAGGCCCAGATGCAGGCCAAGACCTACCTCAACATCGAGCAGAACGGAAAGCGGAAGCGTTGAGCCGGATCAGTTGGAGCCGGCCTCGCTGAGGCCGGTCGGGGTTCAGTGTCCTCTCTGCACCGCAAGCCCCCTGTCCACCATTTGCTTAACGGTATAAGTTGAAGCACCATGGGAGCATTCAGCCGCAACCCGCTAACTATCTAACGTGAGACTACCCCTCTGCCTCCTCCTTCTCGTGGCGATCGCCTCCGGGCGTGCCGCCGAAACGCCGCTCCCGGAAGTCATCCGTGCGGGCCTCGCCGCCTCGGCCAAGCAATACGAGTGGATGCTGGCGCACCTGCCGGCCGATCCCGCGAAGCCGATGCCGCGCACCTTCGAGCACGGCAAGCTCGTCACGGTCGCGACCCGCGACTGGACCAGCGGCTTCTTCCCCGGCTCGCTTTGGTATTTGTTCGAGGCCACCGGCGACGCCAAGTGGCGCAGCGAGGCCGAGCGTTTCACCGCGCTCATGGCGCCCGAGCAGCACAACAAGCGCACGCACGACGTCGGCTTCATGCTCTATTGCAGCTATGGCAACGGCCTGCGCCTCACCGGCAACCCGGCCTACAAATCCGTCCTGCTCAACGGCGCTCGCTCGCTCAGCACCCGCTTCAATCCCGCTGTCGGCAGTCTCCAGTCCTGGGACGCGCGCAACGGCTGGTCTTTCCCGGTCATCGTGGACAACATGATGAACCTCGAACTACTGATGTGGGCCTCGCGCGAAGAACCCGCCGCGCCTTTCCGCGACATCGCCATCCGACACGCGGACACGACGCTCAAGAACCACTTCCGCCCCGATCACAGTTCCTTCCATGTGCTCGACTACGATCCGGCCACGGGCGCCGTGAAATCCCGCGTCACCCACCAGGGCGTCGCCGATGCCTCCGCCTGGGCCCGCGGCCAAGCGTGGGGCCTTTATGGTTACACCGTGATGTATCGCGAAACCAAGGATCCGCGTTACCTCGCGCAGGCGCAGAAGATCGCCGCGTTCCTCATGAACCACCCGCGCCTGCCGGCCGACAAGGTGCCTTATTGGGATTTCGACGACCCCAAGATCCCCAACGCCCCGCGCGACTCTTCCGCCGCCGCCATCATTTGCTCTGCCCTGCTCGAACTGCGCACCTACGTGCCCGCCGATGAAGCCGCACGTTACACGACCTTGGCCGAGGCCCAGATTCGCAGCCTCGTCTCCCCCGCCTATCTGGCCGAGACCGGCACCAACGGCGGTTTCATCCTCCAACACGCCACGGGCCACCACCCCAAGAACAGCGAAGTTGATACGCCGCTCAACTACGGCGACTACTACTTCCTCGAAGCCTTGCTCCGCGCCCGCGCGCTGAAGTAACTTCGGCCCAGGGAGCGCGTCATGCACCGACGTGCCCATCTTGATGAGATACCCCGTCGTCCTGGGTTTGAGCTGCGTGCTCGCGGTCGCTGCGATCGCCGAGCGGGCGGCGCTTGATTTCAATCCGGACTGGCGGTTCCTGAAGGCCGATACGGACGGCGCTCAGGCGCCTGGTTTCGATGACTCCGCGTGGATCACGGTCTCGGCCCCGCACACGTTCAACGACATCGACACCTTCGACAACTGGTCGCTGCCCGGCCACCGCGGTGAACAGGAGCAGTGGAGCGGCCGCACTTGGTATCGGAAGCATTTCGCCGCGCCCGAAAGCTGGCGCGGACGCAAGGTGTTCATCGAGTTCGAAGCCGTTCGCCAGGTCGCCGAGGTTTACCTCAACGGCGTGAAGCTCGGCACCGCCAAGGGCGGCTTCACGCCGTTTGGGTTCGATCTCACGCCGTATTTGAAAATCGGCGCAGCCAACGTGCTCGCCGTGATGGCTGACAACCGTTTCCAGCGCGACCCGTTGGACCCGGCGCTCGCCCCGCAGGCCGCCACCAACGCCAGCACCCACCCGAATCTCGCCCAGCTCTCGAAGCAGCTGATGGAACAGATTCCCGACACGATCGAGGAACTGCAGGCCGACCAGATCCCGTGGAACAACCCGCATTGGCATCCGGCCCATGGCGGCATCTACCGCAACGTCCGCCTGATCGTCACCGATCCGCTGCACATCACCCTCCCCCTTTACAGCTTCCTCCAAACCGAGGGCCCCTACGCCTACGCCACCGAGGTCACCGAAAAATCCGCGCGCATCGGCGTCGAGATCCCGGTCCGCAACGACCGGGTCGACGCCGCAGATTTCCAGATCGGCGCCGAAGTCCTCGATGCCGACGGCAACGCCGTGGCCACTGTGCAGATCCGCGAAACATTGCCCCCCGGCCAGACCGGCAAGTTCACCCTGCCCGCCATCGTCATCCCGAGCCCCCGTCTCTGGGAACCGGCCTACCCGCACCTCTACCGCGTCGTGCTCAGTCTCAATGTTCGTAATACGAACATTGACCGCGTCGAAATCCCGCTGGGCATCCGCCACATTCGCTGGGAAGCCGACGGCGGACTCTTCCTGAATGGCGCACACCTGAAGCTCCACGGCTGGGGGCAGAAGCCGACCAATGAGTGGCCCGGACTCGGTGCCGCCCTGCCCGACTGGCTCCACTTCTACACGTTGCAGCTGATGCGTGAAGCCGGCGGCAACTTCGTGCGCTGGGGCCACGTTCCCGCCGGTCCGGCCCAAGTCGCCGCCGCCGATCAGCTCGGCCTCGTCACGCTCCAGCCCGGAACCGACGGCGAACACGACACCAAGGGCGGCGCCTGGGCGCTGCGCGTGGCCAATTTCCGCGACACCCTCATCTATTACCGCAACAACCCGTCCATTCTTATTTGGGAAGGCGGCAACCAAAAGGTCTCGCGCGAGCACGCCGCCGAACTGCGCGCGTTGATGGACCGCTACGATCCGCACGGCGGTCGCGCCTACGCCCATCGTCGCGCCGATGCCATCACGGCCGAGTTCATGGACGTCGGCATCGGCACCGAGGGCGGACGCGAAATTGCGCGCCTGCCGGTCGTCGAGGGCGAATACAACCGCGAGGAGTCGCCCCGCCGCGTCTGGGACAACTTTTCTCCGCCCAATTTCGGTTACCCCGAAGCCAAGGGTCAGACCTACCAGCTCACGTCCGAGCAGTTCGCCGTCAACCAGGTCGGCCACTACGTGAAGAAACTCGGCGCGCCCGAGCACGCGGGCGGCGCCAACTGGGTTTTCTCCGACTCAACCAGCGGTGGGCGCGTGGCCGCCGAGGTGGCGCGCACCAGCGGCGAGGTGGACGGCGTGCGGCTGCCCAAGGAGGCCTACTTCGTCACGCAGGCGATGTTCCGCGACGACCCGCAGGTTCACATCATCGGCCACTGGTCCTATCCGCCCGGCACGATCAAAAACGTTTACGTCGCCGCCAACGCCGACGCCGTCGAATTGTTCCGCAACGGCCAGTCCCTCGGACAGGGCAAGCGGTCCGATCGCTATCTCTTCACCTTCGAGAACATCGCCTTCGCCCCCGGCGAACTGAAGGCCGTGGCCTCGCGGGAGGGCCGCGTCGTGGCCGCCACCACCAAACAGTCCACCGGCCCGGCGGTGGCCCTGAAAATCACCCCGCTGCTGCCGCCCGCTGGACTGGTCGCCGACGGCGCGAGCGTCGCGCTGTTCGATGTCGAAGCCGTGGATGCCTCTGGCGAGCGCGTGCCGACGTTTCAACAGCGCGTGGACTTCGAGCTGCAAGGCCCGGCGGTCTGGCGCGGCGGCTACAACAGCGGCAAGCTGGACTCCATCAATCACTCCTTCCTCGACCTTGAGGCCGGCATCAACCGCGTCGCCGTTCGCGCCAGTCGGAGCGCAGGCAAAATTTCCCTGACGGCCCGCGGCGCCAACCTTGCACCCGCCACCGCCACGATCGAATCGCTCGCCTACACGGGCCTCCACCCCTCCCTGCCGGCCGTTTCGCTGGGGAACGCACCGGTTCGGACGATCACGGCCCAAGCCGCCGTCTCTCGCGCCCCGCTCGGCCCCACGATGCTCGGACGGTTCATCCAGTCGCTCGCCTACTCCGGCCCCAATGCGTCCATCGTCCACGTCGAGACCAACGCCCGGGATAGCCGCAACGCCTACGTGAACACCGACTCCCCGCTCCCCGTGCTGCCCGCGGAACTGCAGGGCGCCGACTGGGTGCAGGTGGATAATCGCGATGCCTTCTACAGCGCCGTGGACTTGATGGAGCTCACCGTCGCTAGTGGCACGACGGTGTGGATCGCCCATGACGACTCCCTCCCGCGTCCGGCTTGGCTGACGAAGCAATTCACCGCAACGAGCCTGGTCATCCCGGTGCTCGATCGCCCGATGACACTCTTCCGCCGCAACTCCGCTGCGGGTGAAAGCCTCACGCTCGGAGCCAACACCGAGGACACCCGGCTGAGTGAGGGCAACCTCTACCTCGTCTTCGTCGGCAAGACCGCCCCGTAAGGCTGTTCAGGGCTTCGGCCGGCGATAGGCATACTCCACGCGCCGCGTGGTGCCGTCAGACTTCGGGCCCTCGATCCACGCCAACACCGAGCCATCGGGATTGAGCCGATAACCGATGACTTGGGGAAAATCATGCTCCTTGTTTTCGAACACGACCTCGGTGTCGGCCTGCGACACGACCTT
>CBINOW010000163.1:0-9105 GCA_966252395.1 uncultured Oleiharenicola sp. | reverse complement strand
CGCGCTCGGGCGGGCGGTCGCTTTTGAGCGTCATCACCACCGGCGAGCGCGCCGAGACCACGGGAATGAACTGCGGGTTGGCCGGATTGCAGAACTCGATCGCGCCCTTCCCTTCCAACCGGAAGTCCATGTGATTCACGTTGGAACCGACCGGCAGCAGCCGGATCACGACAAAGAGCGCGACCGCCACCGCGGTGATCAGGGCAATCTGGCGGTTGCGGTTCATGCCCGATCCTACGACTTCAGACTGCTCGGTGTCGTTCATGTTTTCTTCAGCCGTTTCACAAAGTCATCAACCTGCCACGCGCTCCCGTCGGCCCGGTAGATGATGCGGCCCGACTCATCGATGAGCACGGTGGCCAGCGTGTGCTTGATAGTCGCGCCCTCAAACTCGCGGATCACGCCGAGCTGCGCGAGCAGGTGGCGGACCGCGGCGTCGGGTCCGGTGAGAAACGACCAATTGGAAAGATCCAACCCGCGCACCTCGGCGTAATCGCGCAACACGCCGGGCGTGTCGTATTCCGGATCGAGCGAGATCGAGACCAGTTCGAAATCCTTCGCGCCGGCCTCGCGGGCGGCCTTTTGCAGCTGCGACATCTTGAGCGTCGAGGCCGGGCACATGGTGGCGACCGGGCAACGCGTGAAGATGAAGTTCAGCACGACGCGCTTCCCACGGAAGCGGTTGGCCGCGACCGTGCGTCCCTCCTGATCGAGCAGCGTGAAGGTCGGCAGGTTCTCGCCGATCTCACGATAGGCCTCCTTGCCACGGATGGCCGTGTCCTGCGCGAGCGCCTTGGCCGCGGCATCGAGCGTGGAGACCGTCACCGTGTCGTCCGGCCAGATTTTTTCCAAGAAGTAGTCGCCATTGCGCTCGACCAGTTCCGCGCGGATGCGCTGGCCGGCCTTGGCGTTGGCCACGTCGGTCTTGGCCGCCTTGAACTCCATCGTCATGGCCGGCATGTAATCCTTGATCTCATCGTGCGTGACGATGAGCACCGAACGCTCAGCGTCGGCCTGCACGATCTCGCCCTTGAGCGGGTGCCGGATCTCGCCCGGGGTCGTCGGTGCGGCAGGCTGGGTCGCGGCGGATGCCGCCGTGGCCTGGTCCTGCCCGGCTTTGCCACAGCCGCTCCAGACCATTAGCAGACAAACGGCGGCTCCGGCGACGGGCGAATACCTTGGCGACATGCCCCCAACCCATTTGCCAATGGGAGTAATTGTCAAAAGGTTTGCTCCGCCCTTGCCCGGAGTATCACCTGCCCGGCTCCACGTCATCATCCCTCCTGATGTCCCGCAACGCTGCCTACAAACCCGCCCTCGCCTGGTTCGCCGCCATCGGCAGTTTCTGGGTTTTCGTGCTCGTCGCGCTGGGCGCCCTTACCACCACGATCGGCGCCGGCATGGCCTTCCCCGACTGGCCGCTCTCCAACGGCTCCGTCAACCCGCCCGGCTGGCTCACCGAAATCGACAAGTTTGCCGAGCACTCCCACCGCCTGTCGGGCGCCGTCATGGGGCTCGTCACCATCGGGCTCGCGGTCTGGCTGCATCTCAAGGAAGAGCGCCCATGGTTGCGCAAGCTCGGCTGGTGGGCGCTGGGCATCGTGATTTTTCAGGGCCTCATCGGCGGCAAACGCGTGCTGCTCGACAGCATCGGCGTGCCCGGCTTCGACATGACGCTTGGGCAGATGCTGCGCCTGCCGCACGGCATGCTCGCGCAGGTCTATGTGTGCGTGCTGTTCGCCATCGTCGCCGGGCTGTCGCGCCCGTGGGTCACCGACACCATCGGCCAGGCCTCGCGCCGCATCCGCCTGCTCGGCGGACTGTGCCTTTTCCTCCTCTTCATGCAGCTCGCGGTGGCGGTGACCATGCGCCACAATTACGCAGGCATGGCGATCCCGACCTTCCCGTTTTCGACGCCCGATGGCGCGCTGCTGCCCGCGCACTGGGATTACCGCGTCGTGCTCCAGTTCGCGCACCGCGTGCTGGCCGCGCTCATCGGGATCGCGGTCGCGGTTTACGGCCACTACCTGTGGCGGGAAAAGACCCTGCACCCGCTCGTGCGCGCCGGCAGCTTCGTGCTCCTGGCGCTGGTTGCCGCACAGATTTTCCTCGGGGCGAAGATCATCTGGACCGGCCGCAGCGTGACGATGACCACCGGCCACGTGGTGTTCGGCGCGCTCACCCTAGAAACGACTTTTGCCTTGGTGTTCACGACGCAACGCAACATGATTGAGCGTCCCACCAAATGACGCGCACCAGCGAACAGACACCGCCCGGGGTCGCCGCGGCCGCCCCACCCCGCGCAACTTGGCGTCATTATCTTGAGCTGACGAAGCCACGCCTGAGTTTCATGTCGGTCATCACCGCGATGGTGGGTTACCTCGCGGCCGTGCCCTACTCTTATTGGGACATGCGACGGACTTTTTTTGTCGTGCTCGGCACCGCCCTGTGTGCCGGCGGCGTCGCCGCGCTCAACATGTGGATGGAAGGTGACACCGACGCCAAGATGCAGCGCACCGCCGGCCGGCCCATCCCGGCGGGCGTCATCCAGCCCGGCTCGGCCTTCGTCGTCGGCTGGGCCCTGTGCATCACGGGCCTGATGCTGCTCTTCAAGCTGGTGAACGGCATGTCGGCCCTGATCGCACTCGGCACCGTCGTCGCCTACCTCGCCATCTACACGCCCGCCAAGCGTTGGTCGCGCTGGAACACCGAGCTCGGCGCCATCAGCGGCGCGCTGCCGCCGCTCATCGGCTGGGCCGCCGCCGGCCGCACGAATCCGGGTCTCGGCTGGTCGCTCTTCGCCATCATGTTCGCGTGGCAGATGCCCCACTTCTTTGCCCTGGCCTGGACCTACCGCAAGGACTACGCCGCCGCCGGGATGCCCATGCGTTCCGTCGTGGACCCGAGCGGCAACGGACTCGCCCGCTGGACCTTCTTCTGGACGGTGCTGCTCACCGCTGCGACGCTGGTGCCCACGCTCCTGGGGTATTGTTCATGGTATTATTTCGTCGCCGCCGCGCTGCTGGACCTCTGGTTCCTGCGTTCGGCTTTTATCTTCCTTGATCCCGCCCGCCGCGACACCGAGGCCCGCCGGCTGTTCTTGATCTCCATCTCCTACCTGCCGCTGCTACTCCTGCTGCTCGTGGCGGACCGGATGATCTTCAAACTGTAAACGTTCCTTTGTCGCCCGCCATGACCGTCCAGGACATCCCCACTCTCAACGCCGCGCTCAACGCCACGGCCACCGTGCTCATCCTTGCCGGCTTTGTGCTTATCAAGCAGGGCAAGCGCGAAGCCCACCGTGCGGCCATGCTCTCCGCCGGAGCCGTGTCGGCGATCTTCCTCGTCGGTTACGTGGCACACAAAGTCCTCGTGCGGGGCGTGCACACGCCCTTTGGCGGCGAGAACCCGACCCTCCGGGCGATCTACTACACGATGCTCTTCACCCACATCGTTCTCGCCATCGCGATCGCGTGGCTCGTGCCCAAGACCTTCGCCATCGCCCTCAAGGGCGACTACGAACGGCACAAGCGCTGGGCCCGCTTCACCTTCCCGATCTGGCTCTATGTGTCGGTGACGGGCGTGCTGGTTTATCTGTTCCTCTACCAGTGGTGGCCGGCGGCACCGGCGAGCTAAGCCTGAAGGAGGCGGAAGGCCAGTCTCGCATCAGCCGGTGCCGACGTTGCTGCCATCGCGGGACCGATAGTCCCGCCTCCAAATAAAAAGCCGGGCATGCAGCCCGGCTTTGTTCTAATAGAGAATCGGAATTCGCTTACTTCACCACGAGCACGCCCTTCATGCCGGCGAGGTAGTGGGCCGGGAAGGAGCAGATGAACGGATACTCACCGGCCTCAGCGGGCGCGGTGAAGACGATCTCCTCGCTCTGCTTGGGCCCGAGGAGCTTCGTGTGGGCAATGACCTGGTCGGACTTGGCGGCGGGAATGTAGTCCGTGGCGGCAGCCATCATGGCGGCGTCGGCGTAGGCCTTGAGGTCGGCTCCCTTGTGCAGGACCACGAGGTTGTGGCCCATGGCCTGCTTCGGCATGGTGCCGATATTGCGCAGGGTGATCTTCACCTGCTGGCCGGCGGCGACCTCAATGCGGGTGACGCTGAACTTCATGGCGTCGTTGGCGGTGATTTCGACCACCGCTGCCGCCGGAGCCGCCGGGCCCGCGGGAACCGGGGTCGAGGCCGCCGGAGTTGCTGCCGTCGTCTGGGCGGGGGCGGACTCCTCTTTTTTGCCGCAACCGGTTAGCACGAGCCCGCAAGCGAGCAGGGAAATGGCGATGGTGGATTTCATGGGACGCGTAATTTGCCACAGACGCAGCCAACGCGCAACCGTGGATCACAAAATTCCTCGCGCCGCTAATGCCCCGTGCAGTCCGATTAATATCCAGCGCGAAAAAGGATTCCTGTATCGTTGGCTACGCATAAATTGCTCTTTTTTTGCGGTTGAAATGCCCGATATTTTCCGAAGCCTCGCCCGATACTCTCGGCCCGGCGCACACCGCTGATGCCGCCACTGTTACACATGACCCGCACACAGTCCGTCACCCGCCTATTTTCGCGTCTGGCCACCGCCGTGGCCACCGGCTCCGCCCTCCTGACCCTCTCCGGCTGCAAACTGGCCGAGGTGTTCAACATGAGCGGCCCGCAGTCCACCATGCACACGGCCGGCCCGGTCGCCAAGTCGCAGTGGGATCTCTTCATGGTCACCGTTTACGTGACCACGTTCATCTTCATTGTGACCGGTGCCGTCCTCGCCTACGCGCAGATCAAGTTCCGCGCCAAGAGCGAGGCCGACGAGCACGCCGAGCCGCCCGCCGAGGCCGGCCACGGCAACCCGCTCGTCGAAATCGGCCTCATCGCCGGCTCGGTCGCCCTGCTCGTCATTATCGCCATCCCCACCGTCCAAGGCATCTGGTATACCCACGACGTGCCGGAGGCGGAGAAAGGCAGCGCCATCGAGGTCAATGCGACCGGCTACCAGTGGTGGTTCAAATTCGAATACCCGAACGAGCTGGTGCAACTGCCGATCGGCGGCGAGGCCCCGCTGGTCACCGGCAACGAGCTCGTCGTCCCGGCCGGCGTCGCCGTCCGCGTCAATCTCCGCACCATCGACGTCATCCACAGTTTCTGGATTCCCAAGCTGGCCGGCAAGGTGGACATGATGCCCAACCGCGCCAACCACCTCTGGTTCAAGGCCGACAAGCCCGGTTACTTCTACGGCCAGTGCGCCGAGTATTGCGGCGAGTCGCACGCGATCATGAAGTTCCGCGTCATCGCCCTCGGCCAGGAAGACTACGCGAAGTGGCTCGCCAACCAGAAGCAGGCCGCCCGCACTGTTACCGCCCAGTCGCTGCAGGCCGAGGCCAACGCGCCCCGCGCCCAGTTCGCCAGCCTGACGAACACCGCTCCAGGCAGCACACTCGGCAGCACGCCTGAGTTCGACGCCAACCCCTATGCCGGCTGGCACGCCAAGCAGAAGGTTGAGGCCGGCGAAAACGCCTCCCTCATCAACACCGGTCGCAAGCTCTTTGCCGAGAAGACCTGTATCACCTGCCACACCGTCCGCGGTCACGAAGGCATCGGCATCACCGGCCCCGACCTCACCCACGTCGGCGCCCGCACCTCCATTGCGGCCGGCGTCCTCGACAACTCGGCCGAGCGCCTGCACCAGTGGATCAAGGATCCCTCCTACTTCAAACCCGGCAACAAGATGTATCATGGTGGTTACATCGATGTGCAGACCAAGCAGCCGAAGTTCACCCTCACCGACGCCGAGATCGACGCCCTCGTCGCCTATCTGCACAGCCTGAAGTAAGCCCAACCTTTTATTTCCCATGGCCCAAGCCATCGCCAAATCCGACTACAGCGGCGCCGCTCCCGCGCCCGCTGATTCCCAGACCTTCCAGCTGGTCAACCGCCCGACCGCCAAGACCGGCCTCGTGGGCTGGCTGACCACGGTGGACCACAAGAAGATCGGCATGATGTATGGCGGCTTCGCCATCATGTTCTTCCTCATCGGCGGCCTCGAGGCCCTGATGATCCGCACGCAGCTCATGGTGCCGAACAACCGTTTCATCAGCGCCCAGCTCTACAACGAGCTGTTCACGATGCACGGCACCACGATGATCTTCCTCGCGGTCATGCCCCTGAACGCCGCGTTCTTCAACCTGCTCATCCCGCTGATGATCGGCGCACGCGACGTGGCCTTCCCCCGCCTCAACACGTTCTCGCTCTGGGTCTGGGTCGTCGGCGCCATCCTACTGAACGTAGGCTGGATGTCACACTTCAGCGAGCTGTGGTCAGATAAACTTACTTGGCTGCCAGAGTTCATGAAAAACTGGGGCTTCGGCGGTGCCCCTGACATTGGTTGGTTCGGCTATGCCCCGCTTACTTCGAAAAGCTTCACCCCCGACATTTCCACCGACATGTGGGTGCTCGGCCTGCAGATCCTCGGCCTCTCCTCGATCGTGGCCTCGCTGAACTTCATCGTCACGATCATCAACATGCGCGCCCCGGGCCTCACGATGATGCGCCTGCCGGTGTTCGTTTGGATGGCCCTCGTCACCAGCTTCCTCCTCGTGCTCGCCCTCCCCGCCATCGCCATCGCGCTCGTCGAGGTGATGATGGACCGCAACTTCGGCACCAGCTTCTTCGAGGTGTCGGGCGGCGGTCAGCCCATCCTCTGGCAGCATCTCTTCTGGGTGTTCGGTCACCCCGAGGTTTACATCCTGATCCTCCCCCCGATGGGTTACGTCTCGGAGATTCTCCCCACCTTCTCGCGCAAGCCGCTCTTCGGCTACCCGATCGTGGTCTTCTCGGGCGCGGCCATCGGCTTCATCGGCTTCGGCGTATGGAGCCACCACATGTTCACCACCGGCATGGGCACCATCGCCACCGCGGCCTTCGCGCTCGCCACCATGGCCATCGCGGTGCCGACCGGCGTCAAGATCTTCAACTGGATCGGCACCCTCTGGGGCGGCCGCATCGTCACCCGCACGCCCATGATGTTCGCCCTCGGCTTCATCTGGATGTTCATGCTCGGCGGCTTCTCGGGCATCATGCACTCCGCGGCCCCGGCCGACGCCCAGCAGCAGGACAGCTACTTCGTCATCGCCCACTTCCACTACGTGCTCATCGGCGGCGCCACCTTCGCCCTGCTCGCCGCGATCCACTACTGGTTCCCGAAGTTCTTCGGGCGCCTCGTGCCGGAGTTCTGGGGCAAGCTCTCCTTCTGGGTCATCTTCGTGGGCTTCAACGCGACGTTCTTCCCGATGCACTTCCTCGGCCTGAACGGCATGCCCCGCCGCACCTGGACCTACGACGGCAACATGGGCTGGAACGAGGGCAACATGTTCGCGACCCTCGGCGCCTACCTGCTCGGCATCGGTATCTTCACCTATTTCGCGGTGCTCATCTGGACCTATTTCAAGGGTCAGAAATGCGGCAACGATCCGTGGGACGGCCGCACCCTCGAGTGGTCCATCCCCTCGCCCCCGCCGGAGCACAACTTCGACGCCATCCCCACCGTCCACGCCCGCGACGGCTGGTGGTATGAGAAGACCCACAAGGAAGAGATCGCCAAGGAGAAGGCCGAGCTCATGAAGGCCGAAGAGTCCCACGGCGGCATCCACATGCCCGACCAGTCTTGGTATCCCCTCCTCGCCTCGATCGGCCTGCTGATCGGCGCCTACAACTTCGGCCAGCTCTGGCACCCGGTCATGATGTTCGGCAACGAGGTCCTGCCCAACCACCTGCCCCTCGCCATCCTCGGCGGCGTGATCATGGTGGTTTCGCTCTACCTCTGGTCGCTCGAGGGCCCCGGCGGCTACCACCTCCACATTGACGAGAAGGGCAACATTAAGGAATCCCGCGGCGGCCACCATTGAGCCGTCCCGACTCCCGCCACCTCAGCACCCAGCCCACTCCCTCCCCTTCCATGAGCAGTCACGCGGCCACTGGCGCCATCGATCATCATCACGACCACACGACGTCGACCGGCATCCCGAACAAGAAGCTCCTTTGGTGGGCCTTCCTTGCGTCGGACTGCATGTTCTTCGGCGCCCTCATCTCGACGCACCTCGTCTACCGCCTCAACCCACCCCCGGGCAACGCGGTCCCGACCCAGGTTTTCAACATCGAGCTCACGTCCTTCTCGACGTTCATCCTGCTCATGTCGTCGCTCCTCATGGCGCTCGCCGTGAACGCCATCCAGCGCGGCAACATCAAGAGCACGCGCACCATGCTGCTCGGCACGATGTTCTTCGGCTGCATCTTCCTCGGCGGCCAGGTCTACGAGTTCGCGCACTTCGTGCACGAGAAGAAGATGACCCTCTCGAACAGCATCTTCGGCTCGACCTTCTACACGCTCACCGGCACCCACGGCACGCACGTGGCCATCGGCGTGCTGCTGCTCGGCATGATGTATGTCCGCACCTTCAAGCCGCTCCACGGCAACGGCCTGTTCCGCAACTTCCTGCACCTGGCCGCCGTCTGCGGGGTGATGGGCGTGTCCTTCATCGTGGTCGTCCCCGGCCTCATCGAGGTCATCTACGGTCACAGCTTCGCCGACTTCCTCAGCCACCATGCCGTCGCCCTGGTGGTCGGTGCCGCGGCCCTCGCGGTCACCTTCTGGCTCGGTCGCACCTCGGCCCCGGTCGAGTTCGGCGAAAAGAACGCCGGCGACGTCGAGGCGATCGGCCTCTACTGGCACTTCGTCGACATCGTCTGGATCATCATCTTCACCGCCGTTTACCTCCTGGAGTATCTCTAACATGTCCGCTCCCGCCACTGCTCACGCCGACGCCGGCCATCACGAGCCGAGCAAGTTCCACGTCTATATCCAGATCGCCATGATCCTGTCGGTGATCACCGGCATCGAGGTCGTGCTCATCTACATGCCGCTGGCCACCTGGCTCATCGTCACGACCCTGTGCGTGCTCTCCGCCGTGAAGTTCCTGTTCGTCATCTTCTACTTCATGCACCTGCGGTGGGACAAGGTGTTCTGCACGATCCTGTTCTTCATCGGTCTGGTGCTCGCCGGCGGCACGATGTGGGCCCTGCTCCATCTCTTTGGCGCCGAGGCCAGCCACCCGCTCA
>CBINOW010000162.1:0-9177 GCA_966252395.1 uncultured Oleiharenicola sp. | reverse complement strand
GACCATCCCCGGCGCGGCCAGCGGGCTGACCGGGCTCGGCGATACGTAGCCGGCGCTCCCCACCGCCCCGTGGTCGTGCGACGGCCCGGGCGCCCGATCAACGACCGTGACCGCCAATCCCTCGCGCGCGAGGTAGTAGGCGGTGCACAGGCCCACGATGCCGCCGCCGCAGATAATGACCGATTTTGCGGCGCGCATCACTCAGCGAATGCCCCAGGCAAACGGATCGGCGGGATCGAGCAGCAGCGTCGCATCGACGGTGAGATGCGCCGTGCCTGTGATGGTCGGAACCACCTTGTCGCCCTGGCGCCGGTATTTTGCCCGGAATGTGCTGCCCACGATGCTCTCCTGCACCCACTCGGTGCCCGGCGCGAGCCGGCCGTCGGCCGCCAGACACGCGAGCTTCGCGCTCGTGCCCGTGCCGCACGGCGACCGGTCGTAGGTCATGCTCGGGCAAAGGACAAAGTTGCGGCTGTTCACCCCGGGCTTGGTGGAGGGCGCATACAGGGCAATGTGATCCACTTCCGGAAACCCGGTGTCCCGCACGGCTTGCCGCACCCGCGTGCAGTAGTCGGTCAGTTGCGCAACGTTGTCGAGTTCGAGCCGCTGGTCGTGCCGTTCGATGAGGCAGAACCAATTTCCGCCCCACGCTAGGTCCGCCTGCACGTCACCGACGCCGGGGAGATAGATCGTCAGGTCCTTCTCGCGCCGGTAGGCCGGCACGTTGTCAAAGGTCACTTCGCCGTTCGCGCTCAGGATCGCAGCGATGTAGCCGGCCGGTGTCTCCAAGCGAACCAAGCCCGGCTCGACGAGTCCCGAATGGGCCAGGGCCACCACGGTGCCGATCAGTCCGTGGCCGCACATGGCGAGACTGCCGGCCCGGTTGAAGAAGATGACCCCGAAGCTGCACGCCTTGTCGTGCGGCTCGACCAGCAGCGCCCCCACGCACGCCGCCGAGCCGCGCGGCTCCCCGATAACGGCCTGGCAGAACTTTCCGTGTTTTTCCTGCAGCAGCCTGGCGCGTTCGCTCAAGGGGCCGCTGCCCAGGTCCGGACCGCCATCCAACACCAATCGCGTGGGCTCCCCGCCGGTGTGTGTGTCGAGAACCTTGATCTGGGTAAAGGACGCCATCAGGCCATCAACATGACTCCTTCGTCTCTGTCATGAAAAGCAAAAAGCCGGCCGTCTCGCGACGGCCGGCTCGAAAGCAGGGCTGAACCGAATCAGACCGCGGCGGAGCCGTGTTCGTCGGTGCGGATGCGGATCACATCCTCCAGCGGCACGACGAAGATCTTGCCGTCGCCGATCTTGCCGGTCTTGGCCGCACCGGTGATGGCCGCGATGGCGGGCTTGAGCAGCTCTTCGGTCACGGCGACCTCGATCTTCACCTTGGGCAGGAAGTCCACGGTGTATTCGCTGCCGCGGTAGATCTCGGTGTGGCCCTTTTGGCGGCCGAACCCCTTGACCTCCGTGACGGTGAGACCTTCGACGCCGGCCTTGGAGAGTGCCTCTTTGACCTCGTCCAGCTTGAACGGCTTGATGATGGCGATGATGAGTTTCATGGGATGGATAGGAGTTGAGGGTTAGCCGATGTAGCCTTCTTCGCCGTGTTCGGCGACATCCAGACCGTTGGACTCGGTTTCGGCGCTGGGGCGCAGACCGATGACAGCCTTGATGATGAAGGCGATGACCGCGGTGGCCACCACGCTCCAGACGATGGTAAGGGCGACGGCCTTGAACTGGTTGGCCAACAGGCCTTCCTTCAGCGGACCGACCACGGAGTTGACCTTCTCGTCGGCGAAGACGCCGGTGAGAAGGGCACCCATGGTGCCGCCCACGCCGTGCACGCCGAAGGTGTCGAGCGCGTCATCGTAGCCCAGCCACTTCTTGAGGTAGGCCACAGCGAAGAACGGCACCACACCGGCGAGCACGCCCATGATCACCGCGGAGGTTGCGGACACGAAACCGGCGGCGGGCGTGATCACGACCAGGCCGGCCACGATGCCCGAGCAGAAACCGAGGACCGAGGCCTTGCCCCGGAGCACCCACTCGATGCAACCCCACACGAAGCCGGCGATGGCGGCGGCGAGGGTCGTGGTCGTGAAAGCGTTGGAGGCGATGGCATCGGCGCCGAGCGCGGAGCCGGCGTTGAAGCCATACCAGCCCACCCAGAGCATGCCGGTGCCGACCATACAGAGCACCATGGAGTGCGGGGGCATCGGCTCCTTGCCGAAGCCGGCGCGCTTGCCGAGGATGATACAGAGCACCAAGGCGGACCAACCCGAGGTCATGTGCACCACGGTGCCGCCGGCAAAGTCGATCGCCTTGATCCCGGCGTTGGCATTGAGCGGACCACACATGAAACCGGTTCCGGACCAGACCATGTGCGCAAAGGGGAAGTAGACCAGGAACATCCACACGGCCACGAAGAGCATCACCGCGGAGAACTTCATGCGCTCGGCGATGGCGCCGACGATCAGCGCGGGGGTGATGATGGCGAAGGTCAGCTGGAACATCGCCCACATCGAGTCCGAGATCCAGTAGTAGCCGGCACCCACGGCGCCGGGATTCACGCCCTCGAAGAACTTGTAGGCCAGGTCGCCGATAAAGGCGTTGCCCGTGCCGAAGGAGAGGCTGTAACCGACCGCCCACCACAGGATCGTCACCAGGCCGGCGATGCCGAGGCACTGGGCGAGCACGGAAAGCACGTTCTTCTTGCGGACCAAGCCGCCGTAGAACAGCGCCAGACCGGGCAGGGTCATGAACAGCACCAGCGCGGTGCTCGTCATCTGCCAGGCATTGTGACCGGGACCGGGACCGGCGATCTTCGAGGCCACGTCCGGCGTGCGCGCCGTGTTGTTCACGTAGGCCTCCAGATCGGCCAGACGCTGCTCGACGGTCGGCTCCGCCGGAGCTTTCGCCTCTTCAGCGTGGATTGAGAAAGCCCAGGCCGAAGCGAGAAACGCGCCGGCCAAGGCGAGTAAGCGTGGGAGTTTGAGGGTGGTTAGTGGATTCATGGACGCTGCCCCCTGTGCAGCTCCCATGCCATGAATTGCCGTATTTCTGTCCTAGAAACGCATGAAGGCGGGTCATGCGACCCGCCTTCATCGGAAAAATGCTGAATACTAAACGCTTACTCAGATGGCCGCATCGCCATGTTCGTCGGTGCGGATACGGATCACGTCATCCACCGGCGAGATGAAGACCTTGCCATCGCCGATTTTCCCGGTCTTCGCCCCGTTCACGATGGCGGTCACGACTTTGTCCTTGATGTCGTCGGACACGACGACCTCGATTTTGATCTTTGGGAGGAAATCCACGGTGTATTCGCTGCCGCGGTAAACCTCGGTGTGGCCCTTCTGGCGACCGAAGCCCTTCACCTCGGTGACGGTCATGCCTTCGACGCCGACAGCAGTCAGCGCTTCCTTAACGGCCTCGAGTTTAAACGGCTTGATGATGGCGGTGATAAGTTTCATGGGGTGGAAATTTTCTTTGTCGGGCAGTCTCCCGCTTTGTGAATCAGGCGCAAGCCTTTAGGCGAGCACGGCGCATCCCGGACAAGAAATGAGCAGGCGAGCCGCTCAGGCCTGCGGGATGACGGTCTGGATGTGTAGCTCCTTGAGCTGCTTCGCGGTGACCGGCGTCGGGCTCTGGGCCATGAGGTCCTGCGCCTTCTGCGTCTTGGGGAACGCGATGACGTCACGGATGCTCGTGGTGCCGCAGAGCAGCGCGCACATGCGGTCGAGGCCGAAGGCGATGCCGCCGTGCGGGGGCGCGCCGAATTTGAAGGCCTTGAGCATGTAGCCGAAGCGGCTCTCGACGGTCTCGACGGGAATCTTGAGCACGTCCTTGAACACCTTCTCCTGCACCGCGGGCTGGTGAATGCGGATCGAACCGCCACCGAGCTCCATGCCGTTGAGCACGCAGTCGTAGTGCTGACCGCGCACGGCCTTCGGGTCGGTATCGAGCAGTGCCGTGTCCTCGCTGACCGGCGCCGTGAACGGGTGGTGCGTGGCCGCGTAGCTGCCCTTCTCCTCGTCGTAGGACATGAGCGGGAAATCAACGACCCACAGGAAATTCCACTGGTCGGCCGGAATGCTGAGCTTGCCGCGCTTCACGAGGAGCTGGGCTGCTTCCAGACGGATGCGGCCGAGGATTGCGCAGGCGCGCTCCCACGGAGCGGCGGCGAAAAACACGATGTCGCCGTCCTCGATGTTCAGCTTCTTGGTCAGCTCGGCCTTCTCGGCGTCGGAGAAGAACTTTACGATCGGCGACTTCCAGCCGCCGGCCTCGGCCTTGATGTAGGCCAGGCCCTTCGCGCCGAGGGTCTTCGCGATGTCCTCGAGCGCGCCGATCTCACCTTGGGTGACGTCGGCGAGACCCTTGGCGTTGAAAGCTTTCACCGAGCCGTGCGCGGCGACGGTGGACTGGAAGACCTTGAATCCGGAATTCCGGAAGGTCTCGGAAAAGTCCGCGATCTCCATGGCGAAGCGCGTGTCGGGCTTGTCCACGCCGTAACGGTTCATCGCGTCCTTGTAGGCCATGCGCGGGAACGGCGTGGGCAGGTCGTGGTTGAGCACGTCCTTCCAGACCTTCTTCAGCATGCCTTCGAAAAGCGTGTAGATGCCCTCGCGGTCGATGAACGAGACTTCGACATCGATCTGGGTGAACTCCATCTGGCGGTCGGCGCGCAGGTCCTCGTCGCGGAAGCAGCGGGCGATCTGGAAATACTTCTCCACGCCGGCAACCATGAGGATCTGCTTGAACTGCTGGGGCGACTGCGAGAGCGCGTAGAACTCGCCCGGGTGAATGCGCGACGGCACGAGATACTCGCGGGCACCCTCGGGCGTGCTCTTGAACAGCGCGGGCGTCTCGACCTCGTAGAAGCCCTGGGAGTCGAAGTAGTCGCGCACGGACTTCGTCGCGCGGTGGCGCACGGCGAGGTTCTTGCGCATCTTCGGACGGCGCAGGTCGAGGTAACGGTAGGTCAGGCGGAGGTCCTCGTTGACCTTGTCGCCGCCGGCGTCGGTCAGCGGGAACGGGGGCGTCTCGGAAAGGTTGTGGATGACCAGCTCGGTGGCATCGATCTCGATCTCACCGGTCGGGAGGTTCTTGTTCACCATCGCGTCGGGGCGGTTCTCGACCTTGCCGGTGATGCCGATGACGGACTCGTCCTTGAGCTGCGCGGCCTGCGCGCGGAGGGCGGAGTCGAACTTCACCTGGGTCACGCCCTCGCGGTCGCGGAGATCGACGAAGATGATGCCGCCGTGATCGCGGACGGAATCAACCCAGCCGGCGAGCGACACGGTCGCGCCGAGGTTGGACTTGGTGAGCTGGCCACAATGATGAGTGCGAAGCATAGGGACGGAACGCCGAACAAAACGACCCGTGCCCCCGGGGAGCAACCAGAATTTCCTGCTGTATGACAGAGGGGCCAAAGGCAGTCCACCCCTCCATCGGGGTGTGGGAGCCTGCTTGCACGAAACGAGCGGGCGGATTGAATCCCTGGACGCCGGCTGTTCCGCTCATCCCCCTACCCCATGAAAAGCGCCATCAACACGAAGCTCTCCGTCCTGATGTTCCTCCAGTTCTTCATCTGGGGGGCTTGGTATACCTCGATCGCCGTCTATATGACCGCGCAGGGCATGGGCAGCCTGACGCACTGGCCCTTCACCGTGAACCCCTTGGCCGCCATTGTGGCGCCGTTTTTCCTCGGCCTGGTGGCCGACCGCTTTTTTGCCACGGAGAAGGTGCTCGCGCTGCTTCATCTCCTGGGCGGCGTGGTCCTGCTCGCCGTGCCCCAGTTTGCCGGCAACCCGAACGCTTTCATCCTCGGCCTGCTGGTTTACAACCTCTGCTACATGCCTACCCTCGGCCTGGCCAACTCCCTCGCCTTCCATCACATCGAGGATCAGGAGAAGCAGTTCCCGCGTATCCGCGTGTTCGGCACCCTCGGCTGGATCGTGGCCGGTCTCGCCGTGTCCTTCGTGCTCGGCAAATTTGTCGGCGGCGCGGCGGAGGGAACCGCTGCTCCGCTCATGACCGCGGGCGTGGCGTCGCTGCTGCTCGGTGGCTTCTGCTTCACCCTGCCCCACACGCCGCCCTCGGCCAAGGGGAAGCCGGTTTCCTTCGGCTCCATTCTGGGACTTGATGCTTTCCGCCAGCTCGGCAGCGGACCGTTCTACGTTTTTCTGCTCAGTTCGTTCCTCATCTGCATTCCGCTGGCCGCCTACTACAACTTCACGCAGCTCTTTCTCGGTTCGGTGGGCCTGACCAGCATCGCCGCCACGCAGACGCTCGGGCAGATGTCCGAGGTCGGCTTCATGCTGCTGATGCCCGTTTTCTTCGCCCGGCTCGGCGTGAAATGGATGCTCATCGTCGGCATGGGCGCGTGGGCCGTGCGTTATGCGCTCTTCGCTCTCGGGGCGCCGGACCAGGTGCAATGGATGGTTATCGGTGGCATAGCGCTGCACGGCATCTGCTACGACTTTTTCTTTGTCACCGGACAGATCTACGTGGACAAGAAATCCTCCCCCGCCGTGCGCGGCCAGGCGCAGGGCATGCTCGTGCTCGTGACCTACGGCGTCGGCATGCTGATCGGTGCACAGATCGCCGGCGCGGTTTACAACGGTTTCCTTGGTTCAGCGACCGCGCTCACCCAAGCCCAATGGCAGTCGTTCTGGTGGCTGCCTGCCGCGTTCGCCCTCGGCGTGCTGGTGCTCTTCGCCGCGCTGTTCCGGGACAAGTCGGTGGATGGAAAGTAACAAGGATCAAGGTTGCGACCCTGCTGCTGGATACTTGGCCCTGTTTACTTGCCGCTCAAGGAATCCAAGTCCGCAGAAACTTTCTGGCGTCAGTGAGTGACCGCTTCCTGTCCTCCAGACTGCCTTCGTAATCCTTATCTTCGACTTCGACGACGACCGGGCCCGACCAGCCGATTTCACGCAGCGTCGCAAAATACGCACCCCAGTCGATGTCGCCCCTGCCGGGGAGCTTCGGCGTGTGAAAGGTCAGCGGATTGGCCAGGATGCCGTGCTCGTCGAGCCGGTCGCGGTGAAGATGCGCATCCTTGAGATGCAGGTGGTGCAGCCGAGACGTGAACTCGCGCAGCGGTTTCAGGTAGTCCATCTGCATCCACAGCAGGTGCGAGGGATCGTAGTTCAGGCCGAAATTCGCATCGGGGAGGATTTCATACATCTTCCGCCAGAGCGCCGGTGAATACGCCAGGTTCTGCCCCTTCGGCCAC
Organism: uncultured Oleiharenicola sp.; assembly: GCA_966252395.1. Taxonomy (GTDB): domain Bacteria; phylum Verrucomicrobiota; class Verrucomicrobiia; order Opitutales; family Opitutaceae; genus Lacunisphaera. Next base: position 1,931 of record CBINOW010000162.1, on the reverse strand, counting down.
TCGTCGTAGGTGAAATACATCGGGCAGTTCTCGATGCCGATGTTCACGCCGTGTTCCGCGGCGAACTTCACCAGCGGCGGCCATACCTCCGCGAAGAGCTTCAGGTTCTCGACCTCGTTCAGTAGCTGGTTCCGCCCGACAAAGGTGTTCACGTTGCGCAACCCCAGGCGCTTCGCGGCGACGATCACCTTGCGGATGTGCTCGCGGAAGAATGCCGCGCGCTCGGCGTCGGCATCCATCGGGTTCGGATAATAGCCGAGCCCCGACAAAAACACACCCTGCCCCTCAAGGAAGGCCTTAACCTCAGCCGCGCGGGCGTCGGTCAATGTCGCCACGTCGAGGTGCGTGACCCCCGCGTAGCGCCGCTCCGCCTTGCCCACCGGCCAGCAGCAGAGCTCGACGCACCGGTAGTCGGCGTCCTTCGCAAACCGGATGACGTCCTCGAAACCGAGGTCGGGCAGGATCGCGGAAACGAAGCCGACGGTGTTCATGAGGCATCAGCCCAGGACCAAGCTCTCACCGGTCATCTCGGCCGGCTTGGGCAGGCCCATGAGGTGCAGCACGGTCGGCGCGATGTCGGCCAGGCGGCCGCCGCTGCGCATCTTCGTCTTCCCGGCGGCGAACCCCTCGCCCACGACGAAGACCTCGACGAGGTTCAGGGTGTGCGCGGTGTGCGGTCCGTTGAGCTCCGGATCCCACATCTGCTCGGCGTTGCCATGATCGGCCAGGATGACGGCGCGACCGTTCTTCGTGGCGAGCGCGGCGAGCAATTCGTCCAAACCGGCATCGGTCGCTTCACAGGCCTTGATGGCCGCCGGCAGCGAGCCGGTGTGGCCGACCATGTCGGGATTGGCGTAGTTGACGACGATCAGACCGTATTTGCCGGAGAGAATCGCCTCCTTGGTCTTCGCCGTCACCTCGGCGGCCGACATCTCGGGCTGCAGGTCGTAGGTCGCGACCTTCGGGCTTGCCGGGCACGCGCGGTCCTCGCCGGGAAACGGCTCGTTGCGGTAATTGTTGAAGAAAAAAGTCACGTGCGGATTCTTCTCCGTTTCGGCGCAACGGAATTGCGCGACGCCGGCTTTGCTCACGACCTCGCCGAGGATGTTTTTCAGTTTCTCCGGCTTGCCGGAAATGATGTTCACCGGCAGGCCCTTCTCATACTCGGTCATCGTTGCGTAGTAGAGATCGAGCTTCGGCCCGCGGTCGAAGTCCTTGAAGCTGTCGATCACGAAGGCCTTGGTGATCTCGCGCGGGCGGTCGCCACGGTAGTTGTAGAACAGCACCGCGTCGCCGTTGGCGAAGGCCGTGAGCGGCTTGCCGTCGGCACCCACGATGGCCGTAGCCGAGATGAACTCGTCGCCCTTCTGCGTCTCGCTGAGGGGCTTTTCGTAATATTGCTGCACGGCCTGCTCGGCGCTCTTCGCGGTGGCGACGGCCGACTTGCCGGTGAGCAGGTCGTAGGCTTTCTGCACGCGCTCCCAGCGGTTGTCGCGGTCCATGGCCCAGAAGCGGCCGCAGACCGTGGCGATCTTGCCCACGCCGATTTCCTTCACCTTGGCCTCGATGGCCTTGATGTAGCCGAGTCCGCTCTGCGGCGGTGTGTCGCGACCGTCCATGAACGAGTGGATGAACACGCGGCCGCCGGCCACGCCGTCGTCCTTCGCCTGCTGGAGGATGCCGTAGAGGTGCTCGAGCATGCCGTGCACGCCGCCGTCGGAGGCGATGCCCATCACATGAAGCCTGGCCGCCGGATTGGCCTTGAGACGGGCGAGGATGGCAAGCCACACGGGGTTATTTGCGAGCTGCTTCTCCGAGAAAAGCTTGTTCAGGCGCACCAGCTCCTGGTCCACGATGCGGCCGGCGCCGATGTTCTCGTGGCCGACCTCGGAGTTGCCCATCTGGCCGTCGGGCAGGCCGACGTCGAGGCC
>CBINOW010000161.1:0-9293 GCA_966252395.1 uncultured Oleiharenicola sp. | reverse complement strand
GGGCGGTTCGATCAACTGATCGGGGCCCAGCACACGCGGAGCCAGAACAGCCTGACGGTGTTGCGCCGCATACACGGCCAGAGCCTCGCGCAGCCGACGGCCCGCCTGACGGGTCGGCACCACGACAAGCAGGTCTGAGAGATCCAACGGCCCTTCCCCCGTCCAACCACGGGCCAGAAATTCAACGACCTGCGGCAACAACGGCCGGTCCCACGGGAGGAAATGGCGGCAGGGTTGGGCGGGCGAATCCGTCACAGCCTGTTACAACAGCAATGCTGTTCCGCACCGCAATCCCACATCTGCCCAAACAAAAACCCGCGGCTTGGGCCCGCGGGTCGATCAGGGGAAGCAAATGGCGACCGCTTATTTCTTAGCGAAGATGACCTTCGCGTATTGCGACTTGTGATGCGCGGCCGAGTTGCGGTGGATGACGTCGCTCTTCACGGCGCGATCCAAGGCGGAGACGTAGGCAATGGCGGTAGCGCGCGCCTTCTCGGCGTCGGAGCCAGCGGCCGCAGCCTTGGCCGCCTTGGCCAGGGTCTTGAGGCGGGTCTTGATGGTCTGGTTGCGCGCGGCAAGACGGGCGGACTTGCGGGCGGCTTTGATAGCGGACTTGGTGTTGGCCATGGGCTGAAAGTAAGTTAGAAACGGTCTAAAACTCAGAGCCTAGCCGGTGAGTCAAGGGAGATTTCTATTGCCGAAAGTGGTCTCAGTCGGTGCATTTATCCCTATTGCAAACAAGCCTCAAAGTCCGGATGGCCCTATTGCTGGGCGTTCTGCTGACTGTATTCGTGGGCTCATTGCAACTTTTACGAAGCCTTGAGAGCGCCCGTCTGGAGCAAATGCAGAGAGAGTCCTTGGCGGCCAACGAGACGTTGCTGCGCAAGTGGCTGGACTTGGCCAGCCAACCCCTCCGGCGGTTCGTGCAGGATTTTGCCCAATGGCCGGATTTGGCCGGGTTTCTAGCCAAACCCGATCCCGCTTGGGCTGACCAGAACCTGCGGCCCAATGTGGCCGCCTATGAAGCCCATGCGATCTGGGTGCTGGATGCAGCTGGGCAGACGATTTACTCGGCGCAAGCGGTCCCCGGCCCGCCTTTGCCGGCGCCCGAAGCCAAATTGGATCAGCTCACCTCGGCGGAGCGCTCCTTCTTTTCCGAAAGCCGTGACGGTTTGCTGGAGGTCTGGTGCGAACCGGTTGTGTCCGAAAAACCGGGCGGAGCTTCTCGCGGCTGGTTGCTGGTGGCGCGCCTCTGGAACAGCCGGCATCTTGGAGCCTTGGGGCAGTTGAGTTCGTCCGAAATTCTCCTGCTCCCGGGTGACCAGCCCTCCCTCTCGGAAGGTGCCGCCTCTGAACTGAGAATTCCTCTGCCGGACAGAAATGGGCGGCCCCTGCGTCTGCTGGCGGCCAGGCAATCATTGCCTGATTTTCGCACCACCCTGCAACGCGACATCGTGGCGGCCTACCTGTTTCTGGCGTTTGGCATCCTCCTCGTGCTGGCGCTGTGGCTTGCGGCAAGGCAGTGGATCCTGAAACCATTGGAGATCATCAGCGAGAGCCTCCGCCGCGACGATCCGGGATTGATTCAGGTTTTGCGGCAGGATCGCACCGAACTCGGCCGCGTCGCCCAGCTCGTCGAGTCGGCCTTCGCCCAGAAAGCCGCGCTCAGCCGTGAGATCGAGGAGCACCGACGCACCGAGGAAGCGCTGCGCGAGAGCGAAGCCCGTCTGCGCCACGCGCTCGACCTGCGGGCGCGACTGGCGCGCGATCTCCACGACGGTGTCATCCAGTCCATCTACGCCGCCGGCCTGGGACTGGAGGGCGCCATGACCCAGATGGACAAGGACACCGAGGGCGCCCGCGTGCGACTGCAACTCTGCCGCCAGAGCCTCAACGAGGTCATCCGCGAAGTGCGCGGCTTCATCAACGGCATCGAACCCGAGGCGTTGCATCACCAGGGCTTCGACCAGGAACTCGCCTCGCTGGTCCGCACCATGCAGGCCCTCTGGCCGGTGTTGATCAACGCGCAGACCAATCCCGCGGTGGTGGCCCGCCTCACCTCCACGCAGGAGATGCATGCCATCCACATTTGTCGCGAATGCATCAGCAACGCCGTCCGCCACGGCAATGCCCGCGAGATCGGCATCGTTTTGGAGGAGGAACATGGTCTGGCCGTTCTGCGGATCCGAGACAATGGCCGCGGCTTCAATCCCGCGACCGTGGCCGGAACCGGCAGCGGCCTGGGCAATCTCGCCTCCCGGGCCCGGGAGCTCGGCGGTCAGCTCCAGATCGAATCCCACCCTGGCGGCGGAGCGATTCTCACCATCACGTTCCCGCTGGCCCCTCCCCGTTTATGAACCGCTCCATCCACGTAGCGTCGCCCGGAGCCCGCCGGGGCTTCACCATCGTCGAAGTGATGGTGGCCGCCGCCGTGCTGGCCCTCGGCATCGCGAGCATGATCACCGTCAGCCAGCGCGGACTCCAGGCCCTCGACAACGCACGTAACCTCACCGCCGCCTCCCAGCTCATGCAATCGGAGATGGAACGGGTGCGGCTGATGAGCTGGACCCAACTGCAGACCCTGCAGGATTCGGGCGAGGCCAAGGTTCCGCTCGAAGGTGCCGCCGGCCGCTATGCCTGCAGCCGCGAGATTCGCGATATCAGGTCCGGCATGAAGGAAATTACGCTGACGGCCACTTGGAAGGGTTACGACGGCAGGCCGCACACGGCGAAGCTGATCACCCGCTACGGACGCACCGGGCTGAACGACTACTTCTACACAGCGCATTGATGCCAACGGCCACCCCAACTCTCCAATCCTTGCGACCCCGCCGATCCGAGCGCGGCACGGTCTTGATCGTGACCTTGCTGGTGCTCGCGATGCTGGCGCTCGGGGTGGGCTCCTACCTGTCGCTCAACCTCAACACCGCACGGCTGGCCCGCAGCAACTACCAACAAAACGCCTGCTTTCACCTCGCCGAGGCCGGCGCGGAAGAGGCGGTGTGGTCGTTCAATCGCGCCCATGCGCACAGCCCCGACGCTTGGTCCGGTTGGACCGTCCAAGGCTCCGCTGCGTGGCGCCGCTTCGGGGACTTCGACTTCGGCGGTGACACGAAGGGCACGATTCAAGTCTACGTGCATAACACCAGCCCCGCCGCCGGCAGCAAACCGCGGGCGGTCGCGTTGGCGCAGGTGGCCGCGTCCGGACTTCCCGCCAGTTCACGCATGCTTGAGATCACGCTCGGACGCCGCTCCTACTTCGCCGCCGGCATCGTCGCCCGTGAAACCGTCAAGTTCGCCGGCACCAACACCACTGTGGACAGCTGGAACTCCGACCCCGACAACAATCCCTCGACCGCACCCGTGCCTTACGCACCCGGTGTCCGCAATGACCGCGGCAGCGTCGCCACTATGGCCGTGCAAAACAGCGCGATGCTGGTCAACCATGCCGAAATCTGGGGCCACGTCGCGACCGGCGGTGCCGCGCCCGAGGTCGGCGCCAACGGCTCCATCCTCGGCGCCGACAGTCCACCCGACCTGCAGATTGATCCCGCGCGCGTTTCCACCGACTTCAGTGCCGATCTGCCCGTGCTCGTTTCCCCGGTGGACGGCACACCCTTGGCCAAAATCGGCTCCACGCTGGGCATCACCGGCCAGGCCACCAAGTGGCGATGCAACAGTGTTTCCCTGAGCGGCAACGAGACTCTGACCATCCTCGGTGACGTGACCCTGGTGCTCACCGCTACCGTGGGTTCGGCCATGGACGTGACCGGCAAGGCCGCGATCATCATCCCCGATGGGTCCAGTCTGACCTTATACGCCGAGGCCGACATTAAAATAGCCGGCAAAGGCGTGGCCAACGCCAACCACCGCCCCTCCACGTTCCGCCTCAACGGCACCAACGCTGTCAGCGGCGGCCAGTCCGTGCATGTGGCCGGCAATGGGGCGCTCAAGGCCGCGCTCTACGCCCCCAACGCTGACGTGCAGATCAACGGCAACGGCGACGTGATGGGCGCGGTCGTCGGCCGCAGCGTCACCTTCACCGGCAACGCCGCCTTCCACTACGACGAATCCCTCGCCCACGAGGAGGACGACACGCCCTTTGGCGTCACCCGCTGGCGTGAATTGACCGACGCTTCAGCCCGCGCCGCCTGGGAGCCGGTTTTCGCCGGCTGGTAATACTTACTTTGCCTTTGTCTCTCCCCGGCCGCGCGAGCAGTCTTGCGGCAGCCAGTCATGACCATTCGCACCCGCCTAGTCCTTTTGCTCGTCTGCCTGGTGGGCTTGTTTGGCGTCTTCGCGGTCGGCTTCCGCCTATCCCATCGGGACGAGGAAACACGCATGCTCACGAGCCTGCGGGAGGAACGCGCGGGTCTGCTCAAACGCCTGCTCGAGCTGAACGGCAAATCGCTGGAGAGCTTCGCCAGCGAATATTCACTCTGGGATGAAATGGTGGGCTTCGTGCAGAGCGGCGACCCCGCGTGGGCGGCCATCAACATCGACCCCAGCCTGGCCAACTTTGACGCCCATGGCGCCTGGGTGGCCCGGCTTGACGGCACTCTGATCTACACTGTCTCCAAAAGCGGCGACCTCGCACTCACTCCACCTCCTTTTGACCAGCCGGCTTTTTTCGAAAGGCTGCGCCGCGAAAGATCACTGCACTACTTTGAGGCCACGCCCGCCGGCATGATGGAAGTCCGCACCGGCCCCATCCTGCCCTCCGACGATCTTCGGCGCGAACAAGCCCCACGTGGCTGGCTCATCGTCGCCCGGTTGTGGAACGAAGCCCACCTGCTCCGCCTGGGCGAAATGTTGCAAAGCCAGGTCAGTCTCTCCCCGCGCGACAACTCGGCGCGGCTGCACCCGCCCACCCTGATACACCTGGAGCAAACCCTCACGGGCTGGGACGGAAAGGTCATGCGCATCCTGCAGGTGGAATACGACTCCCCTTCGCTCGCGCTGCTCTTTGCCGGCAACCGAGAGGAACTTTACCTCTTCTGCGCCTTCGGAGCCTTCCTGATTGTCGCGGTGATGTTCACGCTCACGCATTGGGTGATGCGCCCGCTCAACCGGCTCACACACAGCCTCGCGACCGACAACCCCGCGCCCTTGCACGCCCTGCAACGCTCCTCGGATGAATTCGGCCACCTTGCGCGCCAGACGGCCCAGTCCTTTCTCCAGCGCGATGCGTTGCGTGAGAGCGAGGCCCGACTCCGCGAATGGATGTCGCTGCATGACCGGCTGGCCCGCGATATGCACGACGGCATCATTCAATCCATCTACGCCGCCGGCCTCGGCCTTGAAAGCGCCCGCAACCTGATGCGCACCGACCTCGCGGCGGCGGAACAACGCCTCGCCTCCTGCCAGCGCATGTTCAACGACACGCTGTGGCAGGTGCGCACCTTCATCAACGTCCTCGAACCGGAGCAGCCCGCAGGGCAAAGCACGATCCAATCGGTGACCACCCTCGTCGGCAACATGCAGGCGCTGCAGTCCATTCCGATCCAAGCCGACATCGAACCGGGCCTCGCCAGCCACATCACGCCGCAGCAGGAGATGACCCTGCTTCACATGACGCGGGAAATCCTCAGCAATGCCCTCCGACATTCCTACGCTACGCGAGTGAATGTTTCGCTCCGCACGCAGCCCGACGGCCGGGTGAAGCTGGAGGTCAGCGACGATGGCACCGGCTTTGATCCGGCGGCCGAAACCGGCTCCGGCCGGGGTCTGAACAACCTCACCGCACGAGCGCGGGAAATTGACGCCGAACTCGCAATTGCCTCAAGTCCCGGAAAAGGAACTCGAATTGCAGTGTCATTCCGGCCTATAAACACCACCTAAAGCATCATGACCGCCACCCAAACCATCTCAGTCCTGATTGTTGACGACAGCGAATTGGTCCGCACCGGTCTCAAGACGCTGCTCGAACTGCACAGCGAAACGAACCGTCTGCATCTGCAGGTGGCCGGGGAAGCATCCACCGTCGCCACCGCCGTGAGCGAGACCGCCCGGCTCAAGCCCGACGTGGTGTTGCTCGACATCCGCCTGCCCGACGGCTCCGGGTTGCTCGCATGCCGCCAGATCATTGCGAGCGACACCGAGGTCAAGGTGCTGGTGCTCACCTCGGTCATTGACGACAATCTCGTTTATGAGGCGATGAGCAGCGGTGCCCACGGCTACCTCCTCAAGGAGATCAACGCCCAGGGCCTTTGCCAGGCAATCGTGGACGTCGCCGCGGGTAAATTCATCCTCGATCCTTCGCTCACCACCCGCGTGCTGAATCTCGTGCGCACCGGCGGTAATGCCTCTCCCGAACAAAACAAGCTCGCCATCCTTTCCGCCCAGGAGCGTCGCGTGCTGGCCTTGGTCGCCGAGGGCAAGACCAACAAGGAAATAGCCGAGCAGATGGGGCTCAGCGACAAAACCGTGAAGAACTACCTGAGCAACGTGTTCGAGAAGTTGAAGATAAACCGGCGATCCCAAGCCGCCGTGATGTATCTCGAACACCGCGGCCGCCCCTGACTTTCGGCCCTATTTGCTAGGGCCTCAATACTGGGCCCATCGCCTGTTTCGAGCCGGCGCGCTTTCGCGTAAAGTCGGGGCATGTTCACCGCCCCTGTCGTCCCCGTCCGCCCTGCCCGACGCCGTTCACGCGAAGCGGGCATGACGATCGCCGAGGTCATCATGGCCTCCTGTGTCATGGCTTTCGCCATCACGACTTCCATCACCGTCATGCAGTCGGGCTTTACCACCATCGATGTCGCCCGCGGCAACACCCTCGCCTCCCAGATTCTGCAGAGCGAGATTGAGCGCATCCGCCTCATGAGCTGGTCGGCGGTCACCGATCCCGACAAAATGATGGGGGAGCACAAGGTGGACCTGAAGGAGGTCTTCGCAACCAACAGTGCCCTCGCCAGCAAATACAGCATGGTGCGCACGGTGAAGGACGACAGCACGCGGCCCGGCGAGGGCGTGGACATTTACCTGACCGTCAATTGGAAATCCTACGACGGCCGAAGCCACACCCGCAGCTTCCAAACCAAATACGTCAAAAACGGACTTTATGACTACTACTATTCCCTCGCCGGCCCGTAAGTTGCGCGGCACCGCCGCGTTCACCCTGGCCGAAGTCATGATCGGCGCCAGCATCTCCTCCTTCATTCTGGCGGGAGTGCTCTCCACCTTTCTCTTCCTCGGCCGCAGCGGCGCCAACGTCCAAAACTACAACGACATGGAGGCCCAGGCCCGTCAGGCGCTGGAAATCTTTGCCCAAGACACCCGTCAGGCGAGTTCGATCTCGTGGACCTCGAACACCGACGTGACCATGCTCGTGGACTCCATAGCGATCCAGTATTATTACGACAAAAACACCCGGTCTTTCATCCGCTACAACACGAACACCAAGGCCACCCGCAAGTTGGTGACGGGCATCGTGCTGTTTGAGTTCAAGGCCTACGGCATCACCGGAGCTAGCCTGCCACTTACCACCGCCACCGAGCTGGCCAGCGCTTCCAAGAGCACCAAACAGCTCCAGATCTCGCTGGAAAGCACCCGCAACACCAAGACCGTCGCCAGAGCTTCCAACACCGTGTTGTCCGCCCGTTTCATCCTGCGCAACAAGCGCGTTACCACCTGATCCGCTCCTGCCATGAAAACTCGCTCACTCCGTTCCAATCGCGGCTCCGCCATGATCGTGGCGTTGATTCTTTCGGCTGTCGTCGCGATCTCCCTCACCAGCTACATCCGCCTCGGCGTCTCGAGCCAGCGCATCTCCAACCGCGCACTCTACAACAATGCCGCCATGAATCTGGCCGAGAACGGCCTCGAAGAGGCGATGTATTCCATCAACAAGATGGTCGCCGATGAAAAATACGACTGGAGTGGCTGGAAAAATGACGGCACCGGCGCCAACTCGAACGCCTGGGCCCGTTTTCCCTCCAGCGGCAACTACACCTTCGACCAGAATACCACCGGCTACGTGCGTGTCTGGGTGAAAAACTACCTCGGGGCCACCACTGCGCCGACCATCGTCACCCGAGCCACGGTCACCATGGGCGGCGCCGCCTCCGCTCCCATCGAGAAGTGGGTCGAGGTGAAGCTTGCCAAGGCCTCCAAGTTCGCCAACGGCCTCGTCGCCAAGGACACCATCCTCTTCAAGGGCAACAACGCCACCGTGGACAGCTGGGATTCCGAAATGGCCGGTGTCGGCACCTATACCCCGTTCAGCAATGCGGTCAAAAACGACAACGGCTCGGTAGGCAGTGTCTCGGTTGCCGTGGACTCGGTGCTGGTCAAAAACGCCGACGTCTGGGGCTATGTTTCGACCAATAACGCCCAGGACCCGACCAACAACGTCGGCACCAACGGCTCCATCCTCGGCGAAGACTCCACTTACGATGCCTCCACCTGGACCAAGAAGAACGTGGACCCGAACCGTGTCTCGACCCAATTCTCCGCGAACTTCGACCCGGTCACCACCCCCAGCACATCGGTAACGAACGTAGGCACCATCAAAACCACCGATCCCATTGGCACCGCTGGCACCGCGACCACAGTCCTCTGCACGGATATCACTCTATCGGGCAGTGGGAACGTCATTGAGTTTAGGGGCGATGTCACCCTGATCATCTCAGCGTCCGCAGGTTCCCAAGCTATCAAGATCACCGGCAGCAATTCCGGCTTCCGGGTGGCAGCCAATTCGAGCCTCAAGATCTACACCGCGGGCGACATCGACCTTACGGGTCAAGGCATCGTCAATGTCAGTGGCTCCCCCAAGAACATCCAGATCTACGGCACCAGTGTCGAACCTGCCGCCGATCAGGACATCAAGATTGCCGGTGGTGGAGCCTTCGCCGGCGTGATCTATGCACCCAATGGGAGCGTCACTCTTAACGGTGATGGCAGCATGTGGGGCTCGGTCGTCGCCGAAGACATCACCCTCACCGGCAACGCCAACTTCCACTACGATGAGTCCCTCGGAAATCTGAATTCCGGCAACCCCTTCCGTGTCTCCAAGTGGAAGGAACTGACTCAGGAAGACGAGAGCGGCACCACCTCCGATCGCGCGGGCTACCGCGATTACCTGAAGTTCTGATCTTGAAAATGGCGCGGGGCGCGCCGCTTTCACGACGCGCCCCGCATGTTTTGTTCAGACTAGTCTCGAAGCCGGTAAGCCGGATTCTGTGCGGCGCTTGCGCGCCGCGATCTTCATTTCTCTCAAGCCCTCCCGAAAGAGGACTTGCCGCGCCTATGCGCCGCTTGCGCGGCGCATAGGCGGGTGCGACTAACCCGCG
>CBINOW010000160.1:0-9299 GCA_966252395.1 uncultured Oleiharenicola sp. | reverse complement strand
CCGGCGGGTCGAACAGCAGCCAGAACGACAGCGCCGTGTGAATGAAGCCGACCGCCGGCAGCAGCCAGGGCCGCGTGCGGTCGCTCGGCCAGAGAGCCGCGAGGACCGCGCCCGCAAGGGGCAGGAGGATGAGGAGGGTCGCTCTCATTCGCGCAGCACGGTCAGTTTGCGGGTGTCGAGCGAATCGAACGCCCGCTGAATGCGGTCCACGATGATGCCGATGACGAAGATGCCCACCGTCAGGTCGAGGAGGATGCCCGCCTCGACCAGGAGCGGCGTGGAGCCGATGAGCAGCAGGCCGAACAGGTAAATGCCGTTCTCCAAGATCAGGTAGCCGCAGACCTGCGAAATGGCCTTGGCCCGCCCGATCAGCAGGATGAATCCGGTCAGCACCGACGCGATCGCGCCCGGCACCAGCAGCATGCCGGCATGCCGGGGTAGCAGCGGCAGGGCCTGGGCCAGTGCGACGGCGGCGATAGTGCCGCCCGCGCCCAGCAACAGCGACGGCACGAAGCCGATGAACGGTTCCACCTCGCGATCCATGTGCGTCGTGCGCATCGCGCGCCGCAACAGGTGCGGGATCAGGAAGCCCTTGCCCGCCACGGTGCCGAGCGCGACCAGCCCCGCCAGCCATTCGAAATGCGTCTCCATCACCAGCGGCATGATGCCGAGCACCATGCCCTGCACCGACACCGTCGTGATCAGCGCCGGCAACCGGCTGCTGCCGAGCGCGACCAGGTTCAGCCCCATGGCCAGGCCGATCAGCAGGTTCAGGGTGTCGTGGGTCGCGATCATGCGGCACCGCCTTTCCACGCCACCAGCAGGGCGAACAGGCACAGCAAAAACGCCGTCGTCAGCAGCAGCGGCACACGCCGGAACGCCAGCCGCGCCAGCAGCGACTCCACCAGCCCCACGCCCACCGTCACTGCCAGCACGCCACCGGCCAGCGCGCCCGCGCCGGCCGCAACACCGAGGTTGCCCAGTGGCAGCACCGCCTCGGTCAGCAGCACCGCAAACAGTAGGAGCTTTACCGCCGCCCCGTGCAGGACGACCGCCAGAGGCGGGCCGCTGTGGTCGAGCACCATGACCTCGTGGATCATGGTCAGCTCCAGGTGCGTGTTCGGGTCGTCGAAGGGCACGCGGCAATTCTCCGCCAGCAGCACGGTGAACAGGCCCGCGGCCAGCAACACGCCGCCGGCTCCCACCGCCGGCGCCAGCATCGAGGCCAGTGCGAGGCTGCCGCTCTGCACGCTCAGCGCCAGCACTGCGGCGATCAGTGACGCCTCCGCCAGCACGGCGTAGCTCACCTCGCGTGCGGCCCCCATGCCCTCGAAGGCCGAGCCCGTCTCCATCGCCGCCCAGGTCGTGGCGAAGCGCGCCAGCGCCAGCAGGTAGATCAGCAGCAGCACGTCGCCGCGGAAGCCGAAAGCCGCCCCGGCCGGCCCCAGCGGTAGCAGCATCGCCGCGCCGGTCACCGCCACCCACGCCACCGCCGGCCCGGCCACGAAGCCCGGCGACGCCAGCGTGCTCAGGACGACACCCTTCCGCCACAACCGCGCGAGATCGTAGTAAAGCTGCAGCACCGGCGGACCCCGCCGGCCCGCGACCCAGGCCTTCACCTTGTTGATGATGCCGGGCAGCAGCGGCGCCAGCAACAGCCACAGCGCCAAGCGGCAGACGAGATCGATGAGCCCGATGATCATGGCCGCCCTCCTATCAATACCAGGACGCCGAGGGCCGCGAGCCCCGCCACAATATAGAGCACGTAGAACTGCAGCCGCCCGTGCTGCAGCCGCCGCACCGCGGTGGACGCCTGCATCACCACGCCGCCCACGGGCAGGATCACGTGTTCCAACACCGTCTCGGGCACGCGCTCCACCCGGCTCGCGCTCGCCGGCAGCGGACCGCGCGGCCGGCGCAGCCGGCGCTCCGGCCGCAGGATCCACGCAAACCATCCAGCGACGAGGCCGCCGAAGGAGCCGCCCGTGTATTGCATGCGCGCCGCCGGCGCCGCATAGCCGCAGTCCCAGGTCAGGCCGCGCCGCAACCCGTTGGCGGGCGCGCGACGCCACAGCCAGACTGCGGCCGCCAACGCCAGCACGGCCAGCGCGACCTGCGCCACGTTGAGCGCGGACAACGAGACCGGTGGCGCCACGGCCGCCCAAGCGGGATTCCACGAAGCAACCGCGCGCGCCGCCGCCGTCCAGAACACGAGCGGAGCCAACCCGAGGGCCACGCACACGCCCGCCAAGGCCAGCATCGGCACGCGCATCCCCGCACCGCATTCATGCGCCCGGGTCGCCGCCGGCGTGCGCGCCGCGCCGAGGAAGACCATCGCGCCCGCCTTCACGAAGCCGGCCAGCGCCAGCGCCCCGGCGGACGCCAGCAGGATCACGGCCGGCAACGCCGCCCACGCGGCCGCACTGCGGCCGGACACGGCCTCGAACAGACCGAGATACACCAGCCACTCGCTGACGAAACCGTTCAGCGGCGGCAGGCCGGCCACGGCCAGCGCCCCGAGAGCGAACAGCCCCGCGGTCCACGGCATCGAGCGCCAGAGTCCACCAAGCCGGCTCAGCTCCCGCGTGCCTGTAGCATGCAGCACCGAACCCGCGGCAAAAAACAGCAGCGCCTTGAACGCCCCGTGGTTCCACACGTGCAGCAGCGCGCCCGCCAGCAGCAGCGGACCCCAGCCTCCGGCCGACGGATCGTGCCGGGCTGCGACCAGCGCGCCGCCCAATCCCACCATGATGATGCCGATGTTTTCCACGGTGCAGTAGGCCAGCAGGCGCTTGAGATCGTTCTGCGCCACGGCGAACGCGATCCCCAGCAACGCGCCGACGGCGCCCAGTCCGAGCAGCACCCAGCCCGCCGCCGCCGGCACGGGCAGCCAGCCGCTGAAGCGCACCAGGCCGTAAACGCCCATCTTGACGGCCACGCCGGACATGATCGCGGACACATGGCTCGGCGCGTTGGCGTGAGCCGACGGCAACCAGACGTGCAACGGGAACAGACCGGCCTTCACGCCGAAGCCGACCAGCGCCAGCCAGAACAACGGCGCAAGCCCCGCCTGGTCGCGCATCGGGCCGAGATCCCAACCGCCCGTGCGGGCGGCCAGCAGCGCGAAAAACGCGAAGAGACAGACCGTGCCGACATGCGACGCCACCAGATACAGCCAGCCGGCCTTACGCACCTCCGCACGCGCACGGTCCAGCGTCACCAAAAAATAGGCGCAGACCGTGAACAGCTCCCACCCGATGAGAAAATGCAGCCCGTTGGCCGACACCAGCACGGCGCCGAGACACAACAGCAAGGCGCTCCACCAGGCTCGCCCGCGCGGCGCGGAGTCCGGGTAATGACGGTCCGGCCAATAATCACCCGCGTAGACCGTCCCTGCCCCGCCGATCACAGCCAGGAGGGCCAGAAACAGCGCGCTCACTCCGTCGAGGCGGAGATGCAGCGGCTCGCCGCCCAACGTGAAAGCGCTCCGCCATTCCCAATCCGGCGCGCCGAGCAGCACCAGCAACGCCGCGCCCAGCCCCGCCAGCGCTCCCGCCAGGGTGCACACGAGCCAGCTCCGCGGCCACCGGGGGCCGGAGACCGCGCCCGCTGCCTGGCCCACGGCTGCGAGCAGCAACAGCAAGCCCGGGCTCATGGCGCCGCCTCCTCCGCCGAGCCTTCGTCGCTCGCGGCGGCCGCCAAAAAGATCGCGGCATCGTCCGTCCCCTGCGCCACGGCCTCACGCAACGGCCCGCGCCGGAGCGCGCGGCTGAGCCGGCCGAGCAGGTCGAGGTGCGCGCGCGGCGACGGCGCGATGAAGAAAAACAACCGGCTGACCGGCACGCCGTCGGGCGCCTCGGCGTCGGGCAGCGCCTCGCGCAGCAGCAGCAGCGCCAGCGTGCCGGCGTCGCGGCCGAGGGCGATGCGCGTGCTTGGATGCGGCAACGCGATGCCGCCGCCCACGGGCGCGAGCGTCACCCCGCCCTTCGCCGCCAGGCGTTGGGCGAGCATCTGCCGCACTGGAGGCGTCGCGCCCGGCAGCCCGGCCACGATTTTTCCAAAAACACCGGTCAGCTCCGCGGCCGGCACGTCTCGCCAGATGCCCCCCGCGCGCAGCAACGGCTCCAGCCGGATGCCCGTGGAGAAAGGCGCACGCGTCTCCGGCGCGAGAAAGCCCACCTGCGCGGTGAGTCCGCGGGCGGCGGCCCACTCCGTCACCTGCGTCCGGTCAAACATCGGCCGGCCCCGGTCCAGGGTGTGGGGCAAGCCCTCGGCGCGCATCCAGTCCTCGACCACCTTCTCGGCGACGCCGAAGGATTCCGCGAGCTGGACGAGATTCAGATACATGACGGCCTCCGTAAACTAGGCGGAACCGCCGGGGCAGTCACACCAAATGTTGCGGTTCGAGCGCTCATCGTCCGCTTCCTCCGCCCAGCACAATCGCCGCGAGTGCGACGATGCCGACCACCAGATAAAGCAGGTAGGACTGCAACCGGCCGTGCTGCAGGCGCCGCACAACGGCCGAGAGCCGCATCACCACTCCGCCCGCCGGTTCCACGACATGCTCGAGCACCGTTTCCGGCGTGTGCTCCGAGAAACTGGCGGCGGTCGGAAAAGGCGCGACCGGCCGGACCTCGTGGCGCTCGGGACGCAAAATCCACGCAAACCACTCCGTGATGATGCCGGCGAAGGACGCGGCGGTGTATTGCATGCGCGGCGTCGGCGCCGCGTAGCCGCAATCCCAGGTCAGCGCGCGCCCGAGGCCCGGGCGTTGCACGCGCCGCCAGAGCCACCACGCCGCCGCAGCCGCCCCGAGGGCGAGCACCCCGTTGAGCGCGCCGAGGGTGAATAGCGACTCCGGCGCCGCCGCCCCCGCCCAGGCCGGATGCCAGGTCCCGACCGCGCGCGCCACCGCCGGCCAGAACAGCACCGGGGCGAGCCCGATCGCGACGCACGCGGCCGCCAGCACCAACATCGCGCCGCGCATCGCGGGTCCACTTTCGTGTGCCTGCGCCGCCGCCGCGGAGCGCGGGGCTCCGAGGAAAACCACGCCGCACACCTTCACGAAACACGCCAGCGCCAGCGCGCCGGTCACGCCGAGCAGGATCGCGGCCGGGATCGCCGCCCACGCCGCCGGCCCGTGCGCGATCACGGCGGAGAACAGCCCGAGATACACCAGCCATTCGCTGACAAATCCGTTGAGCGGCGGCAGCCCGGCGATCGCCGCCGCGCCGAGGGCGAACAGCCCGGCCGTCCACGGCATCACGCGCCAGAGTCCGCCGAGGCGGCTCATTTCCCGCGTGCCCGTGGCATGCAGCACCGAGCCGGCGCCAAGAAAGAGCAGCGCCTTGAACAACCCGTGGTTCCACACATGCAGCAGTCCGCCGGCCAGCGCCAGGGAGCCCCAGGCGGGCTGGCTGTGCCCGGCGGCCACGATGGCGAAACCGAGTCCGATGAGAATAATCCCGATGTTCTCCACGCTGTGGTAGGCGAGCAGCCGCTTCAGGTCGTGCTGACCCAGCGCGAACGCCACGCCGAGCACCGCGCTCGCGACGCCGAGCACCGCGACCGTCCAACCCGCCCCGGCGGGCAGCGGCAGCCAGCCGCTGAAACGCACGAGCCCGTAGATGCCCAGCTTGATCGTGACGCCGGAGAGGATGGCCGACACGTGGCTCGGCGCGTTGGCGTGGGCCGACGGCAACCAGATGTGCAGGGGAAACAGCCCCGCCTTCAGGCCGAAGCCGAACAGCGCCAGCCAGAACAGCGGCGCCAGCTCCGGCCGGTCGTGCCACGGGCCGAGGGCCCAGCTTCCCGTCTGCGCGGCTAAAATCGTAAAGAAGGCGAAAAGCGCCAGCATGGCCACGTGCGACGCACCCAGGTAGAGCCAGCCCGCCGCGCGCACCTCCGCGCGTGTGCGGTCGAGCGTGACCAGGAAATACGCGGCGAGCGTGAAGAGCTCCCACGCGATGAGGAAGTGCAGGCCGTTGACCGCCACCAACACCAGCCCGAGGCTCATCAGGAGCAGGCTCCACCAGAGGCGACCGAGGCCGGCCGAGCGCGGGTGCGCGGCGTCCGTCCAATATTCACCGGCATAGACCGTGGCGGCCCCGCCGACGACGCAAAGCAGCACCATGAAAAACGCACCGAGGGCGTCGAGCTGCAGGTGCACGGCCTCGCCACCGATCTCGAACCGGGTGGACCAATCCCAAACATCCCCGCCCGTCAGAACGAGTGCCGCCGCCGCCAGGGCGGCGACCAGCCCTGTCAAAGTTCCCGCCAACCAGACCCGCGGTGCAGTTCGCCAGCAGAGGGCGCCCGAGAGCGTCCCGACCAAGGCGACCAGCAGCAGCGGTCCGGGGTTCATGGATTTTTCTCGGGTGGATCCTGAACCGGACGGTCGAGGCGGCGGAGGATGCGTTCCGCGCGGGCCAACGACTCGGCGAGTTCCTTCCGCGCAGCCTCCACCGCCTGGCGTTCGGTGTGGAGAGTTTCGTGGGGTTCCGGCGGCTCATCCACCGGCGGCAGGCCGAGGATCTCGCGGGCCCGGGCCAGCGCGGCGGTGACGTGCGGGCACACGTTCTCGCGGCCGAGCCGGTCGATGAAACCGGCGTTCTCCATGACGGCCAGCGGCTGCGTGTGCGGCGCGCTGAGGATGAGGTGCTTGCCCTTGGCGCGGAGCTTCAGGTGCAAGTCCTCCAGCGCCCGCAGGCCGCTGGCGTCCATCGCGAGCACCTTGCGCACGCGCAGGATCAGGACCTCGGGCTCCTGTTTCGCACGCTTCAGCTCGTCGTCGAGTTTGTCGACCGCGCCGAAGAAGAACGCGCCGAAAACGCGGAACACCAGCACGCCCTCCGGGATTTCCTTGCCCACGAGCGAGTGGTGCGAGCCCTCGGTCTCGGTGGTCTCGTCCACCGCGGTGATCTGCGAGGTCTCGGAAATGCGCTTCACGAGCAGCAGCGCGGCCAGCACGACGCCCACCTCGACGGCCAGCGTGAGGTTGGTCAGCACCGTCAGCGCGAAGGTGGCGACGAAGACCGCGGAATCGCTCAGCGGCCAGGTCCGCAGGCGGGCGAACTGCTTCCACGACACCATGCGGAACGCCGCAACGATCAGGATGGCGCTCAGCGCCGAGAGCGGGATGTGGCCGACGAGCGGCGCCGCGGCCAGCAGCAGGACCAGCAGGAGGCCCGCATGCACGAGGCCGGCGACCGGGGTGCGGGCACCCGCGCGGACGTTCATCACCGAGCGCGCGACCGCGCCGGTGACGGGGATGCAGCCGAACAGGGGACCGACGAGGTTGGCCACCCCCTGCCCGATCAGTTCCTGGTTGGAGTCGTGACGCTCGTCCAGCAGGCCGTCGGTCACCACCGCGCACAACAGCGCCTGCATGGCGACGAGCAGCGCGATTGTGAACGCCGGCTGGAGCAGGCTGCCGGCCAGGCTCCAGTCCGCGTGCGGCCATTGCAGGGCGGGCAGGCTGCGGGAAAATTCGCCGAACTCCGACGCGATGGTCGCGATTTGCCAACGGTCGTGCAGGCCGAACAGCGCTACGCCCGCGGTCGCCGCGATGAGGCCGACCATCGGTCCCGGCAGCACCCGCGAGAACCGGGCGGGCCACAGGGCGATCAACGCAACCACCGCCACGCCCAGGCCGGCGGTGGGCCAGTGAATCGCGTCGAGGTGCAGGGCGAGCACCTGGAGTTTTCCCGCGAAGTCCACCGGCATCTGGTCCACGGACAGGCCGAGAAAATTCCTGATCTGCGAGCTGAGGATGAGGATCGCGATGCCCTTCGTGAAGGCGCGCGAAACGGGATACGGGATGTAGCGGATGATCGAGCCCATCCGGGCGAAGCCCATGACACACAGCATCGCCCCGGCCATGATCGTGCAGATCATCAGGCCGTTGGTCCCGTGGCCCTGGAGCACGCTGTAGGTAATGATGACAAAGGCGCCGGTCGGGCCACCGATCTGCACCCGCGAGCCGCCCAGCGCCGCGATGATGCCGCCGCCGATGATGGCGGTGAAGAGCCCCTGCTCCGGCCGCACGCCCGACGCGATGGCGAAGGCAATGGACAGCGGGAACGCCAGGATCATCACGTTCAGCCCGGCAAAGAAATCTCGGCGGAACAGCGCCCTCGTATAGCCCTGCAGGGCATCGAGCAGGCGCGGGCGGAACTGAATTCCGCCCAGCGCGAGTGAGGCTTCCGGCTGTGGCATGACGGGATGATGCATGGCTGAACGGTGGGTTCAAGCAGTCAGCCGTTTCCAGACCGCTTAGCAGCAGAAACCGAGGCGGTCATTAGCGCCGTCCTAACCTCGCCAGGTCAGCGCATGACACAGGGCCACGCCGGCGGCGTCGGCCTCGTCGAAGGCGAGCGTGCGGCCGTGGCCGAGCATGGCCATGACGGTGCGCGCCATCTGCTCCTTGCTGGCGCGGCCGGCGCCCACGACGGCCTGCTTCACGCGCAGCGGGGCGTATTCGAAAATGTCGCCGTGGTGCAGCGCCGCCGCCGCAATGGCCGCGCCTCGGGCTGCGCCAAGAATCTGCGCGGTCTGGAAGTTCTGCACGTAGATCGTCTGCTCGAGCGCCACGTGCCGCGGTTCGAAGTCCGCCATAAATGCCGCCACCGCCCGGTGAATCTCGGCCAAACAGTGCGGCATGGGATGCTTCGCCGGCACCTTCACGGTCAGACAGCGCAAAAGCACCGGCTGCCGACCGGGCACAAACTCAATCAATACCAGACCGGTCCCGCGCAAACTGGGGTCCACGCCAAGCACACGGCCGGCAAATGCCGGGCGTTGGAGCGTCGGAGCCGCCGGCCAGCTGGGGGACGCGAGCTTGCCCTCGATCTTGGCCTTCCAAAGTTGCCTGACGGATGCACGTGCCATGGGGAGTGCCCACGGAATACACGGAAGATACGGAAATGAAAGCCCCAGTAAGCGGAAAGCCCAAGGCAGCGCGGTGCAGACTGTCTCAGAAAAACACCAGCTTCAGCGCGGCCAAGGCGGCGAAGCCGAGGGCCAGGTTCTCGAACCAGCGCTGGTTGACCCGCTCAACCACCGGCCGGCCCAACAGCGCGCCGAGCGCCACGGCGGGCA
This sequence comes from uncultured Oleiharenicola sp., assembly GCA_966252395.1. Lineage (GTDB taxonomy): Bacteria > Verrucomicrobiota > Verrucomicrobiia > Opitutales > Opitutaceae > Lacunisphaera. Next base: position 200 of record CBINOW010000160.1, on the reverse strand, counting down.
GGAGCCACAGGTTGAGCGACAGGCTGGAAGTGTTGATGATGCCCAGCTGCACGGCGAAGGGCACCTTGATCCAATTGATCACGAGGAAAAACGCCGCGCCCGTGCCCAGGAAACCCAGTTTGTCGAGCCGCATGGCAAGCAGGTAGAGCGTCATCACCGGACCGGCGGCATTCGCGATCATCGTCGTGAAGCCCGCAAAC
>CBINOW010000159.1:0-9523 GCA_966252395.1 uncultured Oleiharenicola sp. | reverse complement strand
TCGGTGTTGGCCACGAGGCTGACGCTGAGCATCGAGCCCTTGGTGGCGCCGACGGCGGCGAGGGCGTTGTTGGCGGAGAGGGCCTGGCGGACCTCCGAGGGGCTGAGTCCGTGGGCGGCGAGTTCCTCGGGTTTGAGCCAGATGCGCATGGCGAACACGCGGCCGCCGAGCACGTCGGCCTTCTGCACGCCCTTCACGGCGGCGAGGCGCGGCTGGACCATGCGGTTCAGGTAGTCGGTGATCTGGTTCTGGTCCATCTCGTCCGAGTAGAAACTCAGATACATGGACGCGAATTCGTTGTCGGCCGTCTCGACGCTGATGGTCGGCGACTCGGACTCGGGCGGCAGCTCGTTGCGCACCTGGTCGATCTTGGAACTGATCTGCGCGAGCGCGGCGTTGGTGTCGTAGTTGAGGCGCAGGAACACCTTGATGGAGCTGAAGCCGGCGCTGCTGGTGGACTCGATGTAATTGATGCCGTCGGCGCTGGCGATGGCTCGCTCAAGCTGGGTGGTGATGTAGCCGCGGACGGTGTCGGCGCTGGCGCCGAAGTAGACCGTGTTGACGTTCACCACCGCGCTGTCGCTGCGCGGATACTGCCGCGTGTTCAGCTGGAAATACGAGACGACGCCGACGACCAGGATGACGATGTTGACGACAAGCGCGATGACCGGCTTGCGGATGAAGAGGTCGGTGAAACTTTTGGATAACATGGCGGGATCCTCGTGGAGGGATCAGGTGTTGGCGGGCTGCGGGGTCGCGCTGCTCGAGGGCTGCACGACATTGTTGACCTGCACCGGCGCTCCGTTGCGGAGCTTGAAGACGCCGGAGGTGACGACCTGTTCACCAGGTTTCACGCCCTCGGTGAGGGCGACGAGGTCGCCGCGCGTGGCGCCCAGCTTCACGAATTGCTGGCGAACGCCGAGGTATTCCTTGCCGTCCTCGCCCTTCATCTTCTCGACGATGAAGACGGAGTTGCCGTAGGAAGCGTAGGCGATCGATGTTGCGGGCACCACGACCTGCGCCTCGGCGGCGCTCTTCTGCACCTCGACGCGGGCGAACATGCCGGCGCGCAGGACCTCGTCGGGATTGGCGAGCGTGGCCTGGACGGAGATGTTGCGCGTGGCGGCGTCGACCTCGGAGTTGATGGCGGTGATGGTGCCCTTGAACGGACGGTCCGGGAAGGCGTCCACGCGAATGCCGACCTCCTGGCCCTGGGCGATGTCGGGCAACTGGCGCTGCGGGACGCTGAAATTGACGAAGATGGGATTCAGCTTCTGCAAAGGCAGGAGCGCGCGGCCGCGGGCCACGAACTGGCCGACATTGATTAGGCGGATACCCACGCGGCCGTCGAAGGGCGCGCGCACCTGCTTCTTGGCGATCTGTGCCTCGATGGCGGCGACCTCGGCGACCGACTGCTTGAGCGTGGCGTCGGCCAGGTCGAACTCGGACTTGGAGGTGGCGTTGCGACCCCAGAGCTCCTTGGCGCGCTCGAAATTGATGCGCGACAGCTCGGCCCGTGCCTTGGAGGCGGCGAGTTGGGCCACCTCGACGCTGCTGTCGATCTCGACGAGCAGATCGCCGGCCTTCACGGCGGTGCCGTTGTCGGCCACGATGCGCGTGATCGTGCCGTCCGCGTCCGCCGCGAGGGTCACGCCCTCGACGGGGGCCAGCGTGCCGATGGCGTTGAGGTAGGAGTGCCACTGGACCGTCTTGGCCTCGGCGGTGGTAACCGCGCTGGGCGGCGGCACGTGGGAAACGGACATCATTTTTTGGATCTGAGCCGCTTTGACGGCGCCGAGCGTGAGCACGACGACAATGAATCCGGCGATGGCGATGAGGAACTTCTTGAACATAACGGTGGCGTGGGTCGGGTGGAATGAAGGATTGGGAAAGGAAAGTCAGCGGGCGGCTGTTTGAGCGGCGGTTTCACTGCGGAGAGCGGCGATGTGGGCCTGCACCTTGGTCAGGAGGCGAACGAAGGACTTGCGCTCCGATTCGCTGAGCGGCGACATCACTTCCGAGATGACCTTGAAATGGCCGGGCAGGAAGTCGTTGAGAAACCGGTCCCCCTTGGACGTGAGGCGCACGGACATCATGCGACGGTCGTCGGGGTCGGGCTCGCGCTTTACGAAACCGTCGCGCTCCAGGGTATCGATCAGACCGGTCATGGTAGCCCGTGTGACACCAGCGGCATCCGCGAGTTCGGCGGGCGTCCGCGGGCCGCCACAGGAGCAGTCGTCGGCGCCCATCAGCTTGGCGGCGCGCGGCTGGGTGCTACGCCAGAGCAGCATGAGCACCCCAAATCGGCCATGGGAAATGCTGTGGTCGGTGAGGTTGCGCTCGGTCATGGCAAAGACCTCGTCGCCGGTGCGGAGCAGATGGAGGAAGGCCTCCGCCGCCGACGGATCAAGATCGGGAAACTCACGGGCAGCCTCGAGCAGACACTCGTAGCGCGGCAGGTCTTTGAGAAGCAGATGCGGCATGATCGGAGAATATCAGGAGGCTGACAGTTAGCCTCCTAACCATTTTCGCAAGCCGAGTTTTGTTTCATTACCATGACAGCGGTCCCCCACCGAAAGCAAAACAGCCGGCCTAATGGCCGGCTGTGAAGCTTAATGCAGATTATTGACTCAAAGTGCCTGGGCGGCGGCAACCACGGCCTCGGTTGTGATGCCGAGTTCCTTCATGGCGGTGTTGCCCGGAGCGCTGAGGCCGAAGCGGTCGATGCCGATGACCTTGCCGTCGAGACCGACATACTTGGACCAGAGACCGGTGACACCCGCCTCGATGGCCACGCGCTTGCGGCAGGAGGACGGGAGGACGGACTCCTTGTAATCCTTGGACTGGGCGTCGAAGCGCAGGAAGGACGGCACGGAGACCACGCGCACTCCCCCACCCAGTTGCTTGGCGGCGGCCACGGCCCACTGGAGCTCGGAACCGGCGGAGAGCAGGATGTGCGTAAGCGGAGCGGTTTCCTTCACGGCAATGTAGGCGCCCTTGAGCACGCCATTGCGCCGCTCGGCGGCCGGGATCTCGTTGAGCATCGGCACAGCCTGACGGGTGAGCGAAAGCAGCGTCGGGCCGTCCTGCCGCTCGAGCGCGGCGGCGAAGGCGCCGGCGGTCTCTTCCGGATCGGCCGGGCGGATGACATCGAGGTTCGGGATCACGCGCAGACCGGTAACCGTCTCGACCGGCTGGTGGGTGGGACCATCCTCACCGACACCGATGGAGTCGTGCGTGTAGATATAGATGACCGGCAGTTTCGAGAGCGCGGCGAGGCGCATCGAGGGACGCGAGTAGTCGGCGAACACGAGGAACGTCGCGCACGAGGTGCGGAAGATGCCGTCGTAGGCCACGCCGTTGTTGATCGCAGCCATGCCATGCTCGCGGATGCCGTAGCGCAGGTTGCGGCCGGTGCGGTTGGCCTTGTCGAAATCCTTGTCGGAGGCGATGTAGTTGAGCGTCGAGCCGTGGAGGTCGGCGGAGCCGGAGATGAGCAGCGGCAGCGCGGCGGCGACAGGCTGGAGCACGTCCTTGCCCGCGGCACGGGTGGCGAGCTTGGCGTCGGCCGCGAAGGCCGGGATCTTGGCCAAGAGGTCAGCGGCACTGATGCGGTCGTTGCGCGAATCGAGCAGCGCGGCTTTTTCCGGATTGGCGGCGCGCCAGGCCTCGTAGGTCTTGCGCCACTTGCCGTAGGCGCGCTTCAGGCGGCTCTTGTGTGCCTTGAAATACTCGCGCACCTCCGGACTGACGTAGAAGTGTTCCTCGGGGAGACCGAGGCCCTTGCGGGCGCCTTCGGAGAACTTCGCGCCGCCTTCGCCGTGGCCCTTCGAGGTGCCCTGCACCTCGGGAATGCCCTTGCCGATGATGGTCTTGGCGATGATGAGCTGCGGCTTGCCGGTCTTGGTCTTCTTGGCCTTGTTGATCGCCTTGGAAATGGCGGCGAGGTCATGGCCGTCGGCGAGCGTCTGGACGTCCCAGCCGATGGACTTGAAGCGCAGGGCGACGTTCTCGCTCTGGGTTTTGTCGGCCATGGCGTCGAGCGTGACGTCGTTGGCGTCGTAAATGAGGATCAGGTTGTCGAGGCCCTGATGGCCGGCGAAGGCGATCGCTTCCATGGCGACGCCTTCCTGCATGCAACCGTCACCGGCGAGACAGACCACGTGGTGGTCGAAGATGACATGCTCGGCGGTGTTGAAACGCGCCTCGGCCATCTTGCCGGAGAGGGCGAAGCCAACCGCGTTGCCGATGCCCTGGCCGAGCGGGCCGGTGGTGCACTCGACACCGGGCGTCTCGTGGAACTCGGGGTGGCCGGGGGTCTTGCTGTGCAGGACACGGAAGTTCTTCACCTCTTCGAGAGAGAGGTCGTAGCCGCTCAGGTGGAGCCAGCTGTAGAGGAACATCGAACCGTGGCCGGCGGAGAGCACGAAGCGGTCGCGGTTGAGCCAGCGGGGCTCGTCAGGGTTGTGGGCCAGCGCGTGGCCGTAGAGGACGGCGCCAATTTCGGCGGCGCCGAGCGGCAGGCCGAGGTGGCCGGAGGAGCACTTGTGCACGGCGTCGATAGCGAGGCCGCGGGCCTGGTTGGCAGCTTGGGAGAGAATCTCAGGGTTCAGTTTCATGAAAGTCGCAGGTGGGAATGGAGTTTTGAGTAAACGGGCGCAGCGCCGTCGCTGCAAAGCCGAATTTGCGTCACAAGTTAGCGCAGAGCGGCGGGCACAAAAAAAGCGAACCCGGTGGGTTCGCTTGATTCGTTCATTAGTGGAAGGCTCAGGCCTTGGTGTCCTCGATGCGCTTCTCCTTGACGGCCATGGCGGCCTTGCCGGAGCGGTCGCGGAGGTAGTAGAGGCGGGCCTTGCCCGGCTCGGACTCCTTCTCGATCTCGATCTTCTCGACGTTGGGCGAGTTGACGGGGAACACGCGCTCGACGCCCTCGCCGTAGCTGATGCGGCGGACGGTGAAAGTCTCGTGGATACCGCTGCCCTTGTGGGCGATGACGACACCGGCGAAGATCTGGGTGCGCTCCTTGTCACCTTCGCGCACCTTCGTGTGCACGCGGACACCATCGCCCACCTTGAAGGGGGCGGCGGCGGTTTTCACCTGAGCGGCGGTGATGTCTTTGATGATCTGGTTCATGGCTGTTTTTTGAGTAAATCGGGTCGGATTTTCGCGGTCTTTGCCAACTGCTGCGCGTGCCGCCACTTCTCGATTTTGCCGTGGTCGCCCTGGAGGAGCACTTCCGGCACGGACATGCCGCGGTAAACGGCGGGACGCGTGTAATTGGGAAAGTCGAGCAAGTTGCGGGTGAAACTTTCGCTGGTCAACGACTTTTCTTCACCGAGCACGCCGGGAATGAAACGCGCGAGCGCATCAATGACCACGGCGGCGGCCAGCGTGCCGTTCGTGAGCACGTAATCGCCGATGCTGATTTCCTCGTCGACGATCGTGTCGCGAATGCGCTGGTCGATGCCCTCGTAGTGGCCGCTGACGAAGATAAGGTGTTGCTGCTTCGACAGCTCCTCGGCCTTGGCGGTCGTAAAAGGCGTGCCGTCGGGCGTGAGATAGATGCGCCGGCAACCGGGCGTTTGCAGTTCCTCGACCGCAGCGAACAGCGGCTCGCACTTCATCACCATCCCTGCCCCGCCGCCGAACGGCCGGTCGTCGGTCGTCTTGTGCTTGTCGGTCGCCCAGTCGCGGGTGTTGCGGACGTTGATCTCGAGCAGCTTCGCCTCGCGCGCCCGGCCGAGCATGCTCTCGGACAGAAAGCCGTCGAGCATGGCGGGGAACAGCGTGAGGACATCGATGCGCACGGGGCGGATTCTCCAATAAAAAAGGTCCGGCGCGAGCCGAACCTCGGGAAATCAGAACTGGCGGGTCGCTCAGGCCTTGGCGGCCACGGCGCGCTTGGCGCGCTTGACGAGGGAGTGGAGCGTGTCGCTCGGCTTCGCGCCCTTGGAAACCCAGTAGTCGTAGCGGTCGAGCTTGATGTTCAGCGGGTTGCCCTTGCTGCGGGGATCATAGGCGCCGAGCTGTTCGACGCCCGCGCCGTCGCGACGGGAACGAGCCTCGGTGACCACGACACGATAGTGCGGGGCGTTCTTGGTGCCGAAGCGGGAGAGGCGGATGGTGAGGGCCATTTGATGTGTCTGGTTGCTAAACGGGAAGCGGTTCTAAGTTGGAAAAGGGGCAGAATGGACGGAACAACTTTGCCCTTGTCAAGCCCCCAGTGCCACCGCTGCATTCGACCCTTTAAGCACCCAAATTTATGCTCAAAGCCGGTATCGTCGGTCTGCCCAACGTGGGGAAATCCACCCTCTTCAACGCCCTCACGCGCTCCCGCAAGGCCGAGGCGGCCAACTACCCGTTCTGCACCATCGATCCCAACGTGGGCGTCGTGACCGTGCCCGACGACCGCGCCTACGTGCTCCAGAAGATCGCGAAGACCAACGTCGTCATCCCGGCTGCCATCGAATTCGTGGACATCGCCGGCCTCGTCGCCGGCGCGAGCAAGGGCGAGGGTCTTGGCAACCAGTTTCTCGCGAACATCCGCGAAGTGGACGCGATCGTCCAGGTCGTGCGTTGCTTCGAGGACAGCGACGTCGTGCACACCATGGGCGGCGTTGACCCGGTGCGCGATATCGAGGTCATCACCACCGAACTCGTGCTCGCCGATCTCGACGCCGTTGCCAAGCGCACGCCAAAGACGCAGAAGAGCGCGAAAGCCGGCGACAAGGAGGCGATCATTGAACTGGCCCTCCTGCAGAAACTCGAACCCCACCTCAACGCCGGCAAGACCGCCAACACGCTCGACGCCACCGACGACGAGAAGGCGATGATGAAGCTCTTCCAGCTCCTCACCGCCAAGCCCGTGCTCTTCGCGTGCAACGTCGCCGAGTCCGACCTCGCCACCGCCGAACAGAACAAATTCGTCCAAAAGGTCGCCGAATACGTTCGCACGCACCACGACGCCGCCTACGTGCCGATCAGCGCGAAGATCGAGGCCGAGCTCATCGACCTCCCGCCCGAGGAAGCGAAGGCGTTCCTGAAGGATCTCGGCGTGGACGACTCGGGTGTTTCCGCCCTCATCCGCGGCGCCTACTCGTTGCTCGGCCTGCAGACCTATTTCACCGCCGGCGAAAAGGAGGTCCGCGCCTGGACCATCAAGAAGGGCTGGAAAGCCCCGCAGGCAGCCGGAGTCATTCACACCGATTTCGAGAAAGGTTTCATCAAGGCGGAGATCGTCGGCTACGAAGATCTTACCCGCCTAGGCTCCGTCGTGGCCGCCCGGGAAGCCGGCAAATACCGCCTCGAAGGCAAGGAATACGTCTTCCGTGACGGCGACGTAGCTTTGTTCCGCTTCAACAATTAGTCGAAGTAACTATTGCGCTTAGGTTTGGGCAGAGCCGGCCGATGTTTTCTATGGCCAGCCCGCATATAGGAGTTATACCCTATTTTCTTCTGGGATTTAACCCCGGGCTGCGTATATTACTACGTGCAGTCCATCGTTAATCCCCCATGCGCCATCTGAAGCTCCCATTCCTTAAACCCGCCCTATCGGCACTCTTGGGCGTGCTGGTCGGTGGGTTTATGATTGGGGTCCGCTTGTCGGCACAGACCACTCTCTACTGGGATACCAACGGCACCACCGCGGGTGCCGGCACGGCCGACGGCAACTGGAGCAACACCAACAACGGCCAGACCAACCGCAAATGGAACGCCAGCTCCGCCGGCACCTCGAACGTGGAAAACTGGACGTCCGGGGCCTATGCGGTTTTCAGCGCCGGCACCGACTCGACCGGCAGCTACACCGTTACCGTCTCGGGCACGCAAAACGTGGGCGGCATCACCGTGGAGGAAGGCAACCCCACCATCAGCAGCGGTATCCTGAATTTCAACAGCAGCTCTCCGTTCGTGAACGTTGCGAGCGGCAGCACCATCACCTTCGACAGCCAGTTGTCCGGCAGCAATGGCCTCACCAAGGGCGGCACGGGCACAATGATCCTCAATAACGCGGCCAACAACTGGACCGGTGCCTTCGCCATCGACGCCGGTCTCGTCCAGCTGAACACCAGCAACGTCATTCCCAATGCGTCCGCCGTCACCGTGGCCGGTGGGGCTACGCTGCAAACCGATTGGGGTGTGGACGAAACCCTCGGTTCGCTCGCCGGCAGCGGCACAGTCAACTTCCGCACGGGCACGCTCACCGTGGGTGACTCCACCAACACGACCTTTTCGGGCGTCCTTCAGAACAGCTACGGAACGTTCGTGAAGCAGGGCACCGGCACACTCACGCTGTCGGGCAACAACACCTACAGCGGCATCACCTCCATCAATGCCGGCGCACTCGTCGCGGCCAGCGACACCGCGCTGGGTTCCTCCACTTGGGGCAACACCATCGCCAGCGGCGCCGCTCTGCACCTGCAGAACAACATCAGCCTCACCGAGGGCCAGTTCAGCATCACCGGGACCGGCGTGGGCAGCACCGGCGCGATCCGCAACCTCAGTGGCAACAACACGCTCAACGCCGCCATCGGCCTCGCGGGCAATGCGACCGTCGGCTCCTCGGCCGGCACGCTCACTGTCACCGGCTCCATCGACCTCGACACCAACACCCTGACCACCACCGGCGCCGGCAACGTGGGGCTCTCCGGCTCCCTCTACGGCAGCGGCGGCCTCACCAAGACCGGCACGGGCACGCTCACCCTGTCCGGGTCCGGCTCCAACTCCTTCAGCGGCACGCTCGCGATCAACGGCGGCACCGTGGCCCTCGCAAAAACCGCCGGCACCAACGCCATCGGTGGCGGTGCGGTGAGCATCGGTGATGGCGTCGGCTCCGCCGGCTCGGCGGTGCTGCGGCTCGACGCCTCCAACCAGATCGCCAACCACTCCGGCGTCGTCACGATCAACGCCGACGGCGTGCTGCAACTGAACAATTTTTCCGAGAGCATCAACACGCTCGCCGGCACCGGCCTGATCGACCTCTCGACCAGCGGTTACCTCGGAGTAGGCGTGAACTCCGGCTCCTCCACCTTTAGCGGCGACATCACCGGCTCGGGCACTTTCGCCAAGCTCGGCTCCGGCACTCTGACCCTGACCGACGACATCGATTTCAGCGGCACTTTCGAGCTCGGCGGCGGCACGCTCAGCCTCAGCAGCCTCACGCTCTCGGCCGGCACCCTCCTCGTGAGCGCGAACTCCATCATCGATTTTGGCGGCGCCGCCTCGATCCTCGATTTCGACAATTTGACCATCGCCGCCGGCGTGACCCTCACCATCCAGAACTGGACCAACGCCACCGACTTCTTCTTCGCGCAGAATTGGACCGGCGCCGCCTTCAACACCGGGGGCAGCAACCCCATGAACCAGGTGGTCTTCTCCGGTTTCAGCGCAAACGACACCAAATGGCAGTCCTACGACCGGCAGGTCACACCCGTGCCGGAACCTTCCACCTACGGGGCGCTGCTGGTGGGCGGCCTGGCCGCCGTGGCCGCCCTGCGCCGGCGACGAGCCCGCCGCGACTGATTTC
>CBINOW010000158.1:0-9583 GCA_966252395.1 uncultured Oleiharenicola sp. | reverse complement strand
CCCTCTGCCCAACTATCCGGTCGGCCGCCTCGCGCGCGACATCACCATGGGCCAGCCGCTGCAGCCACAGGGCCTCTGGCTTGTGGACCGTGCGGAACAATACCGCGAACTCGCCGATCCGACCGGGCTGTGGCACGAGGGCAAATGGTATCTCTATCCGTCCGTTGACATGGCGTGGGTCAGCGCTGACGAAGGCCGCACCTGGCAGCACCATCCGCTCAACCTGCGCGATGTCGGATACGCCCCGACCGTCGTCCATCACCGCGGGCGCTTCCTGCTCATGTCGTCGTCCGAGATTTACGCCAGCGACTCGCCGCTCGGACCCTTCGCGTCGATCGGCAAGATGAACCTGCCGGCCGTCCCCGGCCTGCCCGGCCACATCGATCCCATGCTGTTCTCCGATGACGACGGCCGCCTGTTCTACTACTGGGGCTGCACGCCAAACTCCGGTATCTGGGGTGTCGAACTTGATGCGACGGACCCGACCCACGTGATCGGCACGCCGAAGGAACTCATCCCCTTTCTGCCCGACACCTACAAATGGGAGCGCGTCGGCAGTCACAACCAGAACCCGAAGACCGGCTGGATGGAGGGCGCGTGGCTGGTGAAACACGACGGCAAATACATCCTTACCTACTCCGCCGGCGGCACCCAATACCGCACCTACACGATGGGAGCCTACGTGAGCAAATCCCCGCTCGGACCCTTCGTGTCGCAGAAGCGCAATCCCATCTTCCGCACCACCGAGGGTCTCGTCACCGGCACCGCCCACGGTTCCATCATCCGCGGCCCCCAAGGACGCCACTGGGTGTTCTACACCGTCTTCGCCTGCGTCGTGCACGGTTTCGAGCGACGCCTCGGCCTCGACCTCGTCGAATTCGACGAGCAGGGCGAGATTTTCGTGCCGCGGGCTACGGTCACGCCCCAGGCCCTGCCCGGCAGCGAACCCGCCGTGCCGTGGGAAGTCCTCAACGAAAGCGAGCCGACCCTCGGCAGCTCGAACGCCGCGAACTCCTATGGCCGCTTCGCCGCCGACAACTCCATGACAACTTGGTGGCTGCCGGCCGCCGATGACGCCGCGCCCCAGCTGACCACACAGTTCTCCGGCCGCGCCGTCATCCACGCCGCGCGCGTGATCTGGCGCGACGTCGGCCTCGACACCAAGGGCGGCATCTTGCCCGGCCCTTTCCGTTACCGCATCGAGGCTGAAACCGCCCCCGGGGTGTGGACCACGATCATCGACCGCTCCGCCAGCACCGAGGACTTCCTGATCGACTACCGCGAATGCGCCCCGACCCCGGCCCAACGCGCGCGACTCGTGATCACCGGCCACCCGTCCGGCATCCGGCCCGCCGTGGCCGAGTTCACCCTCTTCGGCGTCCCTGAACGTTAACCAGTCGGTCCAGAAACCCGTTCAGGCGCCCCGCCATCGTGACGATAATGAGGCTACCGCCGGTTCCTTCAGACAAATCATCCCCAGGCATACTATTCCAATACATGCCTCTGCCGCCCCATCCCAGTAGTCCCGGCTCCCACGGGAGATTCCTCGGCGACGAATGCGACGGCTAGGGCTTGGCCACCGAATTGGTCAACTCGCTGAAGGAACCGGCGGCCCAACCTTGTCCGCCTATCACCGGCCTTCGTCCGGCTCGGTGGCAAACCACTCGAGACGCCCGCACTTCTCGCAGGTAAGCACGGTCGCGCCCTTGTTGAGCCAGTCGAAATTGAAGAACGTGGCCCCGCGCGTGTTGAGAAGGATCTTGCGACTGTCGAAAAGCGTGTGGTCGCAATGCGGACATTGCACCTGCTTGCCGGCGATATGGTAGGGTTTGCTCATGGGAGTGCGGGTTTTATAGCACAACGCCCCGCGGCCGCCCATTACACGATGGCGGCATTATTCGCAGCGCCGATTCAGGAATCCGGTCCTTGTGTCAGCACGACGGCCGGGACATTGCTTCCAGCGTGAGCGCCCCCCTCCCCGATCCCAACGCAACGCCGCCGGCCAAGCCCAAGCGCCGCCCGCGCTACGCGGGCAAACATCCCCGGCGCTTTGAGGAAAAATACAAGGAGCTCAACCCCGAGCGTTACGCGGGCGACATCGCCAAGGTCCTCGCCTCGGGCAAGACGCCCGCGGGCATGCACCGGCCGATCATGGTGACCGAAATTTTGGGTGTGCTCGCGCCCAAGCCCGGCGACATCGCCGTGGACTGCACCCTCGGCTACGGCGGCCACTCCCGCGAGATCCTGCCTCTGCTCGCGCCCGGCGGACGCCTCATCGGCCTTGACGTCGATCCCATCGAGCACCCCAAAACCACGGCCCGCCTGCGCGTCGCCGGTTTCGGCGAGGACGTGCTCACCACCGTCCGCTCCAATTTCGCCGGCCTGCCCAAGGTGCTTGCCGGACTCGGGCTCGCCGGAGCCGATGCCATCCTCGCCGACCTGGGCGTGTCTTCGATGCAACTCGACGACCCGGCCCGCGGCTTCACGTTCAAGACCGACAGCCCGCTCGATCTGCGCCTGAATCCCTCGCGTCCGCCCTCGGCTGCCGACTGGCTGGCCCGGGTCTCCGCGGACGATCTCGCGGAAGCCCTCACGCTGAACGCCGACGAACCGCACGCCGCGCTCCTTGCTCGCGAACTCACGCTCCGTCGCGACGACACGCCCTTCACGCGCACCGTGCAACTGGCCGACGCGATCCGCGACATCCTGCGCGCGCACCAACCGCGCCTGGACGATGAGGCCGCCAACGACACCGTGCGCCGCGTGTTTCAAGCGCTGCGCATCGCCGTGAACGACGAGTTCGGCGTGCTCGATTTGTTCCTGCGCAACCTGCCCCACTGCCTGCGGCCCGGCGGTCGCGTCGCCATCCTCACGTTTCATTCCGGCGAGGACCGCCGCGTGAAGCAGGCCTTTCGCGAAGGCGTGCGCGCCGGCCTCTACGCCGCCACCAACGAGGAAGTCGTCCGCGCCGGACCGGCCGAGCGCCGGGCCAACCCGCGCAGCAGCTCGGCCAAACTCCGCTGGGCCATCCGCGCAGACTAACCCCCGGGTGAGGATTTTCCGGACTAAGAATTCTCAGCCTCGCGCGTGGACGGAGTATGCCACGCATCATCTGGTTGTTTCCCTTCCTCGGCCTCACCGGCTTTGCCACGTATTTCCAACACTGGAACTCAGGCTACACCGCCCGGCTTGAGGACATCGCCTCCCATCCGCTGGCAATCTACAACCATCGCGACGGGCGGCTCGATGCCGAAGCCGACCTGGCCCGCGATCAGCGGCGCCTGCTCGTTTACGGGGAGCCGCCCGCCGAGATGCGGGAGTATCAGGGCCTGCTCAGCAGCATCTACCGCGTGCAGCTCGAGTCGGTCACCGACGAACCCACGCTGGAGTTGAAGCGCTACGCCGCCGCCTACAACGCAGTCATGCTGCGAAACATCCGCGCGACCTTCGGGCGTGACGCCCTGCCGGAAACCCGGGAACTGGCGCGGCGGCGCCACGAACTCAGCCAGCGCATCGCGAACTACGTCGCACCCTGAGCAGGCGCGTTTGACGCGGGATCGCTCGGCTCCGGACACCTCGCAACTGCCGCTTTGACTGCGCGCCTCCAAACCGGCGTGATGCCCGCATGGCCGCCGGCAAGCTCGCCTTCCGTTTCACCTCCACGCTGCACCGCCTCGATCAGGAAATGGCGTTCCACATCCTGCCGGTGCCGGGCGATATCGCCGCGGCCTGGAAACGGGCGAAGGTCCGCCGGCTCGTCGGCACGATCAACGGTCACGCGGTCAAGCGCGCCCTGATGAACCACGCGGGCGGCGGCAGCTTCCTCATCGTCAGCCGCGACCTCATCAAGCAGGCGAAGATCGGCGCCCGTGCGCCGGTGGCGATGGACTTCCGGCCTGACCCCGCGCCCGACCGCCTCGATATGCCGGAGGAGTTCGTGCTCGCACTCCGGCAGGATTCCGCCGCCAAGGCGCGCTGGGCCACGTTCACGCCCGGCCGGCAGCGTTCGCTGCTCAGCTACATCACCAGCGCCAAGACCGAGCCCACCCGCATCAAGCGCGCCGTGGAACTCGCCACCAAGATCAGCGGCCATTCGCTTTACGGCGACCTGCAGAGGAAGCGGACCGGTCCGTCCGCCTGACGCACCCTGCGCCATGCCGATCTTCCCCCAGTGCAAGCTTGGCTCTGCTGGGTGCCCAACCTGTTGCTGGTGGAATGGGCGTTGCTGAAACGCACCGCGCCCCGGGCAAACTCCTGAGCCGGCCGGTCACTCCGGCGCGTCGGCAAAATCGGCATCGGGTCGGCTCGGGGCAAGTTTGATGCCGGCGGCGGTGAGCTCACGCCGCAGCGGCGGCAGGAAACGCGCTGCCAGTTCCTCCAGCCGGAGCGTGAGCCCGTCGTTGCGCACGTCCTCGCCGAGGAAGGCGAGGATGTCGGCGAGTTCGACGATCTCCTCGTCGAGGAAATGTTCCTCGAGCACGGCCTGGCTGCCCTCGAGCGCGTCCAGGCCCGGCCACGGGTGGGACGCGGAAGAGTCACCGGATAGCAGAGCCACCGCACCGTGCAGCCGGGCCCGGGCGATCCGGCCGGCGAAATCGCCAAGCCGTTGATAAGCGTAGGCCACGTTGGCCAGACGCGCCTGCCGGAGCAGGGCGTCGCGTTCATGAAGTAGTTCAGAGAGGTTCATGTGAGGGATCTCCTGTGCGGTTGTTGCGTTCGCTGAGCGGGATGATTGCCCTGCACGGCCCGAATCCTGACACGCAAGGCCCCGGGGCCTCGCTCCGTAACATAACCAAGCCTGAAAGCGTTTCCTGATCTTGGCGCAGCTGTCACTCGATCCTGTCTGACTCAAATCACGATCCTGACCGTGCATCTGACGACCTGACATCTGACTGGTTCAACATCGCCCAAGCCGGCCCGATCTCAAGGGGATTCTCCAAAAAAATTGCCCGATTTAGTTGTCCGGGCCCACCTGCCACGCGGCAGGCAGGCGTCCGCAACCGGCTTCCCTGCGAGGCCGGCTCGAGCTCATCCTGAGAGACGCATCAATCTTCGTGCGGCGCGATCCAGAGAGCGGTGGCAAGGGCCGCCAACAGCAACGTAGGCACGATGACCCAAGCAGGAGCGATCGGCACGTGCCAGTGGTTCATGGCCCACCACACGACCGCACACTTAACCAGGATCACGATCCACGCCGCGCCGAGGAACCAGCGCATCCGGACCGGTTGACGAGTCGCATCCACATGGAGGGGATGGATCATGGCTACAGCTTAGCGTGAGTCCGACTCTCCTGCTCCGCATGGTTTGCCTATCTGTCGCTATTTAGCGGCTCGTGGAACTCAACCGCCGCAGACTTCGATTCCGTCCGTGATAGTATTAATTTCGTTCGCATGGCCCTGCCAGCAAGCAGTCCGAACCCAAGGCCTGCGAGCACCTCCGCGAGTGGACGCAAAGGCACATCACGTTCATTAAATTATGTTAATCAATTAGATAGATTGAACACCTTTTCATGGACTCAGCATTTTTCTAAACCCCTGATTCAACGTTAATTTTCGTTACTGCAAATATTTTGACGCAATAGGCACATGTGTCTATGCTCTAGCAATTTAAGAAAACATTAACAAATTATTAGAGAATAATAGCCCTAGCGACCACGTCGGGCTGATTAACAATCATACTAAAGAAAACAGTCGGAATATTCCCCATAAAATTTTAGGAATCTGATTATCAATCGATTAGGAAACACAATCATACCTTGGCACGCACCGCGCTACTCTAGCGACAGCAACCCACCTATTTCTCCATGAAAACCAACACCCCCGCTCGCCGCTTTGCTCTGTTCGTGGCGACGCTCGTAATCTGCTCCGCGCCGATTGCCCATGCTGTGACCATCCAAATGACCGACATGGGCTCCGACAAGTGGGGCTATGATGGCGTCCAGCGTGATGCTTGGCTCACCTCCAGCACCAACGGCTACGTGGACACTGGTGTTACTGGGACACCAGGTGCCGGGGATGTGACAACGCGTTTTGGCGATCCGTATCCGCTCAATCCCCTGCAAAACTCTTGGCTCGGCGCGGGCTCCCTCGCCGGTGCTGATGGAACGAACAGCTTCTTCACCGTGGATGTTTCCGATGGCGACAGCGACACGTGGGGCAACGGCCCGCTGGACGGCACTTGGTCCATCAGCAGCGCCTTCTGGCAGACCTACGGTCGCGCCGTGATCACCATGCACGTCGGCAATGGTGCCGGTGACCCCGACTGGTTCTTCTGGGAAATTAAGCAGGGCGAGACGTCCGGTAATTTCTTCTATGAGCGCCAGTCTGGTGGTGGTGGCGGCCTTTCCAACCTCTTCCTGTGGGGTGGCAGCACCCCGCCCCCGCCCCCGCAGGTTCCTGACTCTGGCACCAGCGCAATCTTGGTCGGTCTCGGCCTGATTGCCCTCGGCCTCTTCCGCCGCCAGGTCAAGTAAGACGGAATCCATTCTCTCCAAGCCGTCGGTCTCAACACCGGCGGCTTTTTTGTAGCCACTCAGCCACTCCTGCCCGATCCACAGCAGCGGCCCATCTGAAGACCATCGCAGGTCGTGCTGCGTTCGGCGAGGAAGGCCCCGCTCAGCCGGCCCAGGCGCAGCACTCATCACGCGTGTGGAGTTTTCATGACAACGAGCCCCACTCAGCGGCACTGTCCCACAGGCTGCGCAAAAATTTCGTCAGCAAAATACCCGCAGCGCGCAGGGTTTGGCTTGCCAAGTGAAAATTTCGAAACATTCGTTTTTCAGTCACCTCACCTCGGCAGAAGTATTTTGGTGAAATACGTTCTCCAATCACTCACACAACTCGACACCTTCGCGGGCGGCTCCTTAGGCCGCCCTTTTTGTTACCTGCAAACAAGTTGCGAAGCGTGCTTAAGTTTTTCTCCCTCCACCCGAATGTAAGGGAGGACCTTTCCAAGTCACCGCTCAGGCTCATTCCTACCCCCTAGATGATCCTCTCCGAATATCTGCTCTATACATTGGCCGCCTTTCTGGTGGCCAGCGGTAGCACGCTCTTCCGAGCCCTTCACCTCGCGATCGACGGCTACGAGGATGAATCAGGTTTCCATCTGGGACCTACTCCGGCTTACCTTTTTCTCAGCCCCGCACCTGTTGCATTTGCTTCCCCCTTTGTTCCCGATGCGTCGGTCAGGGCCGAGCCGCCCGCTGAAATCAAACCGGAAGGGCGCAGCATCGTCGGATCCAAACCCCCGATGTTGCCGGCCGAGCTTCAGGCCGAAGATTTGAAGTCCCAACCGGGCAAATCCAGTGAAGCCGCCGCCGGGTCGGAGACCGCTTGAATTCGTGGCGCGGACCATCCGTTGTCCATCCGACTGTTGGCTGGTGAGCTCAGCCCGGGCATATTAATGCCCGCCAAAAGAAAAACCGCCCCGGAGGAATCCCCCGGGGCGGCGTAGTTTTCTTATCGATAGGAGCGAACTCGGCGATCGCGACCGGCCATGAAATACATCACGGCGGCGGCGAACCAAGACACTCCAATGGCGGCGATGGTCAGCATGACGTATCGTCTCCTTTGTATGCCGCGCTAAGCGGCTTTGAGAGCCCGTTCCCAAGGAGGGTTCAGGCGGTTTCATAGAACAACTGAAAGGGCACCAGCCCCTTCCATCGCCACCCAAAATGATTCCCACTCCATCAAATGCAAGTGGCGAGTCGTGAATTTTCTAATAATTGAATATCAGCAACTAATACGCGATAAAACAGCCACTCCATGGGGCAAATAGTGAGGACCTAAATCAATCAGCCCTCTTGTAAAACTCCAAGGCTTTTACCGCACTGTCGAGACTCAGCGCTTGGTCAGCTGTTTGCTTTCAGCCTTCTGATCCTCCAAGCATTCCACGCATACACCATGCGTGAAGGTGATCGGGGCCCGTGAGGAAAAATACTCTTCCAACTGCTGCCAGTAGCCCTCGTCGTTGCGGACTTTTTTGCACCAGGCGCAAATCGGCAGCAGTCCCGACAGCGTCTGGACCTCGGCATGGGCGCAAGTGAGCTCATCATGCCGGAGCTGAAGATTGGCGATCAGGATGCCCGCAAACAGCGCCACCATGAAAAAGCTGACCTCGAGGTCGCCGATGATCTGCAGCGCCGCGGCCGCTTCGTCCCAATCCTGCACGGCGAACAACGCCGCCAGCACCACGCGCAACGCATGAAAGACAGCATGGGCCTTGAAGATCGTCGCGGGCGCGAAAGCGGGTTTCGAGAAATGCGGCGAGGCCCGCTGGAGGCACCAGGCCGAACCCAGTGACAGGCCACCCCAGATCAGCCCGTTGAGGACCATGCGCCAGCCGGCAAACTCGCTCCGCCAGAGAAAAAACGCCAGGCCGGCGGCGTGCAGCAGCATCACGCCCCAGATCAGACGTTTCTTGAGCCGCAACCCGGCCGTGCGCTGGGCTCCGAGGAACAGGGCCGCGTGCCCGGCCGTCACAAGCAAGGGCGGCACCCAGCGGCCAAACCAGTGCGGCATGTTCGCCCGCAAGGCGAAAAATACATCGGCCACCGTCATGATCCAAGCCGCGATCATCCAATAGCGCATCGCCGAGGAGCGCCCTTGCGCCATCCAGTAATGGGTCATCAGGCACGCCAGAATCGTGCACGTGATGATGTTCGTTAGGTAAGTGACCGTCTCTTGTCCCATGGGCTCCTCGGCCTGCACCATACGGCGGGCGACCTTCATGGGAAGCCGATTTCTCGGACACTCGGTAGCCTGCGCGCAATCTTGAAGGCGCGCCGCAAGCCGCAGGCCGGTCATTAGCACACCGTCGGTCTTGCATGGGTGCGCGGAGTGCGCAGCATCGGATTGATGACCCGCCCCAAGATCCTGCTCGTCTTCCTCATGCGCTTCGAGGAGTCGGCGCGCATGCTGCAGGGCATCGTGCAGCACGAGCGCTCGCACCGCCAATGGACGACATTCCTCGACGACGAGGCCCGGGCCATGAGTGATCCCGACTTCCTGCGCGGCGAAAAATGGTCCGGGGTCATCAGCCGCCACACCACGCCCGCCCTCGTCAAGGGCTGCGCGAAGCTGGGCATCCCCCTTGTGGACCTGAACGACACGCCACCCTTCCCCGGCGTGCCGAAGATCCGTCCGAACAACCACGCCATCGGCCATCTTGGCGCCGAGCACTTCCTGGAGCGCGGTTTCCGGCATTTCGCCTTCTGCGGCTTTGGCAACGAGGGCTGGTCCTGCGAGCGCCGCGACGGCTTTGTCGAGGCCCTGCGGCTCGCCGGCCACAGCTGCGACGTGCTCGATGTCGAGTATCCCGGCATCATCACGCCCGACTGGAATGCCAGCCAATCGCGTATCATCGGTTCGTGGCTGCGCCGCCTGCCGCGGCCCTGCGCCGTCATGGCCTGCGTGGACGTGCGCGCCTTCCAGGTCATCGCCGCCGCGCAGCAGGCCGGGCTGAAGGTGCCGGAGGAGTTCGCCCTGCTTGGCGTGAACAACGACGTCGTCCGCTGCGAACTCTCCGACCCGCCGCTCTCCAGCGTCGCGCTCAACGCCCACCAGTCCGGCTACCACGCGGCCGA
>CBINOW010000157.1:0-9869 GCA_966252395.1 uncultured Oleiharenicola sp. | reverse complement strand
GCTGTCGTCGATGGTCTCGCTGGTCGCGCCGGATGGGATCGCGAGGTTCAGGAACAGGTTCTCGGCCGTGAGCTTGAGGTTGCGTTCGGAATTCTCATCACCCCGTCGCGGCTTGAAGACCACCACCCAGCGGCAGAAGATGAAGGCCGGCGGCATGAAGCGCCCGTCCTCGCTCTCCAGCAAGTCGCGGCGGGCGACCTCACCCGAGGCCTCGCGCACGAGGTAGCTCACGACGCGATCATGCTCCGCGAAGTCGCGGCCGCTGACGTAACACTTTGTTGCGATCGGGTGAAGATTCAGCTCCATGGGCAGATTCCTGTTTACCTCCGCCCGGAGTGAAAGCTAGTTAAATTCCGCGATGAACGGACGCCTGATTGCCGTGGGGGACATCCACGGCTGCCACAAGGAATTCGAAGACCTGCTCGACAAGCTCGACCTCAGGAAGGACGACCGCCTGATCCTGCTCGGCGACCTCATCAGCCGGGGCCCGGACAGCGGCAAGGTCGTGGAACTGGCGAGGAAATACGCCACCGTCTCGCTCTTGGGTAATCACGAATTGCGGCACTTAAACTACCGCCGCACCGACGATCCTTCCCATCTCAAGAAATACGACTACGCCACCATGGAGCAGCTCCGGGGCAAGGACTGGGACTACCTCGAGGAGATGAAACTGACCTACGAGGATGAGGAATTGGGCGTGGTTTTTGTGCATGGCGGATTCTTGCCCGACCGGCCCTGGCAGAAACAGCCCGCCCGCATCGTCACCCGCATCCAGGTCGTCGGCAAGGACGGCGAACCCCACAAGCGTTCCGAGATGCCCGACGCCCCTCACTGGTCTACGCTCTGGGTCGGCCCGCCCTTTGTGGTTTACGGCCATACGCCACGCGAGGATGTCGTCCGGACGAAGTGGACCCTCGGTATCGACACCAGTTGCGTGATGGGCGGCTTTCTCACCGCCTACGTTCTGCCGGAAAAGAAAATCGTGCAGGTGAAGGCACGGGAGACGTATTTCCGGCGCTGAGGCGCACGGACGAAGTATCAAGGAACAAGGATCAGGAGCCGGCCCTCCTGCGGCTCCGCTGCTCATTCACTTAGCTCGAACCAAGACAGTTCGCACCGTGGAGGAGACCCGTATTTGCCCTCTTGCCACTTGTTACCTGATCCTTGTTACTTGCGGCATTCGCCGCCGCCATGTCCGACCACCCCGTTCCGCTCACCGTCCGCGACCTAAAGACTCTCTCCAGCGGCGACACCTTCAGCAGTGTGCTCCTCGTCCGCCGAGTAACGAGCAAGACGGCCAAGAACGGCAACGCGTTTCTCAGCGTCGAACTCGGCGACAAGACCGGCAGTCTCAACCTGAACGTCTTCGGCGACAGCCCGGCCTTTGACCTGTTCACCGGTCTCAAGGAAGGCGGCGTGGTGCGCATCGAAGCCAAGGTGGAATTTTTCCAGGAGCGCCTCTCCCCGCGCCTGCTGCGCGCCGAGGCCATTTCCAACGAGCAACTCGCGGGCTCGCCGCTTATGGGCAACCTCGTCGAGACCGCGCCCGAGGATGCCGACGCGCTCTGGACCGAGTTCCAACAGCACATCGCCTTCATCCAGCACGCCGAACTCCGCGCCACCGTGCAGGCGCTCTTCGATGAGATTGGCGAGCAGTTCCGCACCGCACCCGCCGCCGTGAGTATGCATCACGCCTATCGCCACGGCCTGCTGGAACACACCGTCCACATGGCGCGCGCGGCCAAGGCCCTGCTTCCGCTCTACCCCGAGGTGGACGCCGACCTCGCGATGGCCGGCATCCTCGTCCACGACACCGGCAAGGTCATCGAATACCAGGGCGACCTCGTCACCGCCAAGAGCCGCAAGGGCATACTCCAGGGCCACGTGGTGCTCGGCTACCAGCTCGTGCGCAAGGCCGGCATTAAGTCCAAGCTCAACGGCGACCTGCTCGAACGCCTCGAACACATCGTGCTAAGCCACCAGGGCGAACTCGAATGGGGCGCCGCCGTCATCGCCGCCACGCCCGAAGCCGTCTTCGTCGCCAAGGTGGACGACCTCGACGCCAAGATGGGCATGGTCCAGCGCCTCCTGCGCCAAGCCGGCGAAGCCGACCAATTCTCCGACCGCCACATGGGTCTGAACTCGCAGCTGCTGCTCTCGAAGCCGCAGAAGTGATCAACCATGTCCTCCAAGGCGCCTGAATTTTTCGTCGGCATCGGCACGCTGGCCCTGATCAACGCCGGGCTGGCCCAGGCAAAGAATCGCAGCGGACTCGCTTGGTTTTTTTCCAGCCTGCTCCTCGGTCCGATTGCCACGCTTATTATCGTGGCATTGGACAAGCTCCCGCCGGAGGACGCTGCTTAAGCAGCTGCACGATCCGCACGATTGTGTCCGCTCTCGTCAAGACTACGGCCGGCAGCCTCATTCGAAAGTGGCCCTGCGTGTAGCGACTCCCATCCTTTAAGTGAGTAGTTGAACAATGCGTATGATGGGCAGAAACAGCGCGATCACGATCGTGCCGACGACGAGGGCGAGGAACAGGATCAGGAGGGGTTCGATGAGCGAACTCAGGCCGGCGACAGCGTTGTCCACCTCGCTTTCGTAGATGTCGGCCACCTTGTGCAGCATTTCGGGCAATTGGCCGGAGTGCTCGCCCACCTCGATCATGCTCGCGACCATGGGCGGGAACACCGCCGTGGCCTCCAGCGGGCGCGCGACCGGAGCGCCTTCCTTCACCCGGTCATGCACGGTCTGAACAGCCTCTGCCACGCGGGCATTGCCGCAGCCATCGCGGGTGATCAGGAGGGACGGCAGGATTTGGACGCCACTCGACAGCAGCGTGCCCAGGGTCCGCGCAAAGCGGGCCACGATCACCTTCAGGAACAGATCACCAAACAGCGGCATGCGCACGATCAGGGTGTCAATCACCCGCGCGCCTACGGTGCTGCGACGGAAAAACTGAAACGCGATTAGCAGCAGCGCGACTCCGCTCGCGACCGCGAGCACGTGGTGCCGCACGGCCTCACTCACGCCCAGCACCGTCCGGGTCAGCGCCGGCAACGGAGCGCCCTTCAGCATGTCGGCAAATATCTGCTGAAACTTGGGCACCACGAGCACAAGCAGCGCCACGAGGATGGCGACCGTGACCGCCAGCACGATGACGGGATACACCAAGGCTGCCTTGACCTTGCCGCGCACCTGCAGGCTCTTCTCCTGAAACTGCGCCAGCCGCTCCACCACCGCATCGAGCATCCCGCCCGCTTCGCCGGCCCGGATCATGCTCACATAAAGCCGGTCGAACGTCCGCGGATTTCGACCCATGACCGCGGAAAGCGGCTCACCGGCGCGGATGCCATCGGCGAGTTCCCCGATCACCCGGCCGAGAACGGGGTTCTTCGTCTGTCGCCCGATCACTTCCAATCCTCGCAGCAACGGCATACCCGCGCGCAACAGCGTGCCCAGCTGCCGGGTAAAGGCCGCCCGCTCCTTGGCACTCACCGTGCCAAACAAGGGCAATCCCCACGCGCGAGCCGTCTCCGGCTTACGTGCGACAGGTGCAGCCGCTGCCCCGACTTCGAGCCGCGTGAGGAACAAGCCGCGCCCGCGCAGCACCACCGCCGCCTGCCGCGCATCCGGCGCTTCCAGTGCGCCCGTCTTTTCCTTCCCGTGGCTATCGACCGCACTGTAATTGAATGCCGGCATGGAAAATCCTCTCAGGTGAATCGAAGCACTTCTTCAGGTGTAGTCTCGCCGGTCCGCGCCGCGGCAAGGCCGGCTTCGCGCAGCAGGGTCAGCCCCTCGTTCGCGGCGATCCGACGCAACTCCATCAGGTTGGCGCCGCCGGCCACGGCTTCGCGGAGCGACTCGGTCATGCGCAGGAACTCGAAGAGGCCGATCCGTCCGCGGAACCCTGTGTTTTCGCAAGCGGTGCAACCAAGGCCGCGCTGAAAAGTCATCCGGTTCGCGCCATCCGCCGTAATGCCCAAGGCGGACAAGGTCTCGGGCGCCGGCATATGCGGCTGCCGGCACGCCGGACAATTACGTCGGAGCAACCGTTGCGCGAGCACCGCCTCCAGACTCGAGGCCAGCAGGAACGGCTCGATGCCCATGTCCACCAGGCGCGTGATGGCGGAGACCGCGTCGTTGGTGTGCAGCGTCGTAAGCACCAGGTGCCCGGTGAGCGAGGCCTGGATGGCGATGCGCGCGGTCTCGGCGTCGCGAATCTCGCCCACCATGACGATGTCCGGGTCCTGCCGCAGAAACGTGCGCAGCGCCCGGGCAAAGGTCAGCCCGGCGGCGTTGTTCACCGACACCTGCATAACGCCATCGATCTCATACTCCACCGGATCCTCGACGGTCAGGAGCTTGGACTCGGTTTGATTCAGCCGCGTCAGGCAGCTGTAGAGAGTCGTGGTCTTGCCACAGCCGGTCGGGCCGGTGACAACGACGATGCCATTCGGGCGGGAGATGGCTGCTTCCATTCCTCTCAGCACCGGCTCCGGCAGCCCGAGCTGATCCAACTCCAGCCGGACCGCCGACTGATCGAGCACGCGCAACACGACGCTCTCGCCGAACTGGGTCGGCAGGGTCGAAACCCGCAAATCCACCACGCGCTCCGCCAAACGCAGCCGGAGCCGCCCATCCTGCGGCAGGCGACGCTCGGCGATGTTGAGCCCGGCGAGAACCTTGATGCGCGAGACCACGGGCAGAGCGATTGACCGGGGCGGCGGCGGCAGATCACGCAGCGTGCCGTCCACGCGGCTCCTGATGCGAAACTCACCTTCGAACGGCTCGAAGTGAATGTCGGAGGCGCCGCCCCGCACGGCTTGCGCCAGCACGAGGTTGACGAAGCGCACGATCGGCGGCTCTCCGGCCAGTTTCTCCAGATCGGTATCGCTCAGCGCGCTGCCACTGGCCGTCGCTTCGGGAGCGGCCGGCAATCCGTGGATTGCATCTTCCAGGGCGGATTCAGCGCCATAATGCCGACGCAGCAGCGCCTGCACCTGGTCCGGGTCGGCCACCAGCACACTCACGTCCCGGCCGAGCAGGAAGGCCAGATCCTCACCCAGTTGCAGGTCGAAGGGATCGCTCGGGGCGAATCCTACTGACGCCCCGTCCCGCGGCAGCGGCACCACCTGCCGCAGGCGTGCAAAGTCCGGAGGCAGCAGGGCCGTTGCCTCCGATGCGAGCGTGTCAGGCAAATTCCCCGCATAACCGAGCCCGAGGTGCGACGCGACCGCCTGCAGGAGGACCGGCGGCTCAATCAGGCCCAATTCGACCACGGTCCGCGCCAGCGACCGTTTGCCGGAACGGCTTTCCGCGAGGGCCTGATCGAGCGCAAAACCTTCCACCAGCCGGCGGGCGACGAGAAGATTTTGAATGGCCTGGTCGTGTCCCTCGAACATGAGGAAACCCGCCCTGGCCCGGGTGGGATTGAAAGAGTGGCTGGCTTAGACTTCGCGCAGCTTGAAGCCCATGCTGGTGAGCTTTTCCTTCATCGCGACCGGTTCCTGCGACTTCTCCAAGGCCTCGTCGGGATCAATGAGCTCGCGGTTGACGAGGCTCATCAGGTGCGTGTCGAGCGTGATCATGCCGAGGTTGGCACCCGTTTGGATGTCCGACGGGATACGGAAGGTCTTGTTGTCGCGAATGAGCGAGGCGATGGACGACGTGTTCACCATGATCTCGTAGGCCGCGATGCGGCCGCCGGTCTTCTTCTTGCAGAGCGTCTGGGAGATGACGGCGATGATCGAGGTCGAGAGCTGGGTGCGGATCATCTCCTTCATGTTCGCCGGGAAGGCGTCCACAATGCGGTCCACGGTCTTGGCCGCGCTGTTGGTGTGCAGGGTGCCGAACACCAAGTGGCCCGTCTCGGCGGCGGAGATGGCCGCTTCGATCGTCTCGAGGTCGCGCAACTCACCAACGAGGATGACGTCCGGGTCCTGGCGCAAGGCGCGGCGGATAGCCTCGGAGAAGCTCGGCACGTCGGAACCGACCTCGCGCTGGGTGACGACGCACTTTTTGTGCGGGTGGTAATACTCGATCGGGTCCTCGATGGTGATGATGTGGCCGTCGCGGTTCTCGTTGATGTAATTCATCATCGAGGCGAGCGTGGTGGACTTGCCGGAACCGGTCGGGCCGGTGACGAGGAACAGGCCGCGCGGGCGGTAGAGCAGCTCCTTGATCTTGTCGGGCATGCCGATCGTGCGCAGATCGAAGAGCTGGTTGGGGATCTGGCGCAGCACGAGGCCGTAGTTGCCCTTGGCCTTCAGCACGCTCACGCGGAAGCGAGCCTTGTCGCCGTAGGCGAAGCCGAAGTCGGTGCCGCCGTTGAGCTTCACGTTCTGGATGTGGTTGTCCGGCGTGATCGAGAGCATGAGCTGCTCGGTGTCTTCGGGCTTCAGCTCGGGGCCGTCGATGGGCGTCATGCTGCCGCGCAGGCGCAGGCAGGGGGGCACACCCACTTGGAGGTGAAGGTCGGAACTCTTCTGCTCGACGACCAGCTCGAGGAGGTCGTTCATTTCGTAGCTCATGCGATGGAGGGGTTGAGGATGGCTAAAGTTGATCGGTCACGGTCGCGGACACAACCTCTTCGATGGTCGTGTGACCGGCGAAAATTTTGCGAATTCCGTCTTCTCTCATGGTGCGCATGCCATCGGCACGGGCCTGCTGGCGCAGGCGGGCGGCGGTGACATGACTGCCGAGCATGGCGCGGATTCCGTCGTGGACGAGAAAGATTTCAAAAATCCCCAGCCGGCCGCGGTAGCCGGTGCCCTGACAGGCGGGGCACCCTGCCCCGCGGGCAAAGGCCGCTCCCTCGCACTGCGCCGCGGTCAGCCCCAAGGCCAGCAACTCGCGGGCCGACGGCCGGTGCGGCTGGCGGCAACGCGCGCAGATGCGGCGCACGAGCCTTTGCGCCACCACCGCGCGCAATGCGGCCGCCAACAGGAAGGGCTTGGCGCCGATGTCGAGGAGCCGGGTGACGGCAGAGGGCGCATCGTTGGTGTGCAGCGTGCTGAAGACCAGGTGGCCGGTCAGGGAGGCGTTCAGGGCGATCTCGGCGGTTTCCGAATCGCGAATCTCGCCGACCATGACCGTGTTCGGTGCCTGCCGCAGCATGGCGCGCAACGCGGTGGAAAAAGTCAGCCCGGTGGTGGCATTCACCGGCACCTGGTTGATGCCCCCGATCTGGTATTCCACGGGGTCCTCGACCGTGATGATCTTGCGGTCGGCCTGGTTGAGGTGATGGAGGCTCGCGTAGAGCGTCGTGGTCTTGCCGGAACCGGTCGGGCCGGTCACCAGCACCATGCCGTCGGGCGACGCGATCTGCCGTTCAAACACAGCCTGGTCGTCTGGCAGGAAACCGAGTTCGGGCAGGCCGAGGCGCAGGCTTTCCTTGTCGAGCACGCGCATGACGACGCTTTCGCCGTGGGTCGTGGGCAGCGAGGAGACGCGCAGGTCGAGTTTGCGACCATCGACTTCCGCCTGGATGCGGCCGTCCTGCGGCAGCCGTTTCTCGGCAATGCTGAGCCCGGCCATGATCTTGAGCCGCGAGATGACCGGCAGCTGCAGGCGTCGCTGCGGTGCCTCGGCCTCCTGCAGCACGCCGTCCACGCGATGGCGGATGCGAAGCCGCCCGGCCAGCGGCTCCAGATGGATATCGGAGGCCCGGCGGCGGATTCCGTCGAAAATGAGATCCTGCACCAGCCGGATCACCGGAGCGTCGGCCTCGTCGGCCCCGGGTTCCACGCCGCCAGCTGGCATAGGGGCCCGGGAATTCGCAGCGACCGCGGCCTCGTCGCGGAGGTTGTCACTGTAACAGCGGGCGATGGCCCGGCGGATGTCTTCCTCCGCAGCCAACGCCGCCTGCACCGGCTCGCCTGCCGCATAGGCCAGATTGTCGAGCACGTCCGCCGCCAGCGGATCGGCGACCGCGACCTGCAGCACCCCGCGCTCGCGAGCGAAGGGAATCACGCTGTGCTCGAAGACGAGCGACCGCGGCAGCGCGGCGAGGATCGCTTCCGGAATGGTCCGGTCGCCCAGCTCCACGCAGCGCATGCCCAGGCTGGCCGCCAGTTCCGGCGACGCGGGCGGGCGGCACGTTTGCCGGAGGAGGCCGCCGAGACGGGGAGAGGAAAGCTCCATGGAATCGGCAGCAGGCGGAACGGTCGGCCGGCTCAGCGGTTGAGACTCAGGAGGAACTCCGTGTTCGTCTTGGTCTTCTTGAGCCGCTGGATGAGCATGTCGATCGAGTCGGCCGCGGGCACGCCCTGCATGGCGCGGCGCAGGGAGTAGATCTTGATGAGCTCGTCGGGGTGGTAGATGAGCTCCTCCTTGCGGGTGCCGGACTTGTCGATGTTGAGCGCGGGGAAGATGCGCTTGTTGACGAGGTCGCGGTCGAGGTGGAGCTCCATGTTGCCGGTGCCCTTGAATTCCTCGAAGATGATCTCGTCCATGCGGCTGCCGGTGTCCACCAGCGCGGTGCCGATGATGGTGAGGCTGCCGCCACCCCCGATGTTGCGGGCCGAGCCGAAGAAACGCTTGGGCTTCTGCAGCGCGTTGGCCTCGAGGCCGCCGGACATGATCTTGCCGCTGTTGGAGGCGAGCGCGTTGTAGGCGCGCGCCAGGCGCGTGATCGAATCGAGCAGGATGATCACGTGCTCGCCGTGCTCGACGAGCCGGCGGGCCTTCTCGATGACCATCTCGGCGCAGTGGATATGGCTCTCCGGCGCCTCGTCGAAGGTCGAGCTGACAACCTCGCCCTTGCAGTGGCGCTTGAAGTCGGTGACCTCCTCGGGACGCTCGTCCACGAGCAGGATGATGAGCTTCGCTTCGGGCGAGTTCTCCGCGATGGAGTTCGCCATGTTCTGCATGAGGATGGTCTTGCCGGTGCGCGGCGGCGCGACGATCAGGCCGCGCTGGCCGAAACCGATCGGCGTGATGATGTCCACCATGCGCATGGAAACGTCCTTCAGGCCCTGGACCTCGAGCCAGATGCGCTTGAGCGGGTAATAGGGCGTGAGTTCCTCGAAGGGCTGGATCTTGGCGATGTCGGCCGCCTTGCCGCCCATAACCTTGCGGATGGCGACGACGGCCGGGCAACGCTCGTTGCCCTGCGGGGCCTGGCACTGCACCTCGACGTGGTGACCGCGTTTGAGGCCGAGCTGCTTGACGAAAATATCGGGCAGGATCGCGTCCTCGGGATAGAGCCGGTAATTGACGTCTTCGTGGACGACGAAGCTCAGCCCGCGGTCGGTCATGTCAATGTAGCCGCGATCGAACAGTGGGATCTTCTGCTCCGCCGCGGCGGCGAACACGAGCGTGAGGAGCTGCTTGCGGTTGGGCACACCCTCGATCTTGGCGCCGAGTTTCTTGGCGAAGGCCGTGAGGTCGGCGTGGTTCAGCGCGTAGAGCTCGTTGAGCCAGATCGGATCGGCCTTCGGGTTGGCGATTTCCTCGGCGGTCTTTTCGAGCGCCTCCAGGCTGGCGAAGCGGGCCGGATCAGGCAGGTCGCCGTAGATGATCTGCTCCTTGGGCGGGAGTGGCTGCGGGGGTTTGCCGCCGCCACCTTGGAAGCCCGGCTTGCCCCACTTGCCGCCACCCGGCTGGAAGTGTTTGCCGCGCTGGCGGTGCTTCCACTTGCCACCGCCGCCGCCCTGAAATTGCTGGCCGCCGCCGTTGCCGCCAGCGTCATCATAACCGCCGCCCTGCCCACCCGGCTGGCCGCCGGCGGGTGCCGGTTCGGAGGATTCCGCCGGCTGTGAGGGTGCCTCGTTGGCCGACTGGACCTGTTCCGGCGCTGGCGCGGGAGCCGGTTCACGCACCGGCTCGGGCGCAGGTGCGGGCGCCGGGGCCTCGGTCACCCGGGC
>CBINOW010000156.1:0-9928 GCA_966252395.1 uncultured Oleiharenicola sp. | reverse complement strand
TCCCGCTCATCGTTGATTACGCCGCCGACTCCGCGGAATACGTGCAGGCCGAGCGCGGCCGCGTGACCGACCAGGTGCAGCGGCTGCACGCCGCCGCCGAAAGCCTCAACCGCGCCGCCGCCCACATCAAGGCCGTCGAGGAGGCTGTGCACAAGACTGCCCACGCCGCCGAGAACCTCCCCTACCGCATGCAGGAGAAGCTCGCGGAATTCAACGAGGCCCTCGCCGAGAAGGAGACCGAGGATCGCGACGCCCTCGAGCGCGAGCTCGACGAACTGCGCGCCGCCAATTCCGCCAACCTGAAGGCCGTGGCCGACAAGATCGCCAAGGCCGCCTCCGAGCTCGCCGCGCTCGAGAAAGACGCCCGCACGCAGATCGCCTCGGCCCAGAACGCGACGGCCCTCGCCGCCGACCGGCTGCAGGTCGCCGCGCAGGACGCCGGCACCAAGCTCAGCGCCCAACTCAGCGACACGCTCGCCAAGCTCGACGCCCGCATCGCCGAACTGCGCAAGGCCGCGGCCACTTTGCCCGCCGCCAGCCCCGCCCGGGTAATCCGTGAAACTGAAACGACCGAGGAGCCGAAGGCGGCTCCCGCCCCGGTCGCGGAAGCCCCGAAGAGCGAACCCGTGGCCGAGGAAGCTCCGGCCGCCGCCCCGGCGCCGATCATCGAATCGGTCACTCTGACCGAGGCTCCCGCGCCCGCCGCCGAGGAACCGAAACCGAAAAAGCCCCGCGCCCCGCGCAAGCCCAAGCCCGAGGACACGCTCGCCGAGATGTCCGCCGCCAGCCCGGCGCCCGCCGAGCCCGCCTCGGTCGAACCGGCGGCCGAAACCACTCCGGCTGCGGCCGCCAGCGAAGAAACCGCTTCCGTGGTCGAAGAGGCTCCGGCCAAGGCCGAGTCCTCCGCCTCGTCCGACGGCGCCACGCGCCTGCTCGTCACGGCCTACATCGGCATCGGCAACAAGCTCTTCATCCGCGGCGAAGGCCCCGGCCTGAGCTGGGACAAGGGTGTGCCCATGCAGTTTGTCTCCATCGGCAAATGGGGCTGGGCCTCCCACGAGGCGACCGGCCCGGTGAAGTGCAAACTCTACAAGAACGACGAGACCGCCGCCCTCTCCGGCGAAGTGACCCTCGACCCCGGCAAGCACGTCGAAGTCACGGCGCTGTTTTAACCGCCCTCCCTCCCTGTAGGGTCGTTGCAAGCAACGACCCTACAAAAAAGACCGGCCCTACCCGCTCAGTAATGCGGCGGCCGCTCGTCGGTCGGCTCGGACGCTCCGCCCCCGGACGTCTCACGCGCGCGCAACGCGCCCAGCTCGGCCTTCAGGCGCGCGACTTCCTCGGCCAGCTCAAGCATGACCTTGTCCTGCTCGGCCTGGTGCCGCTGCAGGTGCGCATAGCGCTCTTCCAACCGGGTCAGTCGTTCCGCTTCGTCCATGGGCCGGAACATGCAGGTTGCGATGCGCCAGACAAACCCTAGTTTGCCGCGCCATGCGTCGCCTGCCGTTGCTCCTGCTGCTTTCCGTGGTGTGCGGACTGGTCTCGTGCCAGTCGCCGCGACAGACCGCCGCAACCGGCCCGCTGATCCTGGTCTCGATCGACGGCTTCCGCTGGGACTACCTCGACAACTACGAAGCCCCGGTGCTGCGGCAACTGGCCCGCACGGGCGTCCACGCGCGGCGGATGAACGCCAGTTTTCCCACCAAGACCTTTCCCAACCACTACACACTGGTGACCGGCCTGCGCCCCGGGCACCACGGGATCGTGGCCAACTCGTTCAACGACCCGGCCACCGGGGAAAACTTCACGATGGCGCGGACCGAGACGCGCTGGTGGAGCGGTGGCGAGCCGGTGTGGATCACCGCCGAAAAGCAGGGCGTCCGCTCGGCCTGTTTCTTCTGGCCGGGCTCGGAGGCCGAGCTGCAAGGCCGGCGTCCGACCCTCTTCCGCCCCTTCGACAAGAAGCTGCCGGCCGAGGCGCGCGTGGACGGCCTGCTGGAATGGCTGGCGCTCCCGCCGGCTGAACGCCCGAAACTCCTGACGCTCTATTTCGACCTGGTGGACGACGCCGGCCACGATTTCGGACCGGACGCACCCCAAACCATCGCGGCGGTGCGCACCGCCGATGCGGCCGTCGGCCGGCTGCTCGAGGGCCTGACGCGCCTCGGGCTGCGCGAGACGGCCAATCTCGTCATCGTGTCGGACCACGGCATGGCCGCGATGAGTCCCGAACGCGTGGTGTTCCTCGACGACCTGGTGGACCTGTCCCTCGTGAACATCGAGGCGATCGGGACCTACGCCGGTCTGCGGCCCAAGCCCGGCGTGGACGCGGCCGCGCTCATTGCCGGCATCCGCGCCAAGCTCCCGCCGCAGGTGCAGGTCTATGCCCGCGAGGCGATGCCCGCGCGCTTCCACTACAACTCCGGCGAACGCATCCCGCCGATTCTGCTGCTAGCCGACACCGGTTGGAACCTGGAACGGAAAGCCGGCTGGCCGGCCTTCCGCGCCCGCTACAAGCACGGCAACCACGGCTGGGATCCGGCCGCGCCCGAGATGGGCGCCCTGTTCATCGCGGAGGGACCGGCCTTCCGGCGCCAGACCACGCTGGACACCGCCGAAAACGTGGACGTTTACAACCTGCTCTGCGCCGTGCTGGGCATCAAGCCCGTGGCCAACGATGGCAGCGACGCGCTGGCGCGCGCCACGCTGCGGCACTGAGCGGGCCTACTTGTGCACGCGGGTGACCTGCGGATAGGGCGGCGGCTCGACGCCGAGCTTCTGCATCTGCGGCACGAGCACGCGCTCGTAGCAGTCGGGACACACGCCGTGGCTGAATTCCGAGCCGGTCTGCTTGCCGATGTATTCCTCCACCTGGCTCCAGTAGTTGTGGTCGTCGCGCAGCTTCCGGCAATAGCCGCAGATCGGGATGATCTGCTGCAGCTGCCGGACCTGCGTGGCGTAATTGAGGATGCGTTCGGCCACGCGGAGCCGGGCGCGCAGCTCGGCCGGCTTCACCGGCTTCGAAAGGAAGTCGTCCGCCCCGGCGGCCATGGCCTGGTCGAGGTTCTCGGCGCTGTTGGCCAGATTCGACAGCAGGATGAAGTAGGTGTAGTCGCCGCCCTGCTCCCGGACGCGGCGGCAGAACTCGAGGCCGTCAATCTCGGGCATCATCCAGTCGCTGATGACCAGGCGGTGCGCCGAGCCGTTGAAACAGTCCCAGCCGTCCCGGCCGTTCGTCGCCATCGTGACCTCATGCCCGAGCGACCGGAGCGAAGCCTCCAGCACGGCACCGGCGATCGGATCGTCCTCGACAATGAGAATTTTCATGGGGCGGCGGGCGGGAGGAGCCCGCGAAGGGCTTGTTGGACCGTATTCCATTCCCGGTCAAGGCCGTCGAGGCGCCGCTCGACCTGCGGCCATTCGCCCGCTTCCGCCGCCTTTTCGATTTCCAGCAGGACCACGCGCAGGGCGGTGGCCCCGAGGTTGGCAGCGCTGCCGGCCAGGCGGTGGGCGCTTTGCATGGCCGGGTTCCGCGCCTGGCCGCTCACGTGAGCCCGCAGCTCCGCCAGACCCGCAGGCATCTCCCGGAGCGCCATGGCGACCAGTTCATCCAGCAACCGCGGCCCGTTCCGCCCCGGCAGGGCGCGCAACTGGTCCAGCTGCGACTCGTCCAGCACGGCGGCGGCCGGGGACACGGACGGAGTCGTGTCGGTGGGCGGGATGAACCCGATGCCCAGCCGCTGCAGGATGGGTTGAAGCGTCTCAAACCGCACCGGTTTCGAGAGGTAGTCGTCCATGCCCGCTTCCAGGCATTTCTCGCGATCGCTCGCCATCGCGTGCGCGGTGAGCGCCACGATCGGCGTCGCCGACCGCTCGGGGCCGGCGGCCCCGGCCCGGATCAGACGGGTGGCCTCGTAGCCGTCCATGCGGGGCATCTGGCAGTCCATCAGCACCAGGGTGTAATCCTCGCGGCCCAGCTCGTCGATGACGGCCAGGCCGTCGCCCACGAGCGTGAAGTCCACGCCCATCTTGGTGAGCAGCAGCCGCATCACGAGCTGGTTGGCCTGCTGGTCCTCGGCCACCAATATGCGGGCGGACGGCTCCGCCGAGCGGGGCGGCAGTTTGGCCGCCGCCGGCGCCGCAGGCCCGGTCGCGACATCGAGCTCCAGTTCGAACCAGAAAGCCGATCCCTGACCGGGCTGGCTCTCGCAACCGATTCGCCCCCCCATCAGCTCGATGAGCTGGCGGGAAATCGCCAGCCCGAGGCCGGTGCCACCGAAACGCCGCGTGCTGGAGCCGTCGGCCTGGACGAAGGGCTGGAACAGGCGCGGGACCTGGTCCGGCGGGATGCCGATGCCCGTGTCCTGCACCTCGACGCGGAACGCATAGCGGCCGGCCGCGGCTGCCTCCCGCGGTTTCACGACGAGCTTCACGGTGCCACGCTCGGTGAATTTCACGGCGTTGCCCAGCAGGTTGACCAGCACCTGCTGGATGCGGCCGGGATCGCCGCACAGGCGCGCCGGCAGGTCGCCGGGCCAGTCGTTCTGCAGGCTGATCTGCCCGCTGACGGCGCGCGGCACCATCAGGGCCAGGGCCTGCTCGAGTTGCTCCGCCAGGTTGAATTCACGGGTGGTGAGCCGGAACTTGCCCGACTCGATCTTCGCAAAGTCCAGCAGGTCGTCGATGATCGTGAGGAGGTTGTGGGCGCTGGACTGGATCACCCGGCCCATCTGCCGCTGGTCCTCGGTCAGGTGGGTGTCCATGAGCAGCTCTGCCATGCCGAGCACGCCGTTCATCGGGGTGCGGATCTCATGGCTCACGTTGGCGAGGAATTCCGATTTCAGGCGCGAGGCGGCGAGTGCCTCGTCACGCGCCTGGGCCAGCTTCACCTCCAGCTCCTTGCGGTGGGTGATGTCCTCGGTGAACATGACGACGCCGCCGATGCTCCCGTCGGCCGTGTGCCACGGTTGCACGCGCCAGCTCAGCCACTGGCGGTGCCCGTCGGCCCGCTCGAAGGGGTCGGCCTCGTTGATCTCCGTGGCGCCCGCCAGGCACCGCCGGTGGATTTCCTTCCAGTGCTCGCCGATCTCGGGGAACACCTCATAGTGGGAGCGACCGATGATGGTGCGCCCCTCCAGCCCGTAATCCTTCAGCCACTTCGCGCTGTGCACGAGGTAGCGCATCTCGCGGTCGAACATCGCCACCGAGGCCGGGGCATGCTCGGCGAAGAGCCGCATGCGTTCCTCGCCCTCGGCCAGCGCCTGCTGGGTGAGCTTGCGTTCGGTGATGTCGGTCGAGATGCCGAGCAGGCCGCACACCTCCCGACGCTCCGGGTCGGCGTAGATCGGGGTCTTGATCTCCCAATAGTAGCGCGGCCGGCCCTCGCTGTCGGTGGTGGCGATTTCCCGGTTGGAGGTTTCCCCCGCGAAAACGCGTTGGTCGATCTCGCGCAGGGCCTGCGCCGTATCCGCGGAGAAGAAGCGGTCGTCGTCGCTGCCCACGAGCTCCTCGGCCTTGCACTTGAACAGCTCCAGCGTGGGCCGGTTGGCGTAGATGTAGCGCGAGCGGATGTCCTTCATGTAAACGAAGGACGGGATGCTGTCCTGCGCCTCGCGGAAACGCTGCGCCTCGGTCAGGGCCTCACGCAGCTTGATCTCCGCCTGCCGGCGCGCGGTGATGTCGGCGAAGCTGGCCACGACGGACTGGAGGTAGCCGTGCTCATCGAGGATGGGCTCGGTGTTGACCGACACCCAGCTGAGGCTGCCGTCCGGCTTGCGCACGCCCAGGATATCACCCCGCTGGGACCGGCCGGTCAGGCGCGTGATGCTCGAGGGCACCTGCTCGGGCGGGCACGGCGTGCCGTCCTCGCGCAGAATCTGCCAGCGCGGGTTAAACTCGCTCAGCCCGAGCAGCTGATCGCGGGTGAGGCCGAGGATGCCCTCGGCCGCGGTGTTGCACTCGATGATCCGGCCGCTGGCGTCATGCACGACCAGGCCCTCGGCCATGGAGCGGAACACGTCGCTGAGCTGGCGCTGGCTGGCGATCAACGCCTGTTCGGCGAGATGGCGCGCCGTGATGTCCTCGATCTGCGCGATGAAAAGCAGGGGGAAATTGTCGGGGTTGCGCACCAGCGTGACCGTGAGCCGCGTGTGCACGACATGGCTGTCGCGGTGCAGGTAGCGCTTCTCGATCTGGAAGTGGTGGCGGCGGTCAGCCAGCAGGTCCTGCATGTTCGCGAGGTCCTTCTCCACATCCTCGGGATGGGTCACCTCCTGGAAGGTGCGGCTCAGCAGCTCCGCCTCGCTGTAGCCGAGCAGGGTGCGGAGCACCTGGTTGACCTGCAGCCAGCGGCCCTCGGGCGAGACCAGCGCCATGCCGATGCCGGCGTAGTCGAAGGCGCTGCGGAACTGCCCCTCGCTCTTGGCCAGCGCGGTTTCGAGCTGCTTGCGCTCGGTGACGTCGGTGGCGACACCCACCAGCCAGAAAGCGTTTTCCTCCTGACGGACGATCGCGACCGCCTCGCGCAGCCAGGTGGTGCGCCCCTCGCGGAGCAGGCGGAATTCCTGCACGTAGCCCGGATCGCCGCGCTCCATCGCCGCGCGGCTTTTCCGGTTCATCTCCTCCTGCTCCGGCACCTGGAAGCGATACCAGAGCCCGGCACCCTCCTCGACCCCGTGCTGCTGGGTCAGGCGGCTGTAGAGGCCCGAGGGATAGACCGTCATCTGCCAGTTCCAGTCCCCCGGCTTCAGCGTGACCTGCGCCTCCCACACCAGACAGTCGGCATGCCCGAGGACCTGGCCGAGCTTCTTTTCGCTCGCCTGCAGCGCGATCTCCGCACGCTTTTTCTCGGTCAAGTCCTGGGCCACTCCCAGAAACCCGGTGATCCGGCCCGCCTCGTCCTGCAGGGCCGTGACGCTCAGCTGCACCGGAAACGTGGTGCCGTCCTTGCGCACATAGGTCCACTCGCGCTCATCCACCTCGCCCAGCCGCGCCCGGGCGACGAAAGCCTCGAACCCGGGTTCGATCCTCCGCCCCAACCGGGCGCTCAGCTCGGCTGCGTGGACCACGACCTCGCCGGGGACATGGATGATCTCGGGCGTGCACCGGCCCACCATTTCCCCGCGGGTGTAGCCCAGCATCAGCTCGGCCCCGCGGTTGAACTCTCGGATAGTGCCGTCGGTCTCGGTCGCGATCACCGACAGGACGGTGCCGTCGAGCACCGCGCGCTGCAGCGCGCTGACCTCGCGCAATCCGTCTTCCGCCCGTTGCCGCGCCCGGGCCGCCTGGATCGAAACCCAGCTCGTCGCACCCATCATGATCGCCACCAGCAGCCCGCCGGTCCCCAGCACGATCCGGATGTTGGTCTCCAACACCTCCTGCATCGCGACGCTCCGGCGGTGCTGGGCCTCTTCATTCGCCAACAATTCGTCCGCCAGGCGCACCAGCCGGCTCGATGCTTCCTGCGGGATCGCAGCCAGATACGCGGTCGCAGCCGCGAGGCCCTGCCCCTCTCGGACGGCCACCAGACGTTCCGTGATCGCGATCTTCTCCTGCGAGAGCCGGTGCAGCTCTTCCAGCCGGTCGGGCTGGGATTGCAACATGGGCGGCAGCGCGGCGAGTTGCTTCCTCATCTCCGCCGCATGCACGTCCACGCGGTTGCCGAAGCCGCTTTCGCCGGTCAGCACGTAGGCCCGCGCCGTGGACTCCATGCGCGCGACCCGCGAGATGAGACTGTTGATCGCCGCGCGGGATTCCTGCGTCCGCACCACCTCGTGGTTGATGTCCATCAGCAGGCTGTTGCCCACCACCATGTAAACCGCGATGCACGTGATGAAGGCGGCGGAAATGCCCGCAAAAAAACGCGGACTGCCCTCGCCGCGCAGTTTCCGCCTCCAGTTGATCTGCCCGGCGCCCAGCAGGAGAAAACCGAGCGCGACCGGCAGGCCCATGTTGCGCACCTGGATTTCGCCCGGATAGAACGAGACGATGCACACGTAATGGACGAGGGCGAGAAAGCCGGTGCCCAGCGGAAAGCCCGCCACGAAGCGCTCCCCGTCGCGTGAAATCCAGCGGGTCCCGCCCAGCGCCAGGCCGAGGCCCGCCACGAGAAAGGTGATGGCGCTGTGCGGCGCCATCCGCCCCGAAGCCCACATATATACCTCCTTTTGCGTCCAAAGCAGGTGATTGATCCAGGTCAGCCGCCCGGTGATCAGCTCCGTGAGCACCGCGATGCTCAGCAGCATCACGATCAGGCCGGCCACCCGGCTCGTGCGGATCAGGCCGGCACTGCGCGCCAGCAACCCCAGCGCGCACACCATCAGTCCAATGGCGGCGTTCATCGTCGCATCGAGGGTGCGCGGACTCCATTGCCGCGCCCACGGCCAGTCCATCACCCAGCCCACAGCCACGAGGAGTCCAATGGC
The DNA here is from genome assembly GCA_966252395.1 of uncultured Oleiharenicola sp. Lineage (GTDB taxonomy): Bacteria > Verrucomicrobiota > Verrucomicrobiia > Opitutales > Opitutaceae > Lacunisphaera. The sequence goes on along the minus strand of CBINOW010000156.1, from coordinate 1,505 downwards.
CAAGGTCAGGCAGGCAGTGACGCGCAGCCACCGGGGTGATTCCGTGGAGGGAGGTGACACGGGAGGTTGGCTCCAGATATCGGCACATTTTACGGACTGTAAAGCCGACTCCTGCCGGTATGCCCCAGTCCGGCGCACCCATGACCTAAGCCATGGTGACCTCAACGCGGTTGACCGAACTTGCCGGTGGTTGCTAGCGTGCTGGGAATGAGCGCGCCCGCCCCGAAGTTGGATGACCTGCGCATCAACCGCCCCGCCCTGCCGCCGTCCTCCTCCCGTGGAGGGCTGTATGCCGCCCTCGCGGCCTTGGCCGTCGTCATTTTGCTGGCCGTGTGGTGGTTTTCCCGCCCCAAGCCGATCGAGGTCCAGGTCGCCACCGCCCGCGAAGTCTCCGCCGGTCCGGGCGGGGAACGCACGGTCCTCAACGCCTCGGGCTACGTCGTCGCCCGCCGCGAGGCCACCGTCTCCTCCAAGGTCACGGGCAAGGTCTTCGATGTCCTCATCGAGGAGGGCGTGCGCGTCGAGGCCGGCCAGGTTCTCGCCCACCTCGACGACACCAATGTCCGCACCAGCCTCGCCCTCGCCGAAGCCCAACTCGCCTCCGTGCGCACCGGCCTCGAGGAAACCAAGGTCCGCCTCGCCGAGGCCGAGCGCGACCTGGCCCGCCAGACCGCGCTGCTCAAGGGCAGTGTCGCCAGCCAGGCCGACTACGACCGCGCCGAGTCCGCGCTGCTCGCCTTGCGCGCGCGCTTCGCCCTCCAGCAGACCGACGTCACCGTCGCCGAGCGCAGCGTCGCCGTCTGGCGGCAGCAGCTCGACGACACGGTCATCCGTGCGCCCTTCGGCGGCATTGTCACCTCGAAGAACGCCCAGCCCGGCGAAATGATCTCCCCGATGTCCTCGGGCGGCTTCACCCGCACCGGCATCTGCACCGTCGTGGACATGGAGTCCCTGGAAATCGAGATCGACGTGAACGAGAGCTACATCAACCGCGTCACCCCCGGCCAGCCCGTCGAGGCGACGCTCGACGCCTACCCGCAGTGGCGCATCCCCTGCAAGGTCATCGCGATCATCCCGACCGCCGACCGGCAAAAGTCCACCGTGCGCGTGCGCGTCGGCTTCGATCAGCTCGACCCGCGCATCCTTCCCCAGATGGCCGTGAAGGTCGCCTTCCAGGAAAAGGCCGGCCCCGCCGCGGCTCCGGTCACCCGCGCGGTCGCCGTGCCCCGCGCCGCCGTGCGCGAGCAGGACAACCGTTCCCTTGTGTTCGTCCTTCGCGACGGCCGCGCCGAGCGCCGGGCCGTCACCCTCGGCGGCCCGCCCACCGGCGACGCCGTGGTCACCGCCGGCCTCGCCGCCGGCGAACGCGTCATTCTCGATCCCCCCGCCACCCTGGCCGACGGCGCCGCCGTCGCCGAAAAGAAACCTTGAGCGAAACCACCCCGCCCCTCGTGCACGGTGACCGCGTGGAAAAAATCTACCGCCGCGGCTCGGAGGACATCCAC
>CBINOW010000155.1:0-10056 GCA_966252395.1 uncultured Oleiharenicola sp. | reverse complement strand
TCGAGCGAGCCGGGCATCTCCGCGGTGGTTTCGCGCTGATCGGTGAGCAGGCGCGTTTTCTCGACCACGGCGACGTAGAGACCGTCGGTGCGACGGAACTGGCGGAGCGCGGAGATGTATTCGTCGAAGCCGCGCAGCTGCGCCACGACGAAGGTGCGGGAGCGGCCGGTCAGCTCGTCGAGCGCCGGACCGTTCGTCACGATTACTTCCAAGTCCTTGCCGGCCCACTCGCGCGGGATGTCGAGGCCGAGCGACTCGGTGCGGCTGGCCCGCTGGAAGCCGCGCCAGCCTAGGCTGAGATCCACATGCTCGCCGGGCAGGGCGCTGGTGCGCGACAGCTGGAACTGTTCCACGATGCCCTGCGGGCTGTCGGGTGTGTCCTCCACCGCGAAGCGGATGCGATCGGGGAAGACGCGCTCGTAGGGATTGAAGAGCCAGAGCGAGAGGTTGCCCACGAGTTCGGTCAGGCCCTGGTTGAGCCCCTGCGGTCCCGGGTAGATCTGGCTAATCTCAACCGGTTCGCGGCCGGGAAACTCGACGTTCACCGTCACGCGGAAGCCGCGGGTGAAGCCGGACTCGTTGGAGCCGTTGACCGCCTGGGCCAGGCCGGAGGCGGCGATGATCGGGAGCACCTGCTCGTGGCGGACGACGCGGAAGTGGAGGGATTTCCGGTTCTGCCGCGTGGGAAAACTGATCTCGATCGGCACCATGGCCGGCTCGCGGCCGAGTTCGCCGTAGATGCCGGAGAGGCGGTCTTGGCTGAAGGCGCCGATGATCGGTCCGGTGTTGGAGACCTTGATGGAGTTGAGCTGGCTGGGGAGGATCGTGACGACCTCGGCGGCGGCCATCGGCAGTTCGGTGGCGCCGAGCGAGAGCATCGGGTGGCCGAAGGCGAGGACGTGCGAACCGTCCACATGCGAAACCGTTCCGGTGCCGGCAATGGTGATGTCGCCCACGGCGAGAGCTACGGCAACCACGCCGCCGGGCTGCAAGGCGGACTGAGCGCTGAGCGCGGAAGGCTCGGCGCTGGAATCAAGGCTGCCGCCGAGCGCGTTGAAAGAGAGGCCGAGAGACTCGAACTGCGGGGCGAACAGGCTGGTCACGAGCGGGGAAAGGCCTCCGGCCGTGAAGGCGGGGGTGAGCGGTTGGATGTCGCTCGGGGCGGTGGAGCGGGCGTTCTGGCCGCCCTTGATCGGGATGGGCGTCGGGTTGAGTGCATCTCGCGGCGCCGGCAGCGTGGAGACTTCCAGCATGTCCTTGATCGGCGTGAAACCCGCGTGGCGCACGGTCTCGAAGCGCTGGATCTGGTAGGCCAGCACGCCGGCGAGTTTGCCGTCAATGTAGAGCGGGCTGCCGCTCATGCCGGCCACGGCGCCCATGCCCTGGACGCGCGGGTCGGTGAGTTCGCAGAGGATCATGCTTTTGCCCGGCCCGAGGGCGTTGCGGAGCACCCCGGTCACCTGCACGGCGAAGGGCTCAGGCGCGCTGCCCTTGAAGACCGTCCAGACCTCGCCCTTCATACCCGGCTGGAGTTCTTCGAGGCCGAGCAACGGGGCATTATGCGGTTGGGCGACGGAAAACACGAAGGAGCATAGGAGCAAAGCCATGCCCCACATCACGCCAACTTGGCTGCTTCGCTGCTGGTTGTTCATGCCGGGAAGATAACGGCTGGTGGTGGAAGTTCCTTAGAGGGACTTAATGGCAGAGGTGATGACTTCGCAAGCTACCTCTACCGCCGCTCCCTCATGTGCAGTGCTTAAGAACCAGGATTCATAGGCACTGGGCGGGAGGTAGACCCCGCCGTCAAGGCAGGCGCGGAAGAAGCGCCCATAGATCTTGGCGTCCGAGGTCAAGGCGCTGGCCATGTCGCGCACGGGCGTAGCGGTGAAAAACAGACTGAACATGGAACCGACTTGCGGAACTTGGAGCGGTATACCCTTGGCCTTGGCTGCGGTCAGGGCCGCGTTGCGGATTTGACGTCCGAGCGCATCCATAGTTTCGTAGGGCGAGATCGTTTCCCTTGGATTATGATTTAGCAGCTTCAGCGAGGCGATGCCCGCAGCCATGGCGAGCGGGTTGCCGCTGAGGGTGCCGGCCTGATAGACCGGGCCGAGCGGGGCCAGATAATCCATGATGTCGGCGCGCCCGCCGAAAGCGCCGACCGGCAGGCCGCCACCGATGATTTTGCCGAGGGTGGTCAGGTCCGGGGTGATTTTCTCCAGCTCCTGCACGCCGCCGCGGGCGAGGCGGAAGCCGGTCATGACCTCGTCGAAGATGAGCACGGTGCCGTGCGCGGCGGTGACCTTGCGGACGTGCTGGAGATAACCGGGGTCGGGCTTGATGAAGCCAACGTTGCCGATGTAGGGCTCGAGGATGACGCAGGCGATCTGGCCGGGGTTGGCCGCGAACGCGGCGTCGAGCGCGGCGGTGTCGTTGTAGGGCAGAACCACGGTTTCGCGGGCGAAGGCCGCGGGCACGCCGGCGCTGTCGGGGTTGCCGTGGGTGAGCGCGCCCGAGCCGGCCGCGACAAGCAAGGAGTCGCTGTGGCCGTGGTAGCAGCCGGCAAACTTGATGATCTTGTCACGCTTGGTGAAGCCGCGGGCGAGCCGGATGGCCGACATCGTGGCCTCGGTGCCGCTGCTGCACATGCGGACCTTCTGGATCGAGGGGAAAAACGACACGATCAGCTCCGCCATCTCGACCTCGTAGGGATTCGGCGTGCCAAAGGAGGTGCCGAAGTGGAGGGCACGGCTGATCGCCGCATGGATGTCCGGGTGATTATGCCCGTGAATGGCCGGTCCCCAGGTGCAGACGAAGTCGATCAGCTCGCGGTCGTCGACCGTGGTGAGCGTGGCGCCTTGGGCGGACTTGGTGAAGAACGGCGCGCCGCCAACGGAGCGAAAAGCCCGGACGGGCGAATTGACGCCACCGGGGATGAGCTGTAGGGCGCGGGCGAAGAGAGTTTCAGACGTCATCGGAGTCATTTGGAAGTCGGATAGCGCAATATGTGACCACGGCAATCAGTCCCACGACGGAAATAATTCCGATCCAAAACCAAAACAGCTGTGGGTTTTCTGTGTAACGAACCAAGACTAGGGAGCCACGTCGACCGAAGCTGATTACACCACTGACGATGAACCAAACGATAAAGAAGAGCAACAGTCCCAGTAGCAGAATGCCGTTAATCAGCACCGGCCACTTATCTGACGGATCCTTTCGACGCTCGGGAAACATAATCAGCTGACGTATTTCTGCACGATCGGGATGCGGCGACCGACGCCGAAGGCGAGGGGGGTGATCTTCAGGCCGGGGGCGGCTTGCTTCCGCTTGTATTCGTTAAGGTCCACCTTGCGGACGACGTCGTTGACGACGGCTTCGGCGAAGCCCTGGGCGACGAGGTCGGCGCGGGAGAGGCCTTCCTCGACGTAGCCCTTGAGGATGGCGTCGAGCATGTCGTAGGGCGGCAGGCTGTCCTGGTCGGTCTGATTCGGGCGCAGCTCGGCGCTCGGGGCCTTGTCGATGGAGTTGACCGGGATGATCTCCTTGTGGCGGTTGATCCAGCGCGAGAGGGCATAGACCTGCGTCTTGAACACATCGCTGATCACGGCGAGGCCGCCGCACATGTCGCCGTAGAGCGTGCAGTAGCCGACGGCCAGCTCGCTCTTGTTGCCGGTGGTGAGGAGCAGGGCGCCGAACTTGTTGGAGATGGCCATGAGCAACAGGCCGCGGGCGCGGGCTTGGATGTTTTCCTCGGCGATGTCGCGCGGGCGTCCGGCAAAGATCGGTGCGAGCGCCCCCTCGGCGGAGGCGACCACGTCGGCGATGGACATCGTGTGGTAGGCGATGCCGAGGTTCTTGGCGACGGCGGCGGCGTCGTCGCGCGAGTGCTGGCTGGAGATGACCGAGGGCAGGCTGACGCCGATGACGTTCTGCGGGCCGAGCGCCTCAGCGGCAATGACGGCGGTGAGCGCGGAGTCGATGCCGCCGGAGAGGCCGAGCAGCGTCTTCTTGAAACCGGTCTTGCGGGCGTAGTCGCGCACGCCGAGGACGAGCGCCTCGTAGATGTCGGCCAGTTCTTCCTGGCTGAAACTCGCGTGCAGGTAGGGGGCGTCGGCCGGATTGGGCACGACCGGCGGTCGGCTGTGCGGCGTGACCTTGCCGAGCTCAATCACCTGCAGGTCGTCGCGGAACGCGGCCAATCCGGCGAGCATTCGCCCGTTGGCATCGGTGGCGAGGCTGCGGCCGTCGAAAATGAGTTCGTCGTTGCCTCCGATGGCGTTGACGTAGGCGACCGGGCAGCCGAGGCGGCGGGCAGTGTCGGCGACGAGCGTGTGGCGCACGTGGCCCTTGCCGTGATACCACGGGCTGGCGGAGAGATTGACCATGAGGTCGCACTTGCCGACGAGCTGCGCGACGGGGTCCACGCCGTTGTAGAGGTGGCGGGTGGAGATCATGCTGTGCGTCCAGATGTCCTCGCAAATGGTGATGGCGATCCGGCGTCCGCCGAACTCGACCACGGTGGGGCTGGCGGCGGGCTCGAAGTAGCGGTCCTCGTCGAACACGTCGTAGGTCGGCAGCAGGCACTTCCGGGCGGAGGCGAGGATTTGGCCGCCCTGGCAGAAGGCGGCGGAGTTGAAGTAGGGGCGGCCCTGGCGCGTGGTGTTGGTCTCGGTGTAGCCGATCACGGCCGGCACGGCGCCGATGTTGGCGGCGATTTCGCGGGTCGCGGCCTCGACGTCGGAGACGAAGCGGCGCTTGAAGAGCAGGTCGCGCGGCGGGTAGCCGCTGACGACGAGTTCCGGGAAGACGACCAGTTCCGCGCCCTGGGCGACGAGGGTCTTGTAGGCCGCTTCGATGAGACGGCGGTTTCCGGCGAGATCGCCGACGATGGTATTGATTTGGGCCAGGCCGATGCGCATGGAGATTGAGTTAGACAACTGGGGGTCAAGCCGCCCGACTGCAATACCTCATCCTCCGTCAAAGTGCCGTGGATGAAACGTCCAACCCGCATGCCTCCCGCGCTCCCAGGCCATCGTCTCATCCTCGCCTCCGCCTCGCCCCGGCGGCGCGAACTGCTTGCGGGCCTCGGTTATCAATTCGACATCGTTCCGGCCGAAGTGACGGAGCACGAGGCGCCGGACGCCGATCCACGCGTGATGGTCGCGCACAACGCCGCGCTCAAGGCCGACTGGGTCGCGGCACGGCATCCCGACGCAACGGTGATCGGCGCCGACACGACCGTGTTCATCGACCAGACCGTGCTCAACAAGCCGCGCGATGCCGCCGAGGCCCGGGCGATGCTGCGGATGCTCAGCGGGCGCACCCACACGGTGTTCACCGGCCTGGCGGTGCGACGGCTGCGCGACGGGCTGAAGCTCGACCGGGGTGTGGCCAGCGACGTGACCTTCAAGGTTCTGGATGCGGCGACGATCGAACTCTACTTGAGCCGGGTGCACACCCTCGACAAGGCCGGCGGCTACGCGATCCAGGAGCACGGCGACCTGATCGTGGCCGGATTCACCGGGTCGCTGACAAATATTGTGGGTTTGCCAGTGGATGAAATGAAACAACTTTTGACTCAGGCGGGTCTAGGGCGTTGATTTTACAACCAATCCGTGAGCACCTCCCGTTACGCCGCCTTTGGGGACCGCCCCGAGGCACCTGAAAAAGAAGGTTCCGACCGCTCGATCCTCATCGGCATCGTCGGAACGGTGCTGTTTCACGTTCTGCTGGCGGTGTTGTCGCCGCGGTTCGCCTTCGACGAGTTTTCCGGCGTGCATACCGGCATCCACCTGAACACGACGGAGCGGGGCAAGACCTTCGACTTCGAGCTGGCGCAGGACGCCCGGGAGAAGGAGCGCGATCCGTTCCGCTTCGTGGAGACCAATCCCGATGCGCCCGAGAACGAGCCGGACAAGACGGTCAATTTCAGCAACCGCAACCAGCAGTCGGCGCAGCTCGAGACCGCCAAGGAACTCGACCCGGAGCGCCGCCCCTCGATCACCAACGGCCAGGACGAGATCAAGAACGACATGTCCATCGTGACCGGCGACATGGCCGAGCCGCAGGACGGCAACGCCGCCCGCCCCGAGCGCGAAGCGACCGCCGAGGTGGACCAGCAGGAGCAGTTGGTGCGCATGCTCCAGACGCCAGACGCCGGGGTGGAAAAACTTACGGGGGACAATCCTGACGGCATTGCGAGCAATGTTTCCAACAGCAAGGCCGCCTCAACCCATGCCGATCAAGCGGTGGAGGGCTCGGCCGATTCCCAGAATCCGGATGGCGGTATGGTGGCGATCAACGCCGCCTCCGCGGCCCAGCCCAAGGCCCGCCCGCGCCTGACGGCGCCGCGCTCGACCATCCTGACGAACCGGGCGCCCGGCGTCGCGAACATCGGCATCACCGGCATTGATGCGCGTTGGAGCGAATACGGCGAATATCTCCAGGAGCTTATCGAAATCATCCAAGCCTCTTGGTATCGCATCCTCGACGAGAGTCGCATCTCCCCGCCGCGAGGCTCCATGGTCGCGGTGACCTTCAAGATCAACTCCAACGGCGAAACCGACATCGTTAAGGTCGAGGACGAAGGCGCCGGCCGGCAAGCCGTCTTCTCCTGCCAAAACGCCATCCAGGCGCGTCAGCCCTATCGCAAGTGGACCGACCAGATGATCGCGATGATGGGCGAGGAGCAGACGCTGACGTTCCGCTTCTATCACCGGTAACCGTGAGCGTGCCGGCCGATTTCTGGGAAACGTTGCCGCTGGGCGAGGGGGTGCAGGCGCTGCGCACCGACGCCAACGGACTCACCGCCTTCGACAAGCCCTCCGGGGTGCTCTCGCATCCGAACGGCTCTGAAGACGAGGCCCGCTCGCTGCTCACCTGCCGCTACGACAAGGAGGCGCAGTGTTTCCACTGGAAAGCCGACGATGGGACGATGCGCCGGCTTTGGTTGCTCAACCGCCTGGATTCGGCGACCTCGGGCGTGATCCTGGTTGCGGCCACCGAAAAGCTGGCGATGGCGGTGCGCGAGCACTTTGCGAAGAAGCAGGTGAGAAAAATCTACAACGCGCTCGTCTTCGGTCGTCCGCACAAGGAGCGCGAGCTCTGGCGCGATCAACTCGCCGTGAGCAAACAGGGCGGCCAGATTCGCACGGCCGCGCGCGGCAACATTCCCGCCGAGACCCACTTCGAGCTGTTGCGGCATCAGCAGCGCAGTTTTTCGACCTCGCTGGTCAGGCTCGAACCGACGACCGGCCGCAGCCACCAGTTGCGCGTGCAGTGCGCCAAGCGCGAGCTGCCGATCATCGGGGATCAGACCTACGGCGACTTCGGCCTGAATCGCGCCTTCAAGAAGGCCACCGGCAGCGACCGGCTGTTCCTGCACTCGCTGGAAACCGCCTTCACCTACGAATTCGCGGGTCGCAGCCACGCCTTCAAGGCCCACGCCCCGCTGCCGAAGGAGTTTTTGAGCGGGTATTGAAGATGACACCGGACCGACGCGGAATCGGACACCGGCCGCGGGTCCGGTCGAAACACGCCGGCGATTCGTAACGGCCGTCCCATTGACTTCACGGTGAGCGCCGGTAGCTCTGGGACTTCACTCAACCAACCCCAACGGAGGAATCTTTATGTCAGCACTCGTAATTGGCGGCCTTCTTCTCTTTGCCGGTCTCGTGGCGTTCGCGCTGCGCGGCTTTTCCCAAACGCCCGCGGGCAAGGGCTCGGTCGGCGGCGCCGCCGTGCTGCTTGTGCTGATTGGCGTGGGTGTGCTGATCTTTGCCTCGGCGGTGAATGTCGCCGAGGATGAGACCGGTCTTGTCATCAAGACGCTCGGCTCCGACCTGCCCGCCGGACAGATCATCGCCCTCAAGGGCGAGAAGGGCCCGCAGGCCGACGTGCTTGGGCCGGGCTGGCATTTCGGCTACTGGCCGTGGTCCTACGAGGTCCGCAAGGTGGACACCGTGCTCGTGCCCGAGGGCCAGCTCGGCATCGTCACCGCGCAGGACGGTCGCACGCTTTCCACAGGCGACGTCTATGCGCCGGCCTGGAAGTCGGCCGACGACATGCTCAATGCGCGGAAATTTCTCGAAAGCCCCGACAGCCGGCGCGGCCCGCAGCTCACCATCCTCACGCCCGGCCGCTACCGCTTCAACCCGGCGCTCTTTAGCGTGCAGATGAAGCCGGTGACCTTCATCTCCGCCGGTGAAGTCGGCGTGGTGAAGGCCAATGCGGGCCCCACCTACGAGGGCGCGGACAAGACCACGGTCAACGGCGTGGACATTGTTCCGCCCGGCCACCGCGGCATCTGGAACAAGCCGCTCCTGCCCGGCGCCTACAACCTGCACCCCGACGCCTTCCAAGTCATCAAGGTCCGCACGACGCAGCGCGTCTATACCTACCAGCACGTGGAGCGCGGCCCGGCCACGGCGGCGCGGGGCAACCAGCCGGCGCGGACCGAGCCGGGCTGGGATGACTCGGTGCGCGTGCGCTCCAAGGACGGTTTCACCTTCCCCGTGGAGGTGCGCCTGTCTCTCTCTGTCACGGCCGAAAACGCCGCCTACATGGTGGCGCTGCTCGGCGATCCCGATCGTATCGTGAAGGATGAGCAGGAGGGGGAGGAACTCGAGGTGCTCGAGGCCCGCCTGATTTTGCCGACCGTGCGCGCGGCGCTCCGCAACGTGGCCGAGACGCTCGGCGCGCTGGAGTTCGTCGCGACCCGCAGCCGCGTGGAGACGACCACGACGCGGATGATCGACGAGCAGTTCAAGGAGCACAAATTGAAGTTCGAGGGCGCCTTCATCGGCGCCATCGGCCTCGATGCCACCGACGCCGGCAAGCAGCTGCTGCAGACGCAGACGGATCGCGAAGTCGCGCTCAACCAGAAGCAAACCTTCCAGCAGCAGGAGCAGACCGAGCAGACCCGCAAGCAGTTCATCCGCGCCCGCGAAGAGGCCGACCAGCAGAAGCAGCTGGTCGAGGCGGAGTTCGCCGTGCGCACCGCGGCCGAGCGCGCCCGCGCCCAGGTGGAGTCGGCCAAGGGCGAGGCCGAGACCATCCGCATCACCTCGCAGGCCAAGAAGGAAAGCTACGAACTCCTCGCGGCCGCCATAGGGTCGCGCGGCGTCACCCTGCTCGAAAGCCTCAAGCTCGTGAGCGAGGGCAAGATCAAGATCACCCCCGAGGTGCTCGTGCAATCCGGCGGCGACGGCTCGGCCACGGATGCGCTCGCAGCGACCCTGCTGCGCGGCGCGCAGGCTGCGGAGACGGCCAAGCCGGTGGGCAAGTGAACAACGGGTAGGGCGAATCCTCTGGATGAGCCGTGCTCGCGGAACGACTTGCCCTACCTAAACACGATGACCACCTCCTACACCGTCCCCGAAGGATCCCGCCGCGAACGCGCCGACAAGGTGCTGGCGGCGGCATTTCCCGAGCACAGCCGGGCGGCCTTCCAGCGCGCGTTGGAAGCGGGCTTGGTGAAGGCGGACGGCAAGGTCATCGCCCAGGCGGATGACGTGCGGGCGGGGCAGGTGCTGGAGTTCAGTTTTCCGGAAGTGAAGCCGGCGGAACTCAAGCCGGTGGAGATTCCGCTGGAAGTTATTTTCGAGGACAAGCACCTGATCGTGCTCAACAAGGCGGCCGGCATGGTTGTGCATCCGGGCGTCGGCACGGGCGAGGACACGATGGTCCACGCGCTGCTGGGCCACTGTGAGGGCGAGTTGAGCGGCGTCGGCGGCGTGGAGCGTCCGGGTATCGTGCACCGGCTCGACAAAGAGACGACGGGTCTGCTCGTCGTGGCCAAGAACGACGCCGCGCACCGCGCGCTGGCCGACCAGTTTGCCTCGCGCTCGCTGCAAAAGGAATACGTCACGCTGGTCTCGGGTGTGCCGAAGGACCCCGGCGGCACGATCAACCGCGCCATCAGCCGCCACCCGGTGCACCGGCATCGCATGACGGTGGGCGAAGGCGGGCGTCCGTCGCGGACGGATTGGGAGGTGATCGAGAGCTTTGCCGGACACGCGGCCTATTTGCGCTGCCGCATTCATACCGGGCGCCCGC
>CBINOW010000154.1:0-10096 GCA_966252395.1 uncultured Oleiharenicola sp. | reverse complement strand
CGGAGCAACTGCCCTCGGGTTTGACGCAAGGAGCGAAGCGACTGAAGAAGGACACGCCGCAGGCGTGGGGCGCAGCCCTGAGGCCGAACGGCCGAATCAATCCCCGCGCCGTTGCTGGCTGCTGCCAGCCCGGTGTTTGTCCGGGCCGGGTCGCCCGGCAAATGGGGACGCCACACCAAAACCGCCGTTAATCCGGCGGTTTTTTTGTGCGCCGCACGCAAGTGCGGTTCGAACCGCAGGTTCGACGACCGGAGCGAAGCGCAGGGAGAAGGGGCGCGGCGCAGCCGCGAGTGCGCAGCACCTGTCCCGGTTCGGCGGGACAGCCAATCCCCGTGGGGACGCCAATTTAAGGCGCCCCTCGATCTATCAAGGTCGAGGGGCGCTTTGTTTTTGGCGGTCTGCGCAGCAGACTTCGAACCCCGGAGGGGTTTGTGGAGTCCCGCGCGTGCGGGACGGAACGGGCTGCGCGTAGCGCGGATCCCGCGAAGCGGGACGAGGCTGCCGAGCCAATCCCCGACGCTGGCTTCGGCTCGGGTGGAGGCGGGGCCATCAGCCCCGCGTTTGTCGGCTCACGCCCGCCTACCTCTCGAATTTGGATTTCAACTGCAGGAAGCGGCGCTCCATCCAGAAATAGGAGGCCGTGGCGAGGGCCAGGCTCACGCTGACCTTCCAGCCGAGGCGCACGACCAGCGGGGCCTCTGGGATCAGTTTCTCCACGGCGTAATACACCGGCAGGTGCAGGAGGTAGAGCCCGTAGGAAATCTTCCCGACGAACACCATCGGCCGCGTCGCCAGCACCGGGGCCAGCAGCGAGTGCCGGCCCAACACCAGGTCCGCCAACACCGTCGCCGCCAGGCCGGCCACCAGCACATAGCCGATCCAGCCCATCCACGGGCTATACCAGGTCACAATGTTGGGGATCAAAAACAGCGTCACGAGGGCGAGCGGCGCGAGGACCCGGCCGAGGAGCGGACTGACCCAAGCCAACCCGCGCGGAGCGCCGGTTCCACCTGCAGCGCCTTGCCACGCCTGCACCGCATACGCGAGGGCGGCGCCGGTCATGAGCGAGTCCATGCGCGTATCGAGGCCGAAGTTGATCCGCTCATCCGTCCAGAGGCCGACGTGCCACGCGCGATACACCGCGATGACGGCCGCCCCGCCGAGCAGGAGCCCGGCCTTGGCCGCGGGCGCGCGCCCGGTCCGCTCCACCCCGAGGATGACCAGCGGCCAGATCAGGTAGAACTGCTCCTCGATGGCCAGCGACCAGCAGTGGTTCAGCCACGTGAGGTGGTATTGGTAGAGCGCCTGCACCCAGTTCGCCGTGTAGCTCAGCGCGAAGGCGATATCGGTGCCGGGAAACGGTTCGCCGAAGGCCGGCTTCGCCACCGCTACCACCGCGCAGGTGAGGACCAGCGCCGGGGCCAGCCGCAGGAAGCGCCGGGCATAGAAATTGCGGAAATGAATCGCGCCCGTCCGCTGCCGCTCGGTGCTGAGAATGGTCGTGATGAGGAATCCGCTCAGGACAAAGAAAATGTCCACACCCACCCCGCCGCTCCGGAACCACGTCACGCCGCCATGCGCGCAGAGGACGATGCCAACCGCAATGGTGCGGAGTCCGTCGAGGGCGGGGTAATAGGTGTGTTTCATGGGGCCGTTGATCCGTGAGTCCGCCCGAAGACAGACCGCGTGGACCCACACCGGACGAACCGTCAGCCGCCGCAGTGCAGGCCCGCGTTAGGAACAAGGAATTGAGCCCCAAGGGGAGCGAAATCCCTCCGCCCGCCGCGAACGCACATAAAATTCCCCAAGAAACACAAAGCCCGGACCGCGCTCTTAGTGGTGAGCTCAGGAAGAGCGCTGTATTCAGCCCAACTTGGGCGGCGTGAGCACAGTCGCCAGTTTGGCTTTCAGCTCGGCTGGGTTATAGGCTTACCCCATTGGGTAGGCGTCATCTCAATCGTGCTTGGCTATAAACTCCCTGTAGCGTTCCCGCAAAGCGTCCTTGGACGGTCTAATTCCGACTGAACAACGTAAGCACTGGCCATTAAACTGTGCGTATTCTTTGGCAACGTGCGGGCGCAACTTGATTCTCAGCTCGTTCGGCTCGATCCCGAGGAGATTAAGATCAAACAGGGTGTGAACATCTGCTCGGAGCAACAATCCGTTCTCCGGATGGTTGTCTGCTGAGCCTCGAAACGGCAGGATGTGGGCTGCCTCCAAAAGTGCGACAATTGAGCTCCCAGTGACTAGACACCTGTTGCCGTATCTCTTTAGCAAATCATTGCGAAACCTCTGCTGCCCACGCCGCAACCGAATCTGGCTCGTTGCAATGCCCCGTGTGTCGAGTCCGCTAGGAACATACCCCGGGGCATCGGAATCGGTTTCCGCATCTCCGTCGCGCAATCCGGGGACTCGGACATGCCGAACATATTGTTCGAAAACAGGAAGCCGCCTTGGATCAAGCTTCCAACGCGTTTGGTCGAGTTGTCTGACTTTTCGCCATATCCGCGAGATCACCACCGCCTCTATCGGCTCGAATATCCTGATTGAAGCAGGATCGAAGAGCAGCTCACGAGAATATCCGTCTACATCACGTTTCCTCAGCCTGCCCTTCCCGATCAATCGGGCCGTGGCGATGATTTTCCCAGCGTATTGAAAAAGCACGAGCGATCCTGGAGGCGCGGTAATAGTTGTGTAGCACCGGTAACTCCCCTTCCTCTGAAACGGCAACTGATTGAGAAAATATTCCTCTTGGACCTCAGTGATCGCCAGCTCATCCGACTCGGCGGCCGACATCGGCAGGATTTGCACTTCCGACAACTGCCTTTGGGGCTTCAAGCGTAAATCTGACTTTTCCTCGTATTTATCGGCGATCGCCAGGTAGCCGGGCATCGCATCACCTTTGTAGGAAATATGCAGCCGGAGAGCGGCGATGGCGTTTGCCAACTTCTCAGGGCCATAGTGCTCCCGAACCTTTTGCATGAAATAGTCGGTCGCCCCGGTGCTCATGGCGCGCTTGTAGACGACGCCATCAAGCATGCTCTTCAGAATGTAGAGAAAATCTCGTGCGCTGCTCCGATTGAGGCCTATATCCGCAAGATAATCTATCGCGTCTGTCGGCCGAATCTCTCCTTCGTATACTTGGCGAGCAACCTGGTAGGCTTCTCGCTCAAGAACAGTTCCAATGCGAAAACTCATATTTGGGTCTACTCCTCTTCGTCGAAGTAGTTCTGGTCGATCTCGTAGATTTTGAACTCTTGGGCTACGCGCAGGCCGATGCCGTGGCGGATCATCAGGTCGATCAGCATCTTGCCGTCCACGAGCACAACCTTGGTCGTGGAGCCGCGAGCGACGAACTCGTGAGCGCTGGAGACAAAGCTGCTCGTGGTGATGAAGACACCTTTCGTCACGCCCTGCCCCGAGAGCGATCCGATGAATGCCTGCACCTCCTTGCGATCCACCGTGCGATCAGGGCGGTATTTCTTCGCCTGCACCAGCACTTGATCGAGGCCTAGAGCATCCTGATTAATCCGGCCGTCGATGCCTTCGTCGCCACTCCTGCCGAGGTGCTCCGACGCGTCCTCGCGCGAGCCACCATACCCCATGGCCATAAGCACATCCAGCACGAGGCGCTCAAAGAATGCCGGCGACTGTTCCACGATCGTCTGGAGCAAACGACTGCGAAGGTCCGCCTGTAGAGCCGCCAATTCTCTAGCGATGATCTCATGGGGTGTGGCCGTGGCATCTGTGGCTGGTTTTGCGGCGTCTGCCGCTTCAGCGGCCCGACGTTTGGCACGCCCGGCTTCCCATGCCTCCTCCCAGCCCTCGATCTTCTCAAGGTCGGCCAGTCTGATTTCTGTGGGATGCTGCTTCAGGAAAGCATCACCCTTCGCGGTTGCCCTGTATTGCTTGACGCCGACTTTCTCGATCAGTCCACCCTTGGTAAGGAAGGTCATCGCCCAACCAGTTCTGTTGCGGATGAAAGTGCTTCGTCCGCTGGGCAGAATACGCGCAGCCTCCTCAGGCGTAAGCTGGAACTCCTCGATCATCGCCTCGGCCGCTGTGCGACGAGCGATGGGACCCTTGGCCGCAAGAAGCAGGATGGGACGCAGTAACTTGTCATAGGTTGGCAGGGGCATGGTGGGTATGGTTAACTCGGCTTCGGCTCGCTGGTCCAGTGACGCGACAGTTCCTCCGCCTGCTCGATCACCAGCTTGATGGCGTCTTCCTGGCCTTCGGGCGGGTAGCGATGCGTGCGGAGAATACGTTTCACCATCAATCGGAGCTGGGCCCGGACGCTGTCGCGCTTCTGCCAGTCGACGGTCGCGTTGGCGCGGATCTGGCGGAGAAGTTCCGCCGCAATGAGTTTGAGCGTGGCGTCGCCGAGTTCACGCACCGCCTTCTCGTTGTCGGCGAGCGCGGAGTAGAAGGCGGATTCTTCGCGGTTGAGACCGAGCGCCTCGCCTTTCTGCTGCGCCTCTCGATAGGCGCGGGCCATGGCGAGCAACTCCTCCATCAACTGCGCCGTGGTGATGGAACGGTTCTCGTAACGCACGATCGCCGACTCGAGCAGTTTGGAGAACTTCCGATAAACCACGACGTTGGCGGCGGCGCGTGACTTCAACTCGTCCTGCATGAGCCGCTGGAGCATTTCGACGGCGAGGTTCTTCTGCTCCATGCCGCGCAGGTCCTCAAGAAAACCGTCGTCGAGGATCGCGAGGTTCGGCTTCTCAAGTCCAGCCGCCTCGAAGACATCCATCACGCGATCCGCCACGAGGGCGTTGTCGAGTAAGCGACGCAGCATCGCCTCACGCTCGTCGCGCCGGAGGATCAATTCAACGTCAGCCGCCTTCGTGACGTAAGCGCGGATGGCGGCGAAAAACGCGATCTCATCACGTAGTTTCAGCGCCGGCTCGTAGGTGCCGCAGAGGTTGAAGGCGCTCCGCAACGCGGCGACGACATCCGCCAGCCGCTTCTTGCCGTCGGGCAGTCCGAGCACGTGATCGGCCGCCGGTTTGAGAAGGCGGAGCGGCTGCTCGTTGAAACGCGAATAGTCGAACCCCTGCAGCAAGCCGCGCGCGATCTCTACCTTCTCCTGCAAGACGCTCCACGCATCATCCATATCCGCCGCCTCCGTCGCACGCCCTGCGTCCGACGTGAATTCCTGCAACGCCTCCTTCAACTCCTGCCCCAGGCCGATGTAGTCGACGATCAGTCCGCCCGGCTTGCCCTCGAAAACGCGGTTCACGCGGGCGATGGCCTGCATGAGCGTGTGACCGCGCATCGGCTTGTCGACGTAGAGTGTGTGCAAGCTCGGCACGTCGAAACCGGTCAGCCACATGTCGCAAACGATCACGAGCCGCAGAGAATCCGCGGGGTCCTTGAAACGGCGTTCGATCAACCGCCGCTCGTCCGGCGACGGCGTATGCAGGCGCAACTCTTGCCGATCTGTCGCGGAACCGGTGATCATCACCTTCATCGCTCCCTTCGTCGGATCGGCGTCGACCCAGGCCGGGCGCAACCGGGCGATGGCCTCGAAGAGCCGCACGCAAATCTCACGGCTCATCGCGACGATCATGCCCTTGCCCGACAGGGTCTGACAGCGCGTCTCGAAGTGCCAGACGAGATCCGCCGCAACTTGCTCCAGTCGTGCTGGTGAGCCGGCAAGCATCTCGACACCGGCCCAGCGTGTCTTCTGCCGCTCGCGCGCCAGCGCCTCCTCGTCTTCAAGCACGTCCTCGATCATCGCGTCGATGACGGGCAACTGGTCGGTGCGGAGCTTCAGCTTGGCGACGCGGCTTTCGTAGTAGATTGGCACCGTCGCACCATCACGGACGGCCTGGCGGAGATCGTAGATGTCGATGTAGTCGCCGAAAATCCGGCGCGTGTCGCGGTCCTGGCTGGAGATCGGCGTGCCGGTGAAACCGAGGAAACTCGCCGCCGGCAACGCGTCCCGCAGGTGCTGGGCGTAGCCGTAGCCCAGCTGGCCGCTGCTGAGATCGAGCGTGGCGCCGAAGCCGTATTGGCTGCGGTGCGCCTCGTCGCTGATCACGATGATGTTCGCCCGGCGGTTCAGCTCGGGATGCCGGTCCTCGCCGGGGAGCAGCGAAAACTTCTGGATCGTGGCGAAGACGATGCCGCCGGACGCGCGGCTCTCCAGCCGGCGCCGGAGGTCCTCGCGGTCCGTAGCCTTCTCCGGCTCCTGCCGGAGCAAATCCTTCGCCCGCTGAAACTGGAGAAACAACTGGTCGTCGAGGTCGCGGCGGTCGGTGACGACGACGAGCGTCGGGTTGCCCAGCTCCGCCACGATCTTCGTGGCGTAGCAGCACATCGAGATGCTCTTGCCCGATCCCGTGGTGTGCCAGACGACGCCGAGCTTCGTCTCGTTCTCGCGGAACGCCTGCACTGTGCGGCGCACCGTCGCGCGCACGGCATAGAACTGATGGTAGGCCGCCAGCTTCTTCGTGAACCGGCCACCGTCCTCTTCCCAGACGACAAAATAGCGCAGGTAATCCAGGAGCAGGTCGGGCTTGAAGAGCCCGCGGATGAGCACCTCCAGCTCCATCATGCCGTGCGGCGCCTGCTTGTCGCCCTCCAGCGTTCGCCAGGTCTGAAAACGCTCGCGGGGCGTGCCGAGGCCGCCGACACGGGCGTTGACGCCGTCGGAGATGGCTAGGAGCAGATTCGAGCGGAAGAGGTCGGGAATCGCTCCCTGATAGGTTTGGAGCTGCTGCCAAGCCTGCCAGATGTCGGGGCCGGCCCTAGCCGGAGATTTCAACTCAAAGACGGCGAGCGGCAGGCCGTTCAGGAATATCACCAGATCGAGCCGGTAGTTGCGGCCGCCGGTCGCAACTGCGAACTCGGGCACGACCGTGAAGTCGTTCTTCTCCGGCCGTTCGAAGTCCACCAGCTGCACGAGGTGGCCCTTGCCGACATCGCCTTCGCCCGCATCGATCGTCAGGCCGTCGCGCAACCAGGCGTGCCAGTGGCGGTTGGCGGCGAGGAGCGCGGGAACGTTGTCGTGCGTGAGACGGTGGAACGCATCGAGCAAGGCCGCCTCGGGCACGCCGGGATTGAGCCGGTAGAGCGCGGCGCGGAGCTGAGCGGCGAGGATCGTCTCGTGCAGCGCCGCGCGCTGTGGCGTATCCGCGAGCGGGCCGGTGTCGTAGGCGTCGAGCTTCTGGTAACCCAGTTCGACGAACCAGCCCACCGCCTCGGTCGAGAGCGTGCTTTCGCGGAGGATCATAGCGCTGATACCCTCCCTTCGATGCGACCGAGCACGTAGTCGAGTAGGTGTTCGACGGCCGCGTGTTTGACCGAGGCATCGTCCACGGGATACCAGATCGGCCTGATGCGGCGCTCGGTAAGGAGGGTCTCCCGACGCTGACGTTCTGGCTCGTTGTTCTCGGGCTCAGGTAAAATGGCGTAGTGCCACGGCACGATGTAATGTCCGGAATCCAGCACCTGTTTGAACAAATCGAGCGTGCGGTCCGGCCCTAAGCTACACCCGAGGAAGAGCAGCGAATGGCTGATGTAGATCTGGCGGAGCACCCGCGGGAGCGGACGGGCGAAGTCGACGGCGCCGCGCGGACCGTAGGCCGCCTCATATTGCGAGGCGGTGAAGACGTGCGTCGCCTCGCTTTCGAAGTTGCCGTGGAGCTTCAGCAGACCGGGTTCTCCAGCAAGAAGCTTCTTCACGAAGTCATTCTCTTGCGTGCCGGTCATCACGTTCGTGAAGCCGCGACCGAGACCGTGGAAATGCGTTTCGAGGATGTCGTCGAAGTTGGTCGTGATGATGCACCCGCGGGCGAGCGAAGGGAGCCGCTCCAGCGGGCCTTTGAACGGATCGTGCGGCTGACGCTTAAAGTGGTTTTCCAGCGCGAGCCGGAAGCGCGGCGGAGTCATCGCGGCGTAAAGACGCTCCGCTGCCGCCTCGAACTCGCCCCGGTCCATCGCCGCTTGAATGTCGGCGGTAGTGACGCCGGCGCACTGACCGGCGAGCTGGAGCAAATAAGCGCCCCACAGTTTCTTACCGCAAGGCGCGGAGCAGCCGGCGCCCACGAAGGGCACGACACGATCCCGCTTCGCCACCTCGACAAGGTGATTGATGTTGGCGCGGTTGTCGTGCCGACCGAGCAATTCGCGGGCTATTTGGTAACGCTCGCTATCTTCACGTAGCCAGCGGTCGTATTCCGCTCTGTAACCGGTAGGATCTAGGTAATACCAAATCTCGCTGGGCTTGAAGCTCGCGCCGGCCACGTTCACGTCGCCATCTGCATCGAGCCACGCATTGAAGTCCGCGAAATCGGAATAGTCCTGCTCCTGGAGACGATCAACCGCCGCCTCGACTTCTTTTGAGTGTTGCTCCCGACGAGAATTCATCGCGCTTCCTCTGCCATTTCAGGCACTCGCAAATCACCGGAGAGCAACTGGGGCATCAAGTCGTCCCGAAGCGCAGCCAGGCTCCTTGCCTCAAGGTCGTGCACTTTCATTGTCGTCAGAATCGAAGATACACGCCGGCCAAATTCCTGGGCGATTTCGGGGGAGGGCACGATCACCTCGAACTTCTCGAAGCAGTCGGCAGGGACACGCTGACGTCCACTCGTCCCTGTCATGTTGGTGATGGCGAAGTCTCGAAATGCACGAGTTCGCGCTATAAAGTAGGCGAAGCAGGCCGGGAGCGGTGCACGCGGGCGAAGCACGATGTATTCCGTCGATCCCCAGCCGACCACCCCGTCGCCGAGGAAGTCGACATAGCACGTCTTCCCGTTTTCCAGACAAGGGGTAATTCTCGCGACCAAGGTGTCCCCGTCTGAGAACTTCATTCCTGAACCAAACTCGCGCGTCGTAACCTCCAGTGCTCGTGCCGATGTTGTCGGCATGTTCGCCATGTCGAGATAGGGGGCGAGCGCGCCCTTCGCCAAAACGCGCGACGGATTGATGTCGATGGCGAGAGAAAGGGGCGTGGAACGCCAGCCGCAGGGCACCTCGCCCAGTGGTGAGTCGACGAAATCTGACGGGAAGAGCGAGGCGGTGGCGGCGTCGAGGCCTTCGGGGGCGAGGCCGGCAGCTTTGGTGCGGACGGGTTCGAAGTCCACGAACCACGACTGGAAGAGCGCCTGCGCCATCGCTTCCAGCGTCGCGTTCATCCGCCGGTTCAACTCGATCTTGTCGTCGAGGTCGCCCAGCACGCGCGCAATGGCGCGTTGCTCGGCGAGCGCTGGGAGAACAATCGGTAGTCGGCTCAGAATCGTCGCATTCAGGTTGGGCATCACAGCTCCAACAGCGTGCTGCTTCAGCCAAACGATCGTTTCCTCGGCGCTTAGATAGAACGACAGGTAACGGGGATCGATTTCAGCGTCCGTGAGCCGAAGCAGAATCGCACCGGTGCCGCAGAGAGCACCTTGTGTCGTGTCGTCGACCAACGCGGAGAGACCCGTGGCTTGAATACCCCGTCGTGCGAAAAGGATGTCGCCAGCCTTCAGACGGTGCCGCGCCAGCTCCTCAGCCTTGGCCTCGGAGATTCGCGGGGCCGAGGTAAGATCGAGGCGACGTTTGCCGATGGATTCGGTCGGCACGACAATGACACCCTCGGGTTGATAGTCGCTTTCGTGCAATTGCGAGCCAAACGGACCGGTCTGCAAAAAGGCACGATCTGCGTCGATCAACGCCCCCAAGGTTGTTGTGGCGTAGGTCATTTCCGCCCTCCCAATTCTCGCTCGATCTCCGCCACGCTCGGCAGTCTGCCTTGGAGCTTCTTCGGCAGGGAGTCGACGAGGCGAGTGCGCCATTCGGCGACCCCGATGGGCTTTTTCAGGTCGCGCAGCGCATACTCGACGGTGAGCCGGTTCTTTTCCTGGCAGAGCAGCAGGCCGAGGCTCGGCTGGTCGTCGCGGTGTCGCAGCTGGTCGTCCACCGCCGAGAGGTAAAAGTTCATCTTGCCCGCGAACTCCGGCTGGAAGGCCTCCATCTTGAGGTCGACCACGACGAAGCAGCGCAGGCGGAGGTGATAAAAGAGCAGGTCGAGGTAGTAGTCCTGCCCGCCGACTTCGAGGTGCACCTGCCGGCCGACGAAGGCGAAGCCGGTGCCGAGCGA
>CBINOW010000153.1:0-10380 GCA_966252395.1 uncultured Oleiharenicola sp. | reverse complement strand
TCTTCGACGCGCTGCCGTTTGCGAAGAACTCCATCGTGATCGAGACCGCGCGCGCCGACGATTTCAGCCCCGTCAAGAACGCCGAGGGCGTGGACTCGCCCAAGACCTGCCGCGAGGACCAGATGCGCCAGTGGGCCCGCTGGCTCAAAGCTGCCGGGGCCGCGGTCGAGACCGATGCCACCGGCCTGCCCAAGGCCACGATGGAGATCTCGCCGCTCTTTGGTTACGATCCGGAAACCTTCCTCAATCGCTGGAACGCCCTCGCCCCCAAGCCCGCCGTCGCCTCAGGTCTCTATCTCGAATAATCTTCCCATGACCACCACCGACCAGATCGCCGCCGCCGTGAAGAACGGCCAGTTGCTCAGCACCGCCGCCGACAATCTCAAGGCTTGGCTCGACGCCGGCCTGCCCGCTTGGGCGGAGCAGAGCCTCCACGAACTCATCGCGCGCGGGGAGTGGAGCGAGCTGAACGACCGTTTCTACCGCTACCTTGAGTTCGGCACCGGCGGCATGCGCGGCCGCACCATCGGTGTGAAGACCGCCGCGTCCGAGACCGGCACGCTCTCGGGCCAGGGCTCGCCCGAACACGCCAACGTCGGCAGCAACCTGCTCAACGACTTCACGCTCCTGCGTGCGGTCATCGGTCTGCACCGCTACGTCGCCAAGTATCTCGCCACGCAGGGCAGCTCCGCCAAGCCCCGCATCGTGATCGCGCACGACGTGCGACATTTCTCGCGCCACTTCTGCGAACTGGCGGCCTCCACCTGGACCCGCCTCGGCGGCGAGGCGCTGATCTTCAACGGCCCGCGCTCGACCCCGCAGCTGAGTTTCTCTGTGCGCCACTTCAAGGCCCACACCGGCGTCGTCATCACGGCGAGCCACAATCCGCCGCACGACAACGGCTTCAAGGCCTACTTCGTGGACGGCGCGCAGGTTACGCCGCCGCACGACAAAGGCATCGTGGGCGAGGTGGACAGAGTCTCGCTCGCCGAGACGAAGCAGTTCCTCGACAAAAATCTTGCCGGCGTGACGACCCTCGGCAGCGAGGCCGACGACGCCTATCTCGCCGTCGCGG
This sequence comes from uncultured Oleiharenicola sp., assembly GCA_966252395.1. Classification (GTDB taxonomy): domain Bacteria; phylum Verrucomicrobiota; class Verrucomicrobiia; order Opitutales; family Opitutaceae; genus Lacunisphaera. The sequence continues at coordinate 9,305 of CBINOW010000153.1, read as the reverse complement.
CGCAGGCCGTGATTGATGCCGACCTGCTGCGCAAGTCCGCCCTGAAGGTTGTCTATACCAACATTCACGGCGTCGGCGGCGTCTCGACTGTGCCGGCGCTCATCCACGCGGGCGTGCACGTCACCGAGGTGCGGGAGCAGGCCGCCTTCGACGCGCGTTTCCCGACCGTGAAATCGCCCAACCCCGAGAACGCCGAGGCACTCGCGCTGGGCGTGGCGCTGGCCGACAAGGAGGGCATCGATGTGGTCATGGCTACCGATCCCGACAGCGACCGCGTGGGCGTGGCCGTGCGCAACAAGGCCGGCAAGATGGAACTGCTCACCGGCAATCAGGTCGGCGCGTTGCTCGCCGACTACCGCATCGGCAAATACAAGGAGCTCGGCTGGATTCCGAAGGAAGGCACGCAGGCTGCGTGTCTCGTGAAGACCTTCGTCACGACCCCGCTGCAGGACGCCATCGGCAAGGGCCACGGCGTGAAGGTCATCAACACGCTCACCGGCTTCAAGTGGATCGCCGCCAAGATGCGCGGCTACGAGGAGAAACTCGCCAAGGCCATGGGCCCGGGCTTCAGCTACGACGGCACTCCGTTCCGCGAGCGCGCCGCGCTGCTGCAGAAGCACAGCACGTTCTACCTCTTCGGCACCGAGGAAAGCTACGGCTACCTGCCCAACGACTCGCTGCGCGACAAGGACGGCAACTCCGCCTGCCTCATGTTCGCCGAGGTCTGTGCCTGGGTGAAGTCGCGTGGCCTGACCGTGCCGGAATACCTCGACGAGATCTACCTGCGCTACGGCTTCTTCCTCGAGGGCGTGATCAACATCTACTACGAGGGCGCGAGCGGCGCCGCGAAGATCAAGCGCATCCTCGACACCTATCGCGCCAATCCGCCGGCGGCCTTCGGCGACACGAAGGTCACGCGCTTCCAGGACTTCGGCCGAGAAAAGTTCTTCGACGCCGACAACGAGCAGATTCCGTCGCAGGACCTCTACATCGTGACGCTGGCCAACGGCTACTCGTTCGCCGCGCGCGGCTCCGGCACCGAGCCGAAGATGAAATTCTACCTCTTCGCTTCGGGCCCGGTCAGTTCCGCGGCCGACCTGCCCACCGCCAAGGCCCAGACCCGCGCCACGCTCGACGCCCTCAAGGCGCAGATCGAAGCCGACGCCCGCAAGCGCGCCGAGGGCTGATTTCGTTTTTCCGGGAGACGGCAAATCTCCCGCGTTTCGAACGGCCGCTTCAGCAGCCCAGGTATTCCGCGACCCGCCTTGAGCAGGCGGCGCGGGCTTGGGCTGTGGTCCAGCCGGTCATCGCGACCACGTTTGCCGCCGCTTGGTCCATGGTGAGCGACGAACCGGCAAAATACCGGGTCTCGCCGGGTTGGCGCACGATGCCATCGGCGCCGACCTCGGTCACCAGGTGGGCGATGCGGTAGCGGCCGGGACCGGCACCAGCGGCGGCCATCGCGTCGGTGGTGAACAGAACCTTGTTCGGCGGTTTGGCGCGGACGAAATTCCTGAGCACGTGGGGCGGGAGGTGGATGCCGTCAGGGATGAAGGCGGCGTAGAGTTCGTCGCGGGCAAGCAGGCGTTGCACGATGTTGTCGTGTCGGTCCAGCTGCAGCGGCACGCCGTTGCCGAGATGCGTGCACAGACTGAGGCCCGCCGCCACCGCGGCATCGATCTGGTCCGCACTGGCGTTGGAGTGTCCGATCGCGACGCGCACGCCCCGGGCCACCAGCTGGCGGATGAAAGCGGTGGAGCCGGGCCATTCGGGAGCGAGAGTCATCAACCGGATGCGGCCGCCGGCGGCCTTCCACAGCTGGTCGAACTCCGCGAGGTCCGGGGCATGCATCCACTTCGGTTCGTGTGCGCCACAGTATCCGCGCTCGGGCAGAAGGTAGGGACCTTCAAGGTGGTAACCCACGATGGTGCGTGCCAGCGCGGGGTGCCGGCGGAGGATACCCTCGATCCGCGCAAGCTTGGTGCAGAGCCGATCGATGCTGTCGGTGATGAGCGTGAGCAGGATCCGGTCGGTGCCGTGAGCGTGCAGGGCGGCGACAGCCTGTGCAAGTTGGCGGGCGGTGAGGTCGGGCTGTTGGAAATCAACCCCGGCGAATCCGTTCACCTGGAGGTCGAAATAGCCCGGTGCCGCCTTGGTTTTCGAAGGCGTTTTCCGGGCGATGGAGCGGGAGGGCGGCATCAGGTCGCGGGTTTCGCCGAAGGTTCAAGCAAGGCAGCGGAGTCGCGATCCAGAAAGAGCGCGGAATCGGGATGCACGCGCAGGATCGTGCCGGGGCAGGCGGGACCGATCGGGGCGGTGAGTGCGCCGCGCACGGCCTGGGCCTTGCGCGGACCGGGGACGGTGCAGACGAGACTGCCGGCCCGGGCGAAGACGGGCACGGTGATTGTGATGGCGAGCCGAGGCACGGCCTCAAGGCGGGGGAAGCAGCCGTCGTTCACCTGTTGCTGCCGACAGATCTCATCCATGGCGACGACCTTCGCGAGCACCGGGTCGGCAAAATCCGCGACGGGTGGATCGTTGAACGCGATATGACCGTTTTCACCCAGGCCCATGCCGATCACGTCAATGGGAGCCGCTCCGAGCAGTCCGGCGTAGCGGACAGCTTCGGCCTCGGGGGACGGCGCCTCGCCGCGGATGAGGTGAAACTGCTTCACCGCCACGTGATCGAGCAAATGGCGGCGGAGATAGTGCCGGAAACTCTGGGGCGCGTCCTCCGTCAGGCCGACGTAGTCATCCATGTGGAATACCTCGACCCTTGACCATAGGTTCGGGTCGGAGCGGGTCTCGGCGAGCAGTCCGGCGAAGAATTCATCCTGCGAAGGGGCGCAGCCGAAGATGACCCGGCAGACGGGTTTGGTTGTCAGCACGTGACGAACGCGTTGCAGGAAGTGGCGGGCCGAGGCGGTGCCCATCGCGATGCGGGTGGGATGGATCTCGGTGCGGGGCATGAGGGAGTGGGACATGGGCGGGAAGTTTATGCAGAAGCGTTGGCCGGGGCGGGGACGTCCACCTCCGGCGGACGCTGGCTGATTTTTCCGATCAGCAATTTGACGCCGAGCAGGGCGGAGAGATGCATGAAAGCGGCCACCGCAAAGACCGGCGTGAACGACAGGTTTTGCACGGTCCAGCCGATGGCCGTCTGGGTGACGATGCCCATCACCCCGCCGAGCGCGCCGGCGAGCCCGGTGACCGAGCCGATGGCGTTGCTCGGGAGGATCTCGGCGGGCAACGTCATGTTGGCCCAGGCGGCATGGCAGAACATCGCGAGGCTGATGCAGGTGAGGGCGATGGCCGGCACGGTGGCGCGAGTGATCGAGAAACAGAGCACCGGCATGGCGAGCGAGGCCAGCAGCATGACCGACATGCGCGCACGATTGACGGTCCAGCCCAGTCGCACGAGGCGGTTCGGCACGAGGCCGCCGGCGATGTTGCCGAGCGCGAGGGCCACGAAGGGAATCCAACTGAACTTGCCGATGTCCTTCAAATCGAAGCCCTGCACCTCCTGGAGGTATTTGGGCGTCCAGAAGACGAAGAGGTAGGTGACGGGATCCGTCAGCATACGCGCGAACACGCAGGCCCAAGTGGCGCGCATCCGGAGGATTTTCGACCAGGCCAGCATGGGCACGGGTGGGGCCCCGGTCGCCCGGCCGTCGAGAATCAGCGTCTTTTCCTCGTCAGACAGACGCGGGTGCGCTTGTGGCAGGCGATAGGCGAAATGCCACACGAGCACCCAGAGGAAGCCCAGTCCGCCGGTGATGACAAAGGCCCAGCGCCAGCCGAGGGTGAGCGCGATCACAGAAACCAACGGGGCCGCCAGACCGGCGCCGATGGCGGTGCCTGCGTTGAAGAGACCGACGGCAAGGGCCCGCTCGCGCATCGGGAACCACTCGGAGACAGCCTTCACGCCCGCCGGGAAGTTGGCCGGCTCGGTTGCGCCCAGCAGGAAACGGCAGGCGGCAAATTGAAAGGGAGTGCGGGCGAAAAAATGGAGGATCGTCGCGACTGACCAACCGGTGACGAAGATCGAGAACGATTTCCGCGAGCCCAGCCAGTCCACGAGGCGTCCGCTCACCAGATACATCACGGTGTAACTCGCGAGGAAGGCCGACGTGATGTAGGAATACTCGATCGTCGTGAAGCCCAGCTCATCCTGGATCGTCTGTGCGAGCACCGAAAGCGCCTGTCGGTCGAGGTAGTTGAGTTCGGACGCGAGCGCGAGCAGCGCCACGATATACCAGCGCAATCCGCGGATTTTGGAGAGACTCGAGGAAATAGTGCAGGCAGGTTGGGTGACTTCCCGGTCACCTCGACAAAGAAATGACGGACCGGTGATTTTTCCGGATGAAATTTCATCCGCCCACAGAAGGTGTCGCGGAGCAGAAGCAGCGGCGAACCCTGCGGTGTTCACCGTTGCTCGAGGCACGCGCTTTGCCGTGCCCGCCGGATGAGAAATCGGATTTTGCTTCTGCGCTTTCTGTTTCCGCTGTTCGCAGTCGCCGCACTGCACCGCAAGTTGATCCTCAACCGGGACGCTTGCAGCCCATCCTGATGGAGCTGCGGTCGCCCGAGGTCGAGGTAGGGTTCTCCGTGGATGTCCTGCGGCTGGAGCAATTGCGCCTCACCTCTACAGAAATAAAATGAACCACGGAGGCACAGAGCACACAAGGTGATCCTCGGTGCTTTGGCTCCGTCGCTCCGTGCCTCGGTGGTTTAATCACTCTTCCAAACGAACAACCGACTGGGGTCGGTGTAGCCCGGTTGCTGGATGAAGTCCACGAAGTCGAAGCCCAGTTTGCCGAGGAGTTTGACGGAGGCGGGATTCCTGAAGGCCGTGATCGCGTGGAGGGTCGTGAGTTTAAGATGATCGCGGGCGTGGTGCAGCACGGCGGAGGCGGCCTCGTGGGCGTAGCCCTGGCCGTGGTGGCGGGCGAGGAAGGCGTAGCCGAGGTCGGGGTGGGGAAGGAAGTCGCGCTGGAGCAGGCCGCAGCTCCCGAGCGGCGTGCCGTCGTGGAGCGTCACCGCCCAGAGCCCGAAGCCGTGCTTAGCGTAGCTGGCCAGCGGCCCCTCGCGCAGGTAAGTTTCCGCCCCGGCGAGGTCGCGCACGCCCTTGTCACCGATGAACTCGATGAACGCCGGCTCGTTGAGGAGTTCGAGGATGAACGCCGCGTCGCGCAGCATGAACTCGCGGATCAGCAGACGTGCGGTTTGGAGCACCGGCATGGGGGAAAGCTGCCCCGAAGCCACGGAACCGCAAGCGGCGCCTATTTCACGCTCACCGGGTCGATGTGCCAGATGTCGCGGCAGTATTCGCGGATGGCGCGGTCGGAGGAAAATTTGCCCATGCGGGCGACGTTGAGGATGGATTTGCGGGTCCAGCCGGCGCGGTCCTGGTAGGCGCGGCCGACTGCGTCTTGGGCAGCGAGGTAGGCCGGATAGTCGGCGAAGAGCAGGTAGTCGTCGTGGTTGAGCAGGGACTGCACCAGCGGTTGAAACAGTCCGTGATCGCCGCGGGAGAAGACACCCGAACCGATGAGATCGAGGACCTCGCGGAGCTCCTGGTTCTGCTCGTAGAGGGGGCGCGGGTGATAGCCCTGCCATTTGCGCTGCTCGACCTCGGCGGCGGTCAGGCCGAAGAGGAAGAAATTCTCCGCGCCGACCTCCTCGCGGATCTCGACGTTGGCGCCGTCGAGCGTGCCGATGGTGAGGGCGCCGTTGAGCGAGAACTTCATGTTGCCGGTGCCCGAGGCTTCCTTGCCGGCGGTCGAAATCTGCTCCGAAAGATCGGCCGCGGGGTAGATGACGTGGGAACTTTTGACGTTGAAATCCGGGAAGAAGACAACGCGCAGGCGGTCGTTCACGGCGGGATCGGCGTTCACCACCTCGGCGACCGAGTTGATGAGCTTGATGATCAGCTTGGCCATGAAGTAGCCGGGCGCGGCCTTGCCGCCGAAGATCACGGTGCGAGGCGTGACCGCGAGGCGCGGGTTCTGTTTCAGCCGGTGGTAGAGCGTGACGACATGGAGAAGGTTCAGGTGCTGGCGCTTGTATTCGTGGATGCGTTTCACCTGGACGTCGAAGAGCGAGGCGGGATCCACGCTGATGCCTGTGGCCTGCCGGATGGCGGCGGCGAGCCGAACCTTGTTGGCGTGCTTCACGCGCTGCCATTCGGTCTGAAAGCCGGCGTCGTCCGCCAGCGGCTCGAGTTCGCGCAGGCGGTCGAGATGGCGCACCCAGCCGTCGCCGATGCGCGAGCTGATGAGCTGTGTGAGACCGGGGTTGGCGAGGACCATGAAGCGACGCGGCGTCACACCGTTGGTCTTGTTGGAAAATTTGCCGGGCCAGAGCTCGTGGAAATCGCGCAGCACGGTCTGCTTGAGCAGTTCGGTGTGCAGGGCTGCCACGCCGTTGATGGCGGAGCTGCCGACGCACGCGAGGTTGGCCATGCGGACGTATTTCTCGCCATTTTCGTCAATGAGCGACATGCGGCGGATGCGGGCCGAGTCGCCGGGGAACGCCACCGCGACCTCGGCGAGGAAGCGGCGGTTGATCTCGTAGATGATTTCGAGATGGCGCGGCAGCACACGCTGGAAAAGCGGCAGCGGCCACTGTTCCAGCGCCTCGGGCAGGAGCGTGTGATTGGTGTAGGCGAAGGTCTGGCGCGTGACGGCCCAGGCGCGGTCCCAGTCCATGAGGTGGTCGTCCACCAGCAGGCGCATCAGCTCGGCGACCCCGATCGCGGGGTGCGTATCGTTGAGCTGCACGGCGTACTTGCGGTGCAAGTTGCCGAGGTCCTGTTCGCGCTGGAGGTAGATGCGGATCATGTCGCGCAGCGCGCAGGAGACGAAGAAGTATTGCTGCTCGAGGCGGAGCTGCTTGCCGGCGGCGGGCTCGTCGTTGGGGTAGAGAACCTTGGTGATGTTCTCGGAGACCACCTTCTCGTTCACGGCGCGGTAGTAGTCGCCGACATTGAACGCCTGAAAATCGAAGGACTCGTGCGCCTCGGCCTTCCAGAGGCGCAGCATGTTCACGGTCGGCACGCCGTAGCCCTGCATGAGGGTGTCGCAGGGCGTGCCGAGCACGATGCGGTTGGGCACCCAGCGGACGCGGTAGAGGCCCTGTTCGTCGGTGTAGGCCTCGGTGTGGCCGCCGAGCTTCACCTCGAAGGAGACCTCGGGATGGGCGATTTCCCACGGGTAGCCGAGGCGGAGCCAGCGGTCGCTTTTCTCCACCTGCCAGCCGTCCCTGATCTCCTGGTCGAAGATGCCGAATTCGTAGCGAATGCCGTAGCCGAGGGTGGGGATCTCGAGCGTGGCCATGGATTCCATGTAGCAGGCAGCCAGCCGGCCGAGGCCGCCGTTGCCGAGGCCCGGTTCCTCCTCCTGGTCGAGAATATCCTCGAGATTTTGTCCCAGGCCCTTCAGCGCCTCGGCGGTTTGCGCATGGATGCCGAGGTTCACGAGGTTGCGGCCGAGCTGCGGACCGATGAGGAATTCGGCCGAGAGATAGACGGCGGTGCGGCTCGTGTTCTCGAAATAGGTTTTCGCCGTGCGCACCCAGTTGTGCAGCATGCGGTCGCGCACTGCGTAGGCGACGGCGAGGTAGTAGTTGTTCCGCGTAGCCACCTCGGGGAACTTGCCGACCATGCAGAAGAGCTTGTCGGCGATGTCTCGTCGGATGCCCTCGGGGGAGTTGTCAACGGCCACGCCGAGCAGGCCGGCGGGCGGGGGTTTCCGGGTGGCGGTTTTCATGCGATCTCCTCGATGGTTGAAGAAGACGCGGCCGGGAGGCCCAGCCGGCATGGAGCGACGGCACCCGAGTCGTGACGCCCACATTCGGGCGCAGCCCTTATCTACCCGCCGGCAGCCGCCCGGCCAAGCCTAAAGGGGGGGCGGCCGGCTGGCGCGTAGGTGATGGCGCAAAAAAGGCGCGCCGGTGGGCGCGCCTGGGGAAATGCGGGGTGAGGGCACCCCGCCTCCATGTTTAGACGAGGAGCAGGGCCGGCTTCTCGAGGATGTCCTTGAGAGCGGCGAGGTATTGGGCGGCGACGGCGCCGTCGAAGACGCGGTGGTCGGCGCTCAGGGTCACGGTCATCGTCTGGCCCACGACGATCTGGCCGTTCTTCACGACGGGCTTGGTGACCGTGGTGCCGACGGCGAGGATCGCGGAGTTAGGCGGGTTGATGATGGCGGTGAACTTCGGGATGCCCATCATACCGAGGTTGGAGACGCAGAAGGTGCCGCCGGTGTAGTCGGCGGGCTGGAGCTTCTTGTCCTTGGCCTTCTTGCCGAGCGCCTTGGCCTCGGTGCTGATCTGGAAGACGCTCTTCAGGTGGCAATCGCGCACGACCGGCGTGATGAGGCCGTCCTCTAGCGCGACGGCGAACGCGACGTGCGCGGCGCCGTGGTAGCGGATCTGGCTGCCTTCCCAGGAGCTGTTGACGGCCGGCACGCGGCGCAGGGCTTCGGCGCTGCCCTTGAGCACGAAGTCGTTCACAGAGAGCTTCACGCCCTCTTTCTCAAGGCCGGTGTTGAGCTGCGCGCGGATGGCGAGCAACGGCTCGGCGTCGATCTCGATGTCGAGGTAGATGTAGGGGATGGTCGTCGTGGACTCGACCATGCGCTTGGCGATTACGGCGCGCATGTTCGACACCGGAACCACGCGTTCCTCCTGGACCGGGCCCTTGTTGCCCACGGCGCCGCCAGTGAAGGTGGTGCCGGCCTTGGCCGCAGCGGCGGGGGCGGCGGACTTGAGCAGGCCCGGATTGGCGGCGGCGGCGAGGACGTCGGCCTTGACGATGCGGCCGCCGGGGCCGGAGCCGGTGAGGCGGGAGGCGTCGATCTTTTGGTCGGCGGCGATTTTCTTGGCCAGCGGGGAAATCTTGAGGCGGCCTTCGTTTGCGGCCGGGGCCGCGGCGACGGGAGCCGGGGCGGCCACGGGGGCGGGAGCTACGACGGGAGCGGGCGCAGCGACCGGAGCCGGAGGCGGAGCAACCGGAGCGGGCGCGGGGGCAGCGGCGGGCGCGGCGGCTTTCGGGGCCGGGGCGGCGGGGGCCTCGACGACTTCACCGGCTTTGCCGACGGCGCAGAGGGCGGTGCCGACGGCGACCTGCGAGCCGGCGGGGGCGAAAATCTTGAGGAGGGTGCCCGCGTAGAACGACTCGAGCTCCATCGTGGCCTTGTCGGTCTCGACCTCGGCGAGCATGTCGCCGGCCTTGACGGTATCGCCTTCCTTTTTGAGCCACTTGACCAGCGTGCCCACCGTCATGGTGTCGCTGAGTTTCGGCA
>CBINOW010000152.1:0-10587 GCA_966252395.1 uncultured Oleiharenicola sp. | reverse complement strand
CAGGGCAGGTAGGGCCACAGGCTGATGGACGCGGAGTTTTCCGTCGCAGAATTTCCGGGCGCGGCCGGCGCCGTGCATTGCGCCAGGATGGATTCCTTCAGGCCCGCAGGCGGAATCAGGGCCGGCGCGGCGAGGGCCAGCGCCGCGACCGGTTCGCCGAGCGAATCCAGCAGACCCTCCAGGTCGCGGTTGCCCGAAAGTTCGCCCTCGAACGCGCTCCGCTCCGTCTCTTCAAGGAGACCGAGGGCGTGCAGGGCCGCCAGCTCTTCATGGCGTTCGGTGATCATAGCCGGGCGGGAAGACGGTCCTTGAGTTTCAGCAGGCCCCGGCGGATCCGGGCCTTGATGGTCCCGAGCGGCTCTTTCAGCCGTTCGGCGATCTCCTGCTGTGTGAGTCCGGAGAAGAAGGCCAGCTCGATGGCCTGCTTCTGATCGGGGGCGAGTTCGGCCAGCACGTTGCGCACAGTGGCCGATTTTTCCCGCAACCAGAGCGCGGACGCGGAATCGCCGTTGCTGTCCGGTGCCGCGGGCTGCAGGTCGGGGGCGGCGGTGCTCAGGATTTCCGTGCGGCGCCGGCGCATCCGGATGCGGTCGATGGCGCGATTGCGGGTCAGGGTCACCGCCCAGGAAAACACACTGCCCCGGCGGGAATCATAACCGCTGGCCGTGCGCCAGAGCTGGAGGAAAATGTCCTGCGTGAGATCCTGCGCCTCCGCGGCGTCGCCCAGCATCCGGTAGGCGAGCGAGTAGAGCGGCCCGGAAAGCTGGTCGTAAAGGGTGGCCATGGCCGATTTGTCGCCTTTGGCCATGGCTTCGACCAGCCGCGCCTGTTCCTGGCTGCGGTCGTCGGAGGAAGGCGGAATATTGCCGCCCGCGTTCATGCCACCGGAATGGACCGTCCGCCGTGCGGACGCGTCGAAACCGCTGACGGGAAGAGCGGAGTCGGTGACCAGGAGCATGCCATGGGATACGCTTGATGCATACGCACGGATGCACCGTCGCACAATGGGCCGGCTTGGCAATCCCAATGGCACCCGTCGTTCACACGACGGCAAAAACAATCAGGCCGAGCACGAGAACCAGCGCCAGGACGCTCAGCGTGATCCGCTCTTTTCGGGTCTGGGAAAATGGCATGCTACAGGCCGGTGCGGGCGAGGCCGGAAAGGATTTCGCGCATGAGGGGCTCGGTGGCGAGTTCGCTCCAGGGGCGGTTGCTGGAGAGCCGCACGAAATACTGGCTGCCCTGGCGTTTGAATCCGTATTGCCAGGCAATCTGCAGCAGCGCGGGTATCGAGTAAGGGTCGCGGTAGTCGATCACCCGCCCGTCGAAGACGTGCCAGAACCACACATGCTGGGCATACCCGCGGTCGGTGCGAAACAGCCGGTATTCGGCGGGCGCGAGCGTCAGGCCGGGCAGGGCGAGGGTCTGGCGGCGGTCGCCGTTGTTTGTCTGGCTGCTCCAGCCTGCACCGGGCCAGCAGGCATCGGGGGTGTGCGACGCCACGCGGCTCACCGAGGTCTGTCCGGCCGGCCAGTAGGCGACATAGACGGTCACCTGCACGGGCAGGCCGTTTCCGTCCATCCGCAGATAGGTGCGCTCCATCAGGTGCGTGGTCTGAAGAATCCCGGTGAACTGATAGAGGTCGTCGGGCTCCCGAACGGTCCAGCCCTCGGCCGCAGCGGGTAACAGGGCGGCGAGGGACGGCGCTGCCGCATGCTCGTCGCGCTGGTCGCGGGCGTGGAAAACGAAGAATGCGCCCAGGGCGAACGCGAGCGTCACCGCAACCCAGAACACCCCCAGCAGACGGGGAGGAGGCGAACCCGCCGCAGGCATGGACGTTTCCGCCGGGGCGGGCTCGCGGGATTCCAGCAGGATGGCCAGCCCGGCGAGCATCGCGGCGGTCAGCCCGAGGATCGCAAAGCCGGTGAGGTCGTGCCACCGACCCGCAATCTCCACGCCGTTGTTGGCCAGCAGCGTGAGCAGCAGTGAACGCAGGAGGTTCATGCCGAGCGCCAGCACCGGGGCGGTGATGATCAGCACGAGCCGCCGCAGCGGACGGCGCACCTGCCACGCCGCAAAGAAGAACCCCGCGTAAACGCAGGAAATCAAACTGCGCACCCCGCTGCAGGCTTCCTCCACGCCGACCGTGGTGCGGGCCAGTTCGATTACGTTTCCGTGTTGCCTCGCCGGCACGCCGAGCAGGTGCAGCACGTTCATCACATGGGTCGTCACCCAGTTCTGCAAACCGAGCGTGAGGCGCGAGTAGGTGCCGTCAGGAATCGGCGCGACGAGCAGCCAGAGCAGCACGGCGGTCACGCTCAGCCAATTCAGGGGCAGGACGCGGACCCGTTCATCGGCTAGCACCAGCAGGCCGCCGCCGAGCAGGCAGGCCAGGGCGGCGGAGAGCAAAAACAGCACGACGGCATGGGACCACGCCAGGGTCGCGGCAAAAAGTCCGGCGAAGGCCAAGGTAACCAGCCCGGCGAGCAGCACTCCTCCCACCAGTGGGGCATTCCAAGAACGGGCCGGCACCCAGCGCCACGGGCCCTGCCGACGGCTTTCCCAGAGCAGCAGCAGAAAAATCAACGGGGCAAACAAGCCATGCGAGAGATCGGGATTCTGCCGCCACTCGGGCCAGAGGAGCAGGCAGGTGAGGCCAACGCCGATCGCGAGCACGCCGATGAGCAGCCGCAGGCTAAGGCTCGCGCGGGGCGCGGAGTGCGGTTGGGGCGCGGCGGTCATGGGCGGACGACCGGTGCGGGCCGTTCAAGGATGGCGTAAACGACTTCCAGCGGCAGCGGCACCAGCGGGAGGAGCTGCGTGAGCTGGGCCGGGTTGGTGGAAGCGGCCAGCAGTTCGGCGACGGCGCGCAGGGCCTTCGCGTCGGAGGCGGTGAAACGGCTGATCGCCGCCGCGATGCGTTCCGCGCGAGCGGAGTCGCGATTGAGGACGGCCGCCACGTAAACGGCGTGGTAGAGGGGCAGGGTTTCGTTGGTCAGCGGCGGCCCCTTCTGCTGCAAGCGGTCGGCGAAGCGCGCAAAAGCGGCCGCGTCCGGCTGGCGGGTAAACCACGCGGCAAACAGGGTGGCGAGGCGCGGAGTCGGCGGGTAGCTGAACAGGTTGTCGTATTCCGTCTCCATCAGGGACGGCCACTTCTTGGACTGCAGAAGGCGCAGGCGGAGAAACGCGGCTTCGTCGGCGGGCAGAAGCGGACCGTAGGCGTTGATGACTTCGGACGCCTGCTCGGTGCGCTCCAAGGCGATGAGCCGGTCAACCTGATAGAGCGGTGTGTAGGCGCTGCCGGGGCGGCTTTGCACGCGGATCAGGCGCGCCACCGCCTGTTCGCGCCGGCCTTGGAGCAGCAGGATTTCCGTGCGGACAATCTCGATACACCAGTCCGGCAGGCCGGTGTGATCCTGCACGATTCCCGCGAGCACGGTCTCGTCCTTCGTCTGGCGGGCGGCGAAGAGCAGGCAATGCAGCCAGGCTTCGCGCCGGCCGGAATCCTCGGTGAGCATGGCGACGGCGAGGGGCTTGATCTGTTCGTAGGAGGCGCGGGCGAGGAGAGTGCGGATCCAGACCTGCGCGGTGGCCGCCCGCTGCGCGGGCACGTCGTGCATCAGGCGTTCATAGATGTGCTCCGCAACGTAGGACTGGCCCGCGATCTGCGAGAGGCTGGCGAGGGTCAGGCCCGCCTGGTAGTTGCGCGGGTTGAGTTCGCAAACCCGCTGCAGGGCGAGGAGGGCTTCGGCGTAGTTGCCGGCGGCGATGGCGCGCTGGGCGCGGTTTGCGTAGAGTTTTTCCTGGGAAGCGCGCAGCTCCGACCACAACGGCGGCCAGGCGACGGTGGCGTAGCTGACCTCGTAGCTGGCCGTGCGCAGAAAGGCGAAGACGGCGAGCGTGCCGGCGAGATAAAGCACGCCGAAGGCGGCCCCGCCATAAAGCGCGGCGCGGCCCCAGAAAGGCCGCACGCGCTCGGCATCGACGCCGCAGCGCCAGCCGGCTTTGGTGGCGGTGAGCAGCGGGCATACCCGGCGGAAACGCTCGGGCCGGCGCCAGTGGGTGATGGCGGTGCAGCGGGAGTCGAGCGCATGGCCCGAGTCGCTGTAATGCTGGCAGGGGCAGGAGTCGCGGTGTGCTCCGCGCAGGCGGAACCAGGTCTTGCGGACGTTCCAGGAGAGAAGCGCCCACCAGAACAGGAAGAAATCTGTCAGCCAGCCTGCCACGCCTGCGACCGTAGGGTCGCAGGCTTCCGCCGCAACGTGCAATTAGCCCCGCCTCGTCTTTGACGGAAACGGCATTCTGGCTAGTTTGTCGGCGTTCTTCCACGCCATGAAATCGTTCACTCAAACCCTCCTCGCCGGGGCCTCTGCGTTGGCCTTGGCTGCGGTCGTCCAAGCGGCGCCCGCTGTCGGTCAACCCGCGCCCGATTTCACCCTCAACGACATCAACGGGCAGGCGCACCGCCTCTCGGACTACAAGGGCAAAACCGTCGTGCTCGAGTGGGTCAATCCGGAGTGCCCCATCGTCATGAAGCATTACGACAAGAGCGGCAACCTGCCCGCCACGCAGAAGGCGGCGGTCGCGGACGGTGCGGTCTGGCTGACCATCAACTCCGGACACGCCGGCGCGCAGGGCGACTTCGACGCCGCGCAGGTGGCCGCCTGGAGCAAGAAAAACCGCGCCGCCTTCACCGCCTACCTGCGGGACCAGAGCGGCAAGGTCGGCAAGCTTTACGATGCCCGGCAAACGCCGACGCTCTACATCATCAATCCCGAGGGCACGCTGGTCTATGCCGGCGGCATCGACGACATCAGCTCGAGTAACGCAGCCGACGTCGCCCGCGCCAACAATCACGTGAAGGCAGCCCTGGCCGAACTCAAGGCGGGCAAGCCGGTCAGCAAGGCCGTCACCAAGGCCTACGGCTGTAACATCAAATACGCCTACTGAGGACGAACGCCTTGGCGCGATTCCTGGCCGGAGCCTGCGCTCCGGCCTTTTTCATGCCTGAAGCTGCGTCAGGCCAACGTGGGCAACCGGCTTCACTCCATGCGCAACGCCTCCAGCGGATCCACCCGCGTGGCGCGTCGGGCCGGCAGGTAACACGCGGCCAGAGCGACGAGCAGAAGGATCACTGCGACGCCGGTGAGCGTGACAAAATCCAGACCGGCGGCCCGCGGCATCAGCGCATCGAGATAGCGGCCGAGCGCAATCGCGCCCACCAGTCCGATCCCAAGGCCGGTGAGCGCCAGGCCCAGTCCATGACGAATCACCAACCGCAGGAGGTCGCCGGGCGTCGCGCCGAGGGCGAGCCGGATGCCGAATTCGCCGGTGCGCTGGGTCACGAGGTTGACGGTGACGCCATACACGCCGACCGCGGCGAGCCCGAGTCCGAGCAAGGCGAACGCGCCGAGCAGGCGCGCGACCAGCCGCAGGTTGTGCTGCGCGGCTCTCACCGCCTGCGGGACGGTGGCGATGCCGAAGGTGGGCATGTCGGGATCGAGCTGCTCGACCGTGCGACGCAGCGGTTCCACGAGGGTTTCCGGGCGTTCGCTGCGCGCGACCAGATAAACCCAGCCCCACGGTTCGTGCACCAACGGCTTGTAAACCACGTAGGGCGTGGCGGCCGGCTGGAGCGTGGCGACACTCTCGACGTCGCGCACCACGCCGATTACTTCGGACCAGAACGGATGGCCGCTGTCCATGCTGCAAAGTCGCTGCCCGATCGCACTGCGGCCGGGCCACAGGGCTTTGGCCAGGCTGGCGTTGATGACGATGACGCGCGGGCCGTTTGCCTTGATGTCCTCCGGAAAAAGCCGCCCCTCAAGCAGAGGGATGCCGAGCGCGGTAAAGTAGCCTGACGATACCATGACGTGGCTCGCGGTGGGGAACTGGGTCGAGGAGCCGGGGGCCTGTCCTTCGAGCAGGACCTGGCGGTCGGCATTGTAGCCGTTGAGAGGAAGAGACGTGGCGATGGCCGCCTGTTCCACGCCCGGCAGCGCGGCGAGGCGCCGTTCGAGTTCCTGAAAATAGACGATGCGCCGGGCGTCGTTGTCGATGCGCGCCGCCGGCACGGGCAGCGTGGCCGTCAACACGCGGTCGGCGTCCCAGCCGGGCTGCCGTTCCAGCATGCGGGCGAGCCCGCGTTGCATGACGCCCGCACCCCCGAGCAACACGAGCGCGAGCGCGACCTCGCCGACAATGAGCAAATTGCGTGCGCGGGTGAGGCCGGGACCGGCACTGGCGCCGCGCGACTGCTGCTTGAGCACGGCATTCACATCGGTGCGCGCGGCCAGCCAAGCGGGAATGATGCCGAAGAGCACGCCGGTCACCAAGGAGACCGCGGACGTGATGGCCAGCGTGGTGAGATCCAGGGTGAGCGAAGCGCCCGACGCGCTGCCGGTGAGCAGGTGGCGTTCGATAAGGCGGTTGAGGCCGGAGGCCACGACGAGACCGAGCGCACCGCCCGCCAGGGCAAGCACCAGGCATTCGCGCAACTGGTGGCCGATGAGACTCGCGCGGGTTGCGCCGAGGGCGGCGCGGATGGCAAGCTCGCGGGCGCGGGCCGTAGTGCGGGCGAGCTGGAGGTTCGCGAGATTGGCGCAGGCGATGAGCAGCACGAAGGCCGAGAGCGCCAGCAGCATCCACGCGATGTTGCGCACGAGACCGTCGGTGACCGCCTCCTCGAGCGTCAGCACCCGGTAACGGAGGCCGCCGTAGATCGAGGGGTGGTCGCGAGCTTGGTTGGCGGCCAGCGGGGCCAGGGCCGCGGCCGTGTGCGTGTGGGCGACGCCGGGTTTGAGACGTCCGAAGAGAGTGAACACGCGGTAATCGCGCCACTCCTGCTGCTCGCGGGTGAAGTTCAGCGGTCGCCAGAAAACCGCCCCCTCCCACAGCGGCCGGTAGTCGAAGGAGGGCGGCATTACGCCGACGATCTCCACCGGCTGGCCGTCAAGCCGGACCACCCGTCCGAGCACGTCGGCGCTGCCGCCGTAGCGCAATTGCCACAGCGAATGGCTGATCACGATCACGTGGTTGCGCCCGGGTTGGGTTTCCTCGGAGGTGAAGGCGCGACCGATGAGTGGCCGGGCCCCGAGCAGGTCGAACATCTCGGCCCCGGCCAGGACGCCACGCAGGCGCGTGGTGGCGTGCCCCGGTTCGGCGTAGGTGTTGAAATCCCAGCCGAGGGTGGCGAGGGTTTCGAAAGCATCTGTGTTCGCGCGCAGCTCGTTCAGCTCGGCGTAAGAGAACTGGTCCATGCGGCCTTGGGGCGTGACGCCGATGATGCGGGCGAGCCGCGGGGTCTCGGGAAACGGGGTCGAGTGAAACAGCAGGGCCTGGATGCTGCTGACCATCGAGGTGTTCACGCCGATGCCGAGCGCCAGCGTGAGCAGCGCGACGCAGGTGTGGGCGGGACTGCGGAGCAAAGAGCGAACGGCGTGAATCATGGGGTGGCGGTGGACAGCGGTCCGTAGGTTTTGAGGGAACCATCCTCGTTTTGGCAGGCTACGCCAATCTCTGGGTGGCGGACGCAAAAAGCGGCGATTTCCTCGGGAGCCATAATGAAGAATGCCGTGGAAAGCGCGTCGGAGACCGCGGCGTTCGGGGCGAGCGCCCACACGCGCCGGGTGCGTTCCGCGGGTTGGCCGGTGCGCGGGTCCATGAGGTGCTGGCCCTTAACGGCAATGCCCGAACCGCTGAGCGCGGCGTGAGCGAGCGGGATCGTGCGGTAGGAAGCGTCTTCACCCAGGCCGACCGGCCAGCCAGCTTCGCCCGCGGGGGCGGCGAGGGCGAGCGCGGTGCTGCCGCCACTTTGGAGCAGGGCAGCGGTGATGTCCCACTCTTCCAGCGTGACCGCGAGACGGTCGAGGGCATAACCTTTGCCCACCGCGCCGAGGTCCAAATGCAGGCGCGCGGCATGCGACGTGAGCGTGTGGGCCGCGGGATCGAGGGAATAGAGCGGGGTATCAGGGGCGGACAATGCCGCCGCCACGGACGCATACGCCGGATCGAAGGCTCGCTGTGTGGCTGCGGAAACCTCGGCGGCCACGAGCAGGCAGTGTAGAGCGTCTTCCCCGATTGTGATGGTTTCGCCGGCGGCGAGCCGGTTGGCCCGGGCGATGTCGCTGGATTCGACATAGCGGCTGAGTTCGCTTTCCAACCGGTCGAGTTCGCGGAACGCCGCACCCGCGGCTTGGCGGGCATAGGCGTCGTCGTGACCGGCAATGAAGATGCCGAAGGTCGTGGCCATGGCCTCGTGTTCGAAAGGGGCGGGGTTCATCGCGGAAATCTCCGGCGAAGTTCAGTGCGCAGTTTCACCATGGCAAGAGCGGGGCGAAGCCAGAGGCGCAGGAACCCGTATTTCGAGTCACCGTGCCGGCGCGGGTGGTGGCGCACCGGTCGCTCACCGACGCGGAAGCCCGCGGCGACGGCGATGGCGGGGAGGAACGACTGCATCAGTTCGATCGGGAAGAGCACGTCGCGGATTTCCCGGCGCATGACCCGCAACTGGCAACCGGCGTCGTGCACGCCGTCGGCAAGGAAGCGGCGGCGCACGCCGTTGCCCAGACGGGACATCGCCCTGCGCAGGACGGAATCGTGCCGGCTCGCGCGCCAGCCGCAGGCGACATCGAGCTCTCCGCGTTCGACGAGATCGAGCAGCTGGGGGAAATCGCGCGGGTCGTTCTGGCCGTCGCCGTCGAGGGTGAGGAGCAGTTCGCCCCGCGCGGCCTTGAGACCGGCCAGCAGGGCGGCGGCCTGACCGCCGTGGGGCAACGGGAGTCCGCGGCACTGCGGCCAGCGGGCGCAGGCGGCAGCGATCTCTTCGGCGGTGGTGTCGGTGCTGCCGTCGTTGGCGAGGATGATCTCGAAGTCCCGGCCGCGGGCCTGGAGCACGTCCACGCAGGACTCGACGAGCGGCAGGATGTTGCCGGCCTCGTTGTAGAGCGGGATGACGAGCGACGCGTGCAGGCTCATGGCTGGCGCTTGAAAACCACGAGGGTGAACCCGGGCCGCAGGCCGACGAAACCGTTCGTGTAGTTTCCGTGCAAACGCGATTGAACCTGCTCCGCCAAGCCGGCCGAGGCGATCACGAGCGCCCCGTCGCAGTCCTCCGGAACAGCATTCCAATAGCCGACGTTCGGCATCCCACGCAGATACCAAGGAAGGGGCCAGACTTCCTCGCTGATGACGCGAATGGGCTGCGCGAGCGGGACCGACTTCGCCAGGAGGGGGATTTTCAGCACATCGGCGGAGGTGTGGACGTAGGCGTAAGGGTTGCGCTCGTCCGCGGCTCGCGCGATGGACGTCACGCCGACCTGTTGGACGAGGCTGGAGAGGACGATCAGCGCAATGGCCGCCGCGCGGAGTGGCTGCCGGCCAAGAAGCGAGAGCGCACCGGCGGCCAGGAGCGCGAGGCCCGGCACGACATGAATGGCGTGCCAGGGGGTCTTGTAGGCGGGCAAGGAAAGTCCGATGAACAGGGTGACGGTAAACCCTGCGACCCAGCGCAACGGCGACCCCCGATCCTGACGAAACGCGCAGATGAATCCGATCAGCGCGAGAAGGGAAAAGGCGATCTGGTGGGTGAACACGCCGCCGTTCGCCTGCCAGCCGAAGAGCGCAAGGTAATACCACCAAGATTTTTCGTGACCGGTTTCGCCGGCGAGGCGTCCGCCAAACGAACCGTAGGTAGAGAGAGCGTCAGGCAAGCCGCGCAGATTCGTGCCGAAGGAGGAGTAGAAAAGCCCGGCGACGAGCGTCGCGGCGAGCAGCGCGCCCGCGATGTCGCGGGCAAGGCGCGCCGAGCCTGGCCGGGCGGGCCGGGCCGCGGCGAGACCGATCAGCGCCGCCAGAAAGAAGAGCGGCGCGCTGGCCTTGGTGGCCTGCATCAGGCCCGCGCAGACGCCGGTTGCAATGGCCCAGCCGAGGCGTCCGGTGCGCCACCACTGCATTCCGCCGAGCAGCGCTCCGAGCGTAAAGGCAAGGAGCAGGGTTTCCTGAATGAAGAACCGGCTGTAGTAGACCGCGGGAGGAGAGACGGCGAGGAACGCCGCCGCCGCGAGGGCCGGCCAGTGGCCAAGAGGCCGGGCCAGGGCAAAGAGCAGCACCACGGCGAGGGTGCCGGCAATCGCAGGCACGAGGCGCACGGTGGTTTCGGTCAGCTGCGCGAGCGTGTGCTCGCCGCGGAGCCAGGCGACGGGCAGCACGGCGTAGTAGAGTGTGGGACCGTGGTGATCGGCGGGGTCGAAGGCGTAGCCCCTGCCTTCGATCAGTTGGCCGGCCTTCACGGCCTGGTTGGCCTCATCCGCGTGCATCGGCCGGCGGTCGAGGTCCCAGACGCGGAGGCCGAGCGCGAGCGCAGCAATCAGCGCAATCGGGAGCCAGCGTTGGAGGACGGGCGTCATGGGGCGATCCAAGTCAACGCGCTTGCTGGACGGTGGCAATCCCGGGCAGCAAAAAGGGCGCGCCTCGTGCGCGCCCTGCAATGGTTGAAATTGGACGCCGCTTATTTGGCGGGAGTGCCGAAGACTTCTACTTCGCAGTAGTGGTTGAGCTCGTTGGAGGTGTTGCCGTTGGAGTAGAGGC
>CBINOW010000151.1:0-10588 GCA_966252395.1 uncultured Oleiharenicola sp. | reverse complement strand
GAAGGCCGGATCTTCCTCATGTAACGCCGCGAGGCCGGCGGCGAGCCGCTCCTCGTCGCCGGGCGCGTTCAGCTTGAGCGCCGCATGCGTGTAGGGCGTGGGGTAGGTGAGCTTGGGCAGCGCGACGGCGTGACGGGCGTCGCAGAGCGTGTTGCCGGTATGCGTGTCGCGGAGCTTGATGGCGGCGCCCATGTCACCGGCGTGCAGCGCCTCGACCGGCGTGCGGTTCTTGCCGTTGAGGCGGTAGAGCGGCCCGATGCGCTCGGCCACGCGGCGCTCGCTGTTGTGCATCTCCATGCCGGATTTGACCGTGCCGGAATAGACGCGGAAGATGGACAGGTCGCCGGTCTGCGGATCGGTGAGGGTCTTGAAGACGTAGGCTACCGGTTCGCCGCCGTCGAGGCGCACCAGCACGGGCGAGCCCGTCGCCGTGGCGATGGCGCCGATGGTTTGCCGGTCGTCGGGGGAGGAGCCGTATTTGGCGATGAAGTCCATCAGCCGGGCCACGCCGACGTTGGTTTCGCCGGAAACGCACAGCAGCGGGATAAACACCTGGTTCTGGAGCGCCGGGTGGATGCCCGTGCGCAGGACCTCCTCGGAGAGGCCGCCTTCGTCGAAATATTTCTGGAGCAGGGTGTCATCGCTCTCGGCGATGTGCTCGATGAGCTCCTTGTGCAGGGCATCCACGCGGGCCTTCTCGGGGCCGGCGGCGGGCTCCTCGGTGTATTTGCCGGAGCGGTCGGCGGCGTAACTGCAGACCTCGCTGCGCATGACGTCGAGCACACGGTGAAAACCGGGACCGGAGTCGAGCGGCAGCGCCAGCGGAAAGACGCTCTGGCCGAAGTGGTCGCGCACTTCCTCGAGCAGCGTGTCGAAATCGTATTTCTCCTTGTCGAAGCCGGTGACGACGATCATCCGCGGGATGCCGACGGCGCCGGCCTGTTCCCACATGAGGTCGGTGCCCACGCCGATGCCGTGGCCGGCGTGGATCACGACGAGGGCAAAGTCGGCCACGCGCAGGGCGTTGATGGCTTCGCCGGAGAAGTCGAGGTAACCGGGGGTGTCGATAAAATTGAGACGCCGCCCCTGCCATTCGCAGTTGAGCGGCGTCCCGTGGATCGAGATGTGACGCGCTTGTTCTCCGACATGGTAGTCGGAGACCGTTGTTCCTTGGGCCACGGAGCCGAGGCGGTTGATGGCGCCGCCGCAGAGAAGCATGGCTTCTGCGAGGGTCGTCTTGCCGCAGCTGGCGTGGCCCACGATGGCGAAATTGCGGATGTCCGCAGGACGGGTGCCGTTCATGATCGTGGTCTCCTGGGTTGGAGGCCGGCCCGGCCCGGGCGGGTCGCGCCGGTCACTGGGGTTGGTTACGGCTACAGGCTAGCCACCCGACTCGCCGGGTAAAGCCGCAAGACCGTTCGTAAATTGGCGGGCTCTGCGCGCGCGTTGCGGGCGGGGCTGCTATTTGCCCAGGTGCTTGGCAAACGCCGCCAGCGTCGCCGGGCTCACGTGGTGCTCGATGCCCTCGGCGTCGATCTCGGCGGTCTTTTGCGGGATGCCGAGCGACACGAGAAAGGCGACCACGATGCCGTGGCGGTGCTGGCACTCCTCGGCCAGCTTGCGGCCGCTGTCTGTCAGGAAGATGGCGCGATACGGCTGGACGTTCACGTAGCCCTCGCGCTGCAGGCGGGCGAGGGTGCGGTTGACCGTGACATGCGTGACGCCGAGCCGGCGGGCGAGATCCACCACGCGGGCCTCGCCGTGGGCGGCGGTCAGGTCGGCGATGGCCTCCACGTAGTCCTCGGCCGTCTCCGAAGCGTGCTCGCGCCGGGTCTGCTGCAAAGACTCGGCCTGCAGTGACGAGGGACGGACAGATTTCCGGGGGGCGCGGACGGCTTTTTTCACGATCAGGACAGAGGCATGCGGCCGGGAGCTTGACAAGTCGAGTTCAAAGTGTAGCTAATGCTACATTATGTATCGCGTCCTACGCCATTCGCTCGTCCTTGCTTCGTTGCTGCTGGCCGCCGGGTGGGCCGGAGCCCAGATCACGGAGCACCCCGCGACCGTGGCGCCGGGGCGCTTCCTGATCGAGATGGACGCGCTGTCGCTGACCCTCGACCGGGAGGGCGGGGGAAAATACACGGCGGTGGGAGCGGGCTCGGTGTTTCTGTCCACGGGCCTGACCGAAAACTGGGACGTGCAGGTCGGAGCCGAACTCTTCATCAGCCAGAAGTTCGAGTCGGGCGGGTTTTCCGAGCGCAACAGTGGCATCGGTGATCTCTACGTGCGCACCAAGTATCGGTTCTATGACGACCCCGAGACGGGCACGATGATCGCGCTGCTGCCCTACGTGAAGATTCCGACCAACTCGGGCGGCGTGGGCAACGACGCGCTTGAGGGCGGTTTCATTGTCCCGTGGTCCACGAACCTCGTGGGCGGCCTGCACTGCGACGTGATGGCGGAATTGGATTTTCTGCGGAACGACAACGACGATGGCTACGACACCTATTGGTATGCTTCGGCCTCGCTGAGCCGTTCATTGACCAAGGCCGTGGGGCTTTACGGCGAGGTGGCGGTGGGCAAATCCTCCGGGGCCTCGGCCAGCGAGGGCATCCTGGGCGCCGGCGTGACCCTCGCGGTCTCTGAGAACACCTGGTGGGATTTCGCCGTTTACAAGGGCCTCTCCCGCGGCGCGGCCGATTGGAATCACGTCGTCCGTTTCAATTTCGGATTCTGACATGAAGGACCTCCTCATCCTCCTGCTGCTGGCGACCCTGGCCCTGACTCTTTTCTGGCCGGGCAAAGGGCTGGCAGCCCGCTGGCTGGCGGGTCGGAAACTGGCGGCGCGGGCCCGGCAGGAGGATGCGTTGAAACACATTTTGAAGGCGGAGGTGAACGGTCGGACCTGCTCCGTGACCAGCGTGGCCGGGGCCCTGCGCCTCGGGGAGGACGCGGCCGCCGCGTTGCTCGCCGAGTTGGAGAAGGGTGGGCTGCTCACGTTCGAGAAGGGCGCACCGCGGCTGCAACCCGCCGGCCGCGAACTCGCCCGGCATGTCGTGCGCGCCCACCGGCTGTGGGAAAGTTTCCTCGCCGATCAGACCGGCGTGGCCGAGACCGACTGGCACCGCCACGCCGAGCGGAAGGAACATCTGCTGACGCGCGAGGAAACCGACCGCCTCGCGGCCAAGCTGGGGCACCCGCTGCTTGATCCGCATGGTGATTCCATTCCGGCACGCGACGGCGAAGTCGCGGCTGATTCCGGCCAGTTGCTCACGGAAGTGGACGCCGACGTCTGGTTCGAAATCGTGCACATGGAAGACGAGCCGGAGACCCTTTACCGGCAATTGCTGGCCTTGGGCCTGCGTCCCGGCCTGCAGGCCCGCGTCGAGCAGCGGACTCGCGACCATCTCGACCTCCTCACGGCGGACCGTCAGCGGCTGCGCCTGAACACCGTTCAGGCCAGCAACGTGGCCGTGGCGCTGCGTCCCGAGGTTGCCGGGGAATTTGATTCCGCCCTCAGTGAACTGCGAACCGGACAGACCGCCGCCGTGCTCGGGCTTTCCCCGGCTTGCCGCGGCGCCGCCCGTCGGCGCCTGCTCGATCTCGGCTTCGTGCCCGGCACTGTGGTCCGGGTCGAACTGGTCAGCCCCGTCGGTGATCCGACGGCTTATCGCGTGCGCGGCTCTGTCGTTGCGCTCCGTCGTCAACAGGCCGCACTCATCCGCATCACGCTGCCGCGGGAGGAGGCCGCATGAGCGAAGTCGTTCCTCCTTCCCCGGCTCCCGCCGCGCCCAACGAGGCTTGTGCCAGCTGCTCCGTTTACCGCGCGGCTAGCCTGAAGAAGCTTGGCGTGTCGATGGACCGCTGGGACTACGTTGTCGCGCTCGCCGGCAATCCCAACACGGGCAAGAGCACGGTCTTCAATGCCCTCACTGGGCTGCGCCAGCACACGGGCAACTGGCCCGGCAAGACCGTCGCCCGCGCCGAAGGTGGCTTCGACTACACGGGCAAACGCTTCAAGCTCGTGGACCTGCCCGGCACCTACTCGCTGCTCTCCACCAGCCCCGACGAGGAAGTGGCGCGCAATTTCATCCTGTTCGGCCAGCCCGACGTGACCGTGGTCGTGGCCGACGCGACCCGCCTGGAGCGCAACCTCAACCTCGTGCTGCAGGTGCTCGAGATCACCGACCGGGCCGTGCTCTGCCTCAACCTGATGGACGAGGCGCGCCGGCACGGCGTCACCGTGGACGACCGCCAGCTGGCCCGCGACCTCGGCGTGCCCGTTATCCCCACCGCGGCGCGCAGCGGCGAAGGGTTGCCGGAACTGCTGCAGGCGATCCACGACATGGCCGCCGCCCCAAGCGTGCCGCGTCCGCACCGCATGAGTTCCGAGCCGGCGGCGCTGAAGCAGCCGCTCAACCAACTCTGCCGGCAACTCGAGTCCGCCTATCCCGGTCTGCCCAATCCGCGCTGGGTTGCCATGCGCCTGCTGGGCGGTGACGACCAGATCGCCGAGGCCCTGCGCCGCGGTGACATTGAAAACCTCGGCCGCCCGACTCCGGCGCAACCGGCCTGAGCCATGTCCGCCTCCACGCCAACTTCCGTCACCCCGCCCGAACGCATCCTCCAGGAGGCCCGCCGCCTCCGCGAAGGCATCGCCGGCGACGTGCATGAGCATCTTGTCGAGGCGATCTACGCCGACGCCGCCCGGATCGCCGACCGGGCGGTGAGCCGGCCCGGCCACGCGGCGCGTCCGACCTTCGACCGCACCTTGGATCGCATCGTGACGAGCCGCTGGCTCGGTTTCCCGGTGATGTTCGCGCTCTTCGCGCTGATGTTCTGGCTCACGGTCAGCGGCGCCAACGTGCCTTCGGCCCTGCTTGCCGATTTGCTGATCGGGAAAATTTATCCGTTGCTTCGGGAAGTGGCGGGCGGCCTGTCGTGGTGGCTGAGCGGTCTGTTGGTGGACGGCATCTATCTGGCCACGGCGTGGGTCATCAGCGTGATGCTGCCGCCCATGGCGATCTTCTTTCCGATGTTCACGCTGCTCGAAGATTTCGGCTACCTGCCGCGCGTGGCCTTCAACCTCGACCGGCTCTTCCAGAAGGCCGGCGCCCACGGCAAGCAGGCGATGAGCACCATGATGGGCTTCGGGTGCAACGCCGCCGGCGTCGTTGCCACGCGCATCATCGACAGTCCGCGCGAGCGCCTGATTGCGATCATCACGAACAACTTTGCCCTCTGCAACGGCCGCTGGCCGACGCAGATCCTGATCGCTTCGCTCTTCCTCGGTTCACTCGTGCCGTCGCAGCTCGCGGGGGTTGTCTCGGCGGGCGCGGTCGTCGGCGTGGCGTTGCTCGGCGTGCTGTTCACCTTTCTCACCGCGTGGGCGCTGTCGCGCACCGTGCTGAAAGGGGAGGTCTCCACGTTCAACCTGGAGCTGCCGCCTTACCGGCCGCCGCGTTTCTGGCAGACGCTCTACACCTCGCTGATCGACCGCACGCTGCTCGTGCTGTGGCGCGCCATCGTGTTCGCCGCGCCTGCCGGCGCCGTGATCTGGCTGACCGCCAATGTCCAGATCGGCGGCGTGAGCGTGGCCGAGCACGTCATCCACGGCCTGGACCCGCTCGGCCTGGCGCTCGGGCTCAACGGTGTCATCCTGCTCGCCTACATCGTGGCCATCCCGGCCAACGAGATCATCGTGCCGACCATTCTCATGCTCACGGTGCTGGTGACGCGGATGACCGGGGTGGGTGAGGGCGCCGGCGTGATGTTCGAGTTGGATTCCGACGCCGATGTGAAAGCCGTGCTGACCGCCGGCGGCTGGACTGTCCTGACCGGCGTAAACCTCATGCTCTTCAGCCTGCTCCACAATCCGTGCAGCACCACGATCTACACGATCTACAAGGAAACCGGCAGCAAGCGCTGGACCGCGCTGGCTACGCTGCTGCCGCTCGCGCTCGGTTTCCTCGTGACCTTCGGCGTGGCGACCGTTTGGCGCTGGCTGAGCTAGCGCGGTTCAAATTGAAGTGTAGCCGCTTTGGAGCGCTGCGACAAAGTGGTCGTCTCATGACCACGCTTTCGCCTGAGGTTTAAGCGCGGATACGGCTAGAGCCGCGCCGAGATGTAGGGCGGGGTCTCCGAACCCCGCCGCGAATGGGGGCGTCATCATCGAATCATGGCGGGATTCGGAGATCCCGTCCTACATCTTGCCTACGGGGCCGATGGCGCTCAGGCTGGCGGGATGAGCCAGCCCTCCCTCTACGAACAACTGACGGCGCTCCAGCGCGAAGGGCAGGGTTTCGTGTTGGTGGTGCTGGTTGAGGCGCTCGGCAGCACGCCGCAGGACACCGGCGCCAAGATGCTGGTGACCGCCGCCGGGCTGCATTCCGGCACGGTCGGCGGGGGCAAGGTGGAGGCTAAGGCGTTGACGCTTGCGCAGGAAATGCTCGCTACCGGAGCCTCGGCGCCGCGCTTCGTCAACTGGACGCTCAAGACCGATGTCGGCATGACCTGCGGTGGATCGGTGAAGTTGTATTTCGAGCCGCATGCCGCCGGCGGAGTGGGGGCGGCGTGGCCGATCTGGATCTTCGGGGCGGGCCATGTCGTGCAGGCGCTGGTGCCGGTGCTTGCGCCGCTCGACTGCCAGCTGACCGTCGTGGACCCGCGCCGCGAGTGGCTCGACCGCCTGCCGCGCAGCGCCAACATCCGCTTCATCCAGGCCGACGAGCCCAAGGATCTTGTGCCCACGATGCCAGAGAACTCCTTTCTGCTCTGCCTGACCAAGGGCCACGCCAGCGACCGGCCGGTTCTGCAGCGGGCGCTGGCCGAGAGAAAATTTCCCTTCATCGGCGTCATTGGCAGCGAAGCCAAAGCCGAGGTCCTGCGCCGCGAGATGATCGCCGACGGCCTGCCCGCCGAGCGGGCGAAGCAGTTTCATTGTCCGGTCGGTCTCCCGTTCGGCAGCAATGATCCGCGGGAGATTGCGCTGAGTATCGCCGCACAATTGCTCTCAGTGCGGGACGCACTGAAATCCCAAACGCCAGATGCCAAAGGCCAAAGAAACTCCAAGGGTTGAAAGGCTGAAAGGAAGGCGGAATTCATTTGTAGGGTCGGCGCTTGCGACGACCTTGTGTGCGAGGTCGGACCAAGGTCCGACCCTACACCCGATCCAGCGCGGGACTGATAGTCCCGCCTCCACCGCCAAGCGAGAAGCTGCCTCAGCTTATTTGGCGTTTGTGGTTTGGCCCTTTGGCGTTTGCCCGGCCTGTAGCCGAGTCTGAATAGCCGCAAAGATCGCCTCACCCGTGGCCGGTGACGCCAACCGCACCTCACCCCCGGCCGGGCCAAAGGCGGCCACGGCGTCGCGGATCGCCTCACGGACGCTGAAGGCCAGCATGAAAGGGGGTTCGCCGACGGCCTTGCTGCCGTGAATGGTGTTGGCTTGGGCGGCGCGGGGCAGGAGCGTGACGTTGAACTCCGGCGGGGCGTCGCTGATGGCGGGGATTTGGTAGGTGCTGGCGCTGTGCGTGAGGAGGAGGCCCTTGTTGTCCCACTTGAGTTCCTCGCTGGTCAGCCAGCCCATGCCCTGCACGAAACCGCCTTCGATCTGGCCGCGGTCCACGCCGGGGTTCAGCGAGTCGCCGACATCATGGACGATGTCCACGCGCCGCACGCGCTGCATGCCGGTGTAGCCGTCCACCTCGACCTCGGCCACGGCCACGCCGCAGGCAAAGTAGTGGAAGGGCCGGCCGCTGGCGGTGTTCCAGTCCCAGTGAATGCCCGGGGTCTTGTAGTAGCCGGTGGCCGACAGGCTGACGCGCTCGGTGTAGGCCTTGGCACAGACCTTGGCGAAAGACAGGCGCACGTCGGGGCGGGAACGGCGAAAGGCCTCGCCGTTGCCGAAAACAATTTCCTCAACCGGCGCATCGAGCAGGCCCGCGGCGACGGGTGCGAGGCGCTCGCGCAACGTGGTGCAGGCGGCGGCGACGGCCATGCCGTTGAGGTCGGCACCGCTCGAGGCGGCGGTGGCGGAGGTGTTGGGCACCTTGTCGGTGCTGGTCGTCATCATCCGGATCGCAGCGGCCGGCAGGCCGAGTTCGCGGGCGGCGATGCCAAGGATCTTGGTGTGCAGGCCCTGGCCCATCTCGGTGCCGCCGTGGTTTACCTGGACGGAGCCGTCTTGGTAGATGTGCACGAGCGCGCCGGCCTGATTGTAGTGCGTCAGCGTGAAACTGATGCCGAATTTCACGGGCGTGATCGCGAGGCCGCGCTTGAGGTGCGCGTGGGTGCGGTTCCACTCGGTGATGGCGGCGCGGCGCTCGGTGAACATCGCCTGGTCGAGGGCCTGTTTCCACATCGCCTGGATGCGGTTGTCGCCGATGTCCTCGTGGTAGTGCGTGCGGTTGGTCTCGCCGATGCCGTGATAGAGGTTGCGCGCGCGGACCACCTCGGGCGCGAGCCCGGTGCGGCGGGCGACGCGGTCCATGATCTCCTCGATCACCATGATGCCCTGCGGGCCGCCGAAGCCGCGGAAGGCGGTGTGCGACGTGACGTTGGTCTTTGCCACGCGCGAGCGGAAATCCACCGCGGGCAGGTAGTAGGCGTTGTCGAGATGGAACAGCGCGCGGTCGGCGATCGGCTGGGAAAGGTCGAGCGACCAGCCGCCGTCGGAAACCAGCTCCACCTGCGCGGCCAGCACGCGGCCCTCGGCGTCGTGGCCGATGCGGAACTTCGCGTGGAAAGGATGGCGTTTGCCCGTGAGCGCCATGTCGAGGTCGCGGTCGAGCTGCAGGCGGACCGGGCGGCCGGTCCGGCGCGCGGCGAGCGCGACGTAGGCGGCGATGGCGTTGCCCTGTGTCTCCTTGCCGCCGAAGCCGCCGCCCATGCGCGGAGCCTGCACGACGATCTTGTGACGCGGCAGGTGCAGAATTTCCGAGACGATGGCTTGGATTTCAGACGGATGCTGCGTCGAGGAGTGAATCAGGACCGTGTCGTCCTCGCCGGGCTCGGCCCAAGCGGCCTGGGTCTCGAGGTAGAAGTGTTCCTGCCCGCCAAACTCGAACTCACCATCAAAACGCTGTGGCGCGGCCTCGAGCGCGGCTGCGGCATCGCCGCGTTTCAGGGCATGCCAGTCGGTGTGGAAGCTGTTTTGTGCCACGGCGGCCGGGATGCCTAACACAGGAGGCAGCGGCGCGTAGTCCACCTGCACCAGCGCAGCGGCTTCGCGGCAGGCCTTGGGCGATTCGCCGACGACCAGCGCGACGACCTGGCCGTGGAAGCAGACCTCGTCCTTCGCGAAGAGCGGCTCGTCGTGGCGGGCGGGGCCGGTGTTGTTCTCACCGGGAATATCCTCGGCGAGCAGCACGGCGACGACGCCGGGGGCGCGGCGCGCGTCGGAAGCGTCGCGACGGAGAATCTTCGCGCGCGCGTGCGGTGCCATCACGGGCCAGACGTCGAGCATCGGGCGGCGTTGCGCGGTGTCGTCCACGTAGAGCGCGCGGCCGGTGACGTGGCCGACGGCGCTCTCGTGACGCAGTGCCTTGGTCGTCTCGTCCACGGGCCAGGCACCCTGATAAGCGTAATCGGGCGGCAGGTCATGCGCGAGGCTCTCCTCGCCGCTGAGGAATTTGCGCCAGAGCGAGACCACCAGCCCGCGCCGGTAGGCGGCGCCGCTGCGCACGTCGTCAATCGGCGTGAATTCGCTCGCGAGAATTCCCGCCACCGCTTCGGCAGCAGCCGCGAGCGTCTTGCCCACCAGGGCGGCTTCGGCGCGTAAGGCGCGCTTCGGTCGCTCGGCCACGCCGCCGTAGGCGAGGCGGGCGGAGCGGATGATGCCTTTACGGTCGGTGTCCACGCAGAACGCGCCGGCCACGATGCTGATGTCGAGTTCCTGGCGGTGGGAAACCTTGATGAAGTCGGCGCGCCGCTTGAGTCCGCCGCCGGGGACGAACTTCGGCAGGATGATTTCCTTGATGAGTTCGTTGGGCTTCAGGGCGGTCTGCCGGTAGCCCGTGAAGAAGTCGGCCAGCGCGACGGTGCGCGTGCCCCGCGCTGAGGCAAGCACGAGCGAGGCGTCGAGGGCGAGGAGCAGGGGTGCGCTATCGCCGATCGGGGAGGCGGTGGCGATGTTGCCCCCGAGCGTGGCGCGGTTGCGGATCTGACGGGCGGCGAAGACACGGAGCATCTTCGCGAGCGGCGGGTAGTGCGGGGCGACTTTTTCCTCGATGGCCGTGAGCGTGACGGCGGCGCCGATGCGCCAGCCGGCGGTGCTCTTGCGGATTTGCGTCAGCTCCCGCACGGCCTCCGTCGAGAGGAGGAGCGGGAAGGCCTTGAATTTCTTGTTCAGCTCGACGCCGATCTCCGTGGCGCCGGCCACGAGGCGGGCGCCCGGGTGTTTGCGCTGGAGCCGGAAGAGCTCGGCGAGCGTGGTCGGGCGGAGGAAGCGGTCGGGGCCGGCGGCGTAGTCGAGCGCGGCCGGGGCAAGGACGGGCTTTTTCAGGCGGGCGGCGAAGGGATCGGGGTAGGGCGCGGACTCCGTCCGCGCCGCGGCGGCGAGCGGCGTCGCCGCCCTAACAGCGAAACCGTA
>CBINOW010000150.1:0-10711 GCA_966252395.1 uncultured Oleiharenicola sp. | reverse complement strand
CCGGCCGGCGGCACCACCAGCACCGGGCACGGGGCCTTTTTGAGCACGCCGTGCGTCGTGCTGCCGACGAGGAGATCATAGATCGCCCCGTGGCCGTGGCTGCCCATGACGATGCAGCTGGCATGGGCTGAGACCGCCTTGGCGAGGATCGCCGCCGCGGGTGCGCCTTCGCGCAGGAGGGCCGTCGTGAGCAGGCCGCGTTTTTCGCAGCGATGCTCCAGCGCGCGGAGCTTGCGCGCGGCGATCTTCTTCGCGGCGCCGACGAGTTCCGTCAGCTTGCCGTCGTCGAAGGCATACACTTCGCTCATCATCACCGGAGGCGGTTGGACGATGTGCATCAGGATGAGCCTGGCTCCGGTGAGCCTGGCGAGGTCACAGGCCGTGTCGCACACCCGCACCGTCGCCGGCGAGAGGTCGATGGGAACAAGGATCGTTTTCATGGCAACCACACTATACTCCTGTCCCGTCCTCCGGGGTGCGCGGATCTTGCCCGGGTGCGCGCGGGCCTTGTGCCGGCACCGCGGCGACGGATATTCCCGTTGACTCGCACGGTCAGTCCGCAAGACATCGGCGCCGTCACCGCCGCGAAGGGCCATTCGCCGACGGAGCGTCCTCCTGTTTTTGCATGGCCCCACGTCCCCATTCCCCGCCACCGGCCGACCCCGCGCACCTGACTGCGACGGCGCACGCGCTGATCGCCTCACTCCTGGCCGGTTGCCCCCAACCCACGCGGTTCGCGGCTTTTCCCCAAAAAACCGGTCGGTCGCAACCGCCGGTGGAATCCGGATGCGAACCGGCCGCCGCGGCGCCCACCTTTGGTTTTACTGATGAAAATCCAGCTTCCGTTCAACCTGCTTCCCCACCTGGAAGGCACCAGCATCGCAGCCTGTTTCGGCCTGAAAAACCACCGGCCCGAGGAGCACACGCTGGTTGAACTCAAGTCGCGCGATGCCCACGACCTGCTGGAACTGCTCAAGGCACTGGAGGCCGACCTGCACGCCCGCTGCTTGAAGTGGCAGAAGCAGGCCTCGAAGTCCCCGCTCGGCATCACCAAGCGTCCGCGCGTGGAACTAAGCCGGCAGGCCGTGCACCGCGCCGTGGAGTTGATCGAGGCCGCGCTGCAGGCCTCGGGCAAAGCCAAGGCCTGATCGCCGGTTCCCGAGGCAAGGCGCGCCGGGCCGGTGCGCCTTGTCGCCGAAACACGGTCCGTGACTATCAGGACTCGGCCGATACCAGGGCGAGGGCCCGGGGGAACATGACGTTGTTTTCCTTGTGCACATGCCGGTGCAAATCGGCCTCGAAACGGGCCAGGCCGTGCAGCAGGGCACGGTGGGTGTTGCACGCGTCGGCATCGGGCGTGAAGCCGTCGGTCAATTCCCGGAGGTGCTCGGTGGCGCGGCCGGCATCGTCGTGCTCCTCCTCCATGCAACGGATCGGTTCGGCCAGCGTGGCGGCAAACCCGCCGAGCTGTCCGGCGTCGATCTGGCGCACGAGCGGAAAGAGGACCTGCTCCTCCTTCTGCATGTGGCTGAACATTTCCTGCGCCAGGCTGACAACGGTGGTCGCCATCTCGGCCAGGCGCGGGTCACGGTGACCATGCTTGTAGGCGACGCGTTCGGCCATCTCGGCCAGACGCGGCAGCTCATTCTTAAGGTAGGCGTGGTGCGTGCCCTCGATGTGGTCGGCCAGCGCGGTGAGCGACATGCCGGCCGCGTCCACGTCGGTGGGCGCGGCGCTCAGCGCGGCGCCGGCCGCCTCCAACATGGCGATGACGGTGGTGACGGCCAACCCGCGGCTCTGGCTGGCGGCGGCGAGGGTCTGCTTGCCGCCGCAGCAGTAGTCAATGCGCAGCTCCTCAAACAGGCGCGCGAGGCCGGGGCGGGCGGCGACGAGTTCGCCGATGCGGGTTTCGGGAGTGATTTCAGGGAGGGTCGTGGTGCTCATGATGGAGCCCCACCCTACCCGCCGGACGGCTTGCGCGCCTTGATACGGATCAAGCCGACGGAAAGTTTCCGCCACCTTGCAGCGTGATGATTTGCCGGAGGCGCCGGCCGATCGCCTCCGCCAGCGCAATCAGCTCCGCCGCCTCCGCCGCCGGCAGGTGGGCGCGACAGTGCCGCGCCCAGAGGCCAAGCCACGCTTCGAAATGGCGTTCCTCCAGCCCGAGCGAAACGTGCTTGAAGGGCATGGGCCCCGCATAGCGGGCCGGGCCGCCGGTGGCGCCCGACCAAAAGTCGGCGATGGTCTCCAAATGAGCCGGCCAGTCCTGGATGTGCGCGGCGAAGATCGGTGCGATCTCCCCGTGCTGGCGCACGTCGGCATAGAAATGCCGCAGCAGGTGCATCAGCCGCGGGCGGCCGCCCAGGCGGTCGAACAGGGAAGCGGGAAGAGAATTCTCGGTCATGGAATAATTCGCGTCACCCGGGAGCATGCCGGAAATGAGCGGCTCCGGCCTTGACGCGGGTCAACCGTCGGCCGGATCGCACTCAGCCTTCGCCGAGGTTGCGGCGCAGCATGGCCTCGAGCTGCGCAGCATCGTGCACGGTGATGCTTTTGGCCGCGACCGAGATGAGCTTCTCGTCGCGCAACCGCGCCAGGGTGCGGGAGAGCGTCTCGCTGCTGGTGCCAAGCTCGGCGGCCAGCACGCGCTTGGTGCCGGGGAGCTCGATGACGCCGCCCTTGGCCCCGCGCCCGTGCTTGACCAGCCAGTTGAGCATCCGGGTTTCGACGTCTTTCAGCGTCAGGTCGTCGAGCGCGCCGACCAGCACGCGGAGGTGCGCGCTCATCGAGCCGAGCATGCGCAGGGCGAGATCGGGGCGGCGGCCGATGAGCTCGAGGATGGGCGCCTTGGGCACCAGCAGCACGGTGGACGGCTCGACGGCCCGGGCGTTGGCGGGATAGCCCGTGGGCGAGGCCAGCGCCGCCTCGGCAAAGGACTCGCCCATGCGGAAAACGTGGATGACCTGCTCCTTGCCCGCGGCACTCACCCGGTGGACGTTGATCGCTCCCGTCTGCACCACGTAGAAACCCCGCGAGGATTCGCCCTCATGGAAAAGCGTGTCGTCCTTCGCCAGACGCAGCACCTGCGTGAAGCCCGCGATCGCGGCGAGGTCTTCCGGTGACAGCCCGGTGAAGAGCTGGCAGCAGCGCAATGAGCTCACCAGGCCGGTGAGCTTGAGGTCGGCGGCGCGGGGTGCAGTCGGCATCGTCAGCAGGCTAGCATGGCTTTTTTGCGCAAGTCGCGCCTGAACTGCGGAGCAACGCAGCTTGACCGTCCCGCCCGAGTCCGCCCATCACGGGGGCATGCAAGGACGCGAACTGCTCGCCACTCTCTCCACCCTGCGCGCAACCCGCGCCGCCGCCGTGTTGCGCCACGCGGCCCGCCACCCGATCGTGGACCCGCGGGCGCCGTTGGCGGCCGAACTGACGGAAGCCGGCCACCGCGACGCCGAGGCCTTCGGCGCGTCGCTCCAAGGCTTCGACCGCGTGCGCCTGTTCCACAGCCCGGTCAAACGCTGCCAACAGACGGCCGA
The DNA here is from genome assembly GCA_966252395.1 of uncultured Oleiharenicola sp. Taxonomy (GTDB): domain Bacteria; phylum Verrucomicrobiota; class Verrucomicrobiia; order Opitutales; family Opitutaceae; genus Lacunisphaera. The sequence goes on along the minus strand of CBINOW010000150.1, from coordinate 7,178 downwards.
GGGCGTCGCCGCCGGTGCCGTCCGGGCGGGCCTGCAGGTTGAACTCGTGGGCGCCCGGCCGGAACTCGGCGTCGCCTACATTCTCGACCAGGTGGAAACCGGGCGGCTGAGCGGCCTGCACGGCGAGCACTTTGTGCGGCTTTGGTTCACGGGCCAGGTGGCGGACAACCTCATCCTGCCCCCGGCCGGCATCGCCCGACACAAGCTCAGTTTCCTGCGGGAGAAACTGGCGGAGCCGGTCGCCAGCGGCCGGCGGCTCGACCTGCACAATTCACACGACTGGAACGTGATCATCCTGCGCCAACTCCTGCTCGGCGTTAGCCACTAGGATTCAGGCTGGGCGTAGTTTCTCGACGGAGTGTCGTTCACCAACGATGCGTAAACCCTTCGGGCGTTCTACCGGGAGCGGGATGCGGTGGTTTCTTAAGCGAAACAGTTCACCACCAAGACACGAAGTCACTAAGTTCTGATCGGCTCAGTCCTTTGTGTCTCTGCGATTAATCGGCAGGCTTGGTCGGCGGCGTCGCCTGCGTGATGAGAATCGTCAGGTCCTCGACCGCGCGCACGGCGTGCGGCAGTTTCGGCGGCATGTGCAGCAGGTCGCCCGCGACCATCCGCTGCTTCCGGTCGGGGAAGGTGAACTCGCAGGCGCCGGCCAGCACCTGCACGAGGGCCCGCGCGGGCGTGGTGTGCTCGGAGAGTTCCTGACCGGCGGCAAAGCGGAACAGCGTCACGCGCAGGCCCGGTGCGGTGAGCACAGCCTGGCTGACGATACCGTGGGCAACATTTTGGGCAGGAGCCGTCAGCGGGCAAACGGCGGCTTGGTCGGAGGGAAGCAGGGCGGCGGACATGGCGTGGGTTGGTTCAGGGTTGGAAAAAGGGAAAGCCGCCGAGCCGCGCACTGGCACCGGCGAGCACGAAGAGGATGGAGAACACGGTGACACCTGCGATGTGCCACGCCATCACCGGGAGATTGTCGTCGTTGAGCCGCGGGATGACGCGGGTCTTGGCGTGGATCGCCAGCGCCGCGGTGCCGGCCAGGCAGAACAGCTTGACGTGGATGACGTGCGCGAGCGGCGCCCCCGAAAACCAGTTCGCCGGCGCGCCGAGCAGGCGGTGCGCGAGCCACAGGCCGGTGACAATCTGCACCACCAGCGCCGGCATGCCCACGCGTTCGTAGCCCTGCTCGAAGTCCGTCAGGATCGAGGCCCGTTTTTGCCGCAACGCCCGTGGCAGCACGGTCGTGGCCAAGACCACATGCCCTCCGGTCCAAAGCGTGGCGCCGAGGATGTGGAAAGTCAGCAGGATGTAGTAGGTCGTGGTGCTCATGGCGTGGCGAACACCCCAGCCTAGCCCAAGGCGGCGCCCGCCGCCTTGATGCAGGTCATGGTTTCGACGAAGCAGCGGGACGAGGGCGTCCCGCCTCCATTTTTCGGACGGCGTTGTCTTAACTTGGAGCCGGGGCGCCCTCGCCCCGGTTTTTCATTCGCCTACTTCAACGCGCCCGCTCCGGCACCGCCGGCCGGCTTCGTGTCCTTCGCAACCGAGAGCTCGCCCTGACGGGCGTAATCGATCGCCTCGGCGAGGATGCGCGCGGCCTCCTGCGGGGCGTGGAAGCCCATGGAATTTTCCGCCGCCACGAAGTCGAGGCGCCACTGCGCCTTGCGGTGCAGGTCACGGGCGGTCTTGAGCTGGTCATCGGTCGCCCCGGCCTGCTGCGCAGCCACGATGGCGTCCATCAGGCCGATGACCGCCTTCTCGCCACGCGTGAGCAGAGCGGCGTTGCGGTCCTGCACGATGAGCGCGCGGGCCTTGATCTCCTGCTCGGGGATGCGGTGGCAGACCTGGCAGGCCTGCGCGACGTTGAGCAGCGGCGAACGGACGTGATGGTTGCTGACCTTGATGGCGCCCTCGCGGACGTAGGGCATGTGACAGTCGGCGCAGGCGACACCGCTGCGCGCATGGATGCCCTGGCTCCACATTTCAAATTCGGGATGCTGCGCCTTCAGGATGGGCGCGCCGCTCTCCTTGTTCTTGAAGTCGGTGTGCTTCACCTCGTCGTAGTAGGACTCGATTTGCTCGACCTTGAGGCCCTTGTCCCACGGGTAGGTCACGAGCTTTTTGTCGCCCTTGAAGTAGTATTCGACGTGGCACTGCGCGCAGACCATCGAACGCATTTCCTGGCGGGTGGCGTCCTTGTTCGGTTCGTAGCGCCCCTGACGGCCGTCCTTGCGCCAGCGCTCGATGCTGGGGAGGTGCGGCGTCGGGTAATCGGAATTGGCGAGCGCGCGGATACCGTTGAGGAAGCCGGGGCGGTTGACCCGCAGGTTCATCGTCTCGGCGTCGTGACAGTCAATGCAGGACACGGGATGCTCGACGAGCTTGGTGGCCTCGCTGTAAGGCATCGCGCAGACGACCTCGAAACCCTTCTGAATCTGTTCCTCCCAGTGCTCCTTGCCGGCGGGGACGCCCGCCTTGATGCCTTCCTGGATGTAGGTGTTGAGCGTGGAGGCATGGCACTGGAGGCAGGCGCCGGGCTGATTGAACCGCTTCACGCGCTCGGTCTCGCGCTGGTCCAGCAGCATGTAGGCGTGGCCGCGCTCCTCGCGATAATCCACGGAAAACGCGTAGCCGGCGAAGAGCCGGCGCCACACCGGGTCCTTGTCGAGATGCTGGAACGCCTCGCTGCCGCCGTGGTTCGTGCGCTCGGTGTCCACGGTGCGCTTGTAGCTGTCGTATTGGCGCGGGTAGTTCTTGCCCCAGACGGCGGGGTCCACGGTCTCGTCGCTGACCTCGACGACGCGGAACACGTCCTTGGTGGCCTCGGCCTTCCGGGCGACGATGTTCTGGTAGAGCATCAGCACGAGGAACGTGGCGCCGGCCGTGGCAACGAGGATCGCGAAGTAGGCCCAGGTGGCGAGGCCGCGCTGGCAGGAGTCGGGGGTGGTTTTCATGGCGGGAAGCGTTGAGGACGAAAAACGGGGAGGAGATTGTTATTTCAGCGGGCCGTGGCCGACCTCGCGGTGGCAATGGAGGCAATCGAGCATCTTCTGCGGATCGCCGGGATGCGTGTTGATGCCGTCCACGATCTGCTGGTGGCAGCTGACGCAGTTCGCCTGGAGGACGGCGACGTTCTTGCGCCGGATCATGATCGGCTCGTGAAAATCCTGCAGCGTGAAACCCTTCGAGTGCCAGTAGCCGTTCTCCGCCTTCGTGAGGTATTTCCCGATGAAGTCGTGCGGCGTGTGGCAGTCGTTGCAGGTGGCGACGGTGTGGTGCGGGCCCTTGAGCCAGCCGTCGAACTGCTCGCGCATGATGTGGCAGTTCACGCAGGCCGTGGGGTTGTTCGAGAAATACGAAAGCCCGTGCGCGTAGGTGAACGTGTAGCCGCCGAGGCCCGCGAACAGCCCCAGCGTGGCGGCGATGGCCACGAGCAACAGCGTGCGGGTGCGGGGTGGGGGAACCGTCATTAATTCTTGGCGGGGAACGCCCAAGTTGGGCGGCCGGCTTATCCGCGCCAAGCCTGCAGTGAAAATAATTTCCGCGCGCGGCGCGGCATCACTCCCGCCAGAAACTCACGGCCCACGCACCGTCGGCGCGGCGCTCCAGCGCGGACGCGAAGCCCTCGCTCTTCAGCAGCTCGATGAGCGGCGCGGGCATGAAGGGCGCAAGAATCGTGACGCCCTGCCCCGCTGCGAGCGCATCCACGCGCGTCCGGATCGCGGCGAAGGGTTCCTCCCCGCGTGCGAGCAGCGGCCGGACATCGAACGTTTTGAAATGGGTCGGTTTCATCGGTGGTTCCTATTGAGGAGAGTTTACACCCGACGGCAATCCGGCGCCTTGATGCAAGTCATGTTTCCAGCCTGACCGAGCCGCCTAGGGTTCCCACACAAATCCGGACTGGGCCTCAAAGTTCAGGACATGGGCGCGTCCGGGCACTGCGGAAAACGTCTGCGTCCACTCCCGGGCCGGCGCCTCGGCATCGGGTGAAGTCTGGATGCGCACCGCAACCTGATGGGACCCGGAGGCCAGCGGCAGACGCCATTCGCCGGCGCAGGCACCATCCGCCGTGAGTCCCTTGGGCCGGAACACCTGCTCTTGCACCCGGCCATCCACGGTGAGACGGATCGTGACCGGCGACCGCGAGCGGTGCGCTGGCAAGGCGCTGCGCATGTGCACCGGCCGCTTGTCTTCCTCGGCCGCCACCGGTGCGACGGCGTGGTCCAGCCACTCGCCGTGCACGCGGAAGGTCAGGACAAACTCCGGTTCCAGCGGCGCCGGGTTGCGGAAAGGCGCATCGCTTACGGCCAGTAGCGCCGCGAGCCCCAACCCAACGAGAGCGAGGCCGCCCACCCAGCCTGCGATCCGCGAAGAGGCAACTTTTTGTGTTGGCTGCGCGGCGCGCAAACGGACCGCCGCCTCGGTCAGTAGCCCCGGCCGCGAGGGATCAAAGTCAACATGCGCGACGCGGCGGACATCGGCCCGCTGCGGACGCAGCACCGGCTCGCGCGTGCCGGCCAGTCGCGCCGGCATCCAGCGGTTGCCCTCCCGTCCGAACGCTTCATGCGAACCGCAACCGACGATCAGCAACGCCGCCGCCCCCTTGGTCATCAGCCGTTCAATGAGCTTGGGCTCGACCCAGCCCGCGCAAGGCACAGGACGGACCGCATAGCCCGGCAGACGCCGCGCCCACGCGACGTGGTCGAAGAGTTCCCAGCCCCCGCCCGTCTGGGCGCAGACGAAGGCGAGCGCAGGCGGCGCACCCCGCGCGACCTCGGCGGTGACGAAGGCCTCGAGTTCGCGCCCGACCTGCTTCGCGTCGAACCACGCGAGCCCGATGCCCTGCGTGTCACAGGCGCCGGCGCAGATGCCGCAACCGATGCAGCGGGCCGGATCAACCTGCGCCTGCGACGGGAACGGTTTTCCGTCGGTGCGCGGCACCATCGTGATGGCCCCGAACGGACAGTCGTGCGAGCAAAGCGTGCACGAGAAGCAGCGCGAGACATCCACCGTCGCCTGATAGGCCGCTCGCGGCCGGCGGCGGGCGAGCCACCAAGGGACGGTCAGCAACCCGGCGCCCGCCAGTCCCGCGGCCAGCCAGATGCCCGGCCCGCTGAAACGCGCGGTGAATTGCAGCGGCCACAGATACCACCAGTCCATGGTGAACGCGGCCGGCTTCACCGCCATCTGCGCGGCGGCGGCGGTCCCGGCGGGCCAAGCCAGGGCGGCGACGAGCACCGCGCCCGCCAGCCAGGCCGTGAGCCGGCGGTCGGGCAGCAGTTGTGAGCGGCTGAGCCGGGCGAGATGCAGGGCCAGCCCGCCGGTGATGGCGAGGGGCAGCACCATGTGCAGGAAGAAAACCACGAAGAACAGCAGCGACGGCACCGTGTGGTCACGGCTGAACAGCGGCAGCATCGGCTCACCGAAGACCGGCAGGACATCCACGACCTTCATCGTGCCGGTGGCGACGAGTTGCGCGCGTCCGTCCCACACCAGCCAGTAACCCGTCCAGCCGATGAACCAGACCAGTCCGAGCATGGCCACGCCGCTGACCCAGGCCAGCCACCGGGCGTCGGCGAATTTCCGGGCCAACAGCGTGCGCCCCGCGTGCAGCAGGATGAGCATCATCGTTAGGTCCGACGAGTAGCGGTGCACGCTGCGCACGATCCCGCCGAGCGACCGCGGACCGAGGTCGTGCAGCGAGGTCCAGGCGGACTGCACGCTCGGCGAATACCACACCAGCATCAGCACGCCGGAAAGCGTGGCGAGCAGCAGCATGGCGTTGGTCGCCGGCCCGAGTTGAGCCAACGGGTTGAGTTCACGCGGCCAGGCGCGACCAATCAACGTGTCGAGCCGGGTGAACAGCCCGTCTCCCTCCGCGAGGATTCGCGCGCCCCGCACGGGAGGCAGCGGCGGCTCGACCGTCGGCGCCGTCCCCGCTCCGAGAGAATCCGCCAGCGCTTCACAGTCCGGCTCAGGGTGCGAATGCAGGTTCATGCCCAATCCACCCTCCTCGAGCCCATGCACGAGTAACCTAATAGGTTACTCGTGCATGGGGCTGAATTCTCCCCGGCGGGGGACAATTCGCAGGACAGGCCCGGGGTGGTCGGGGGGAAGGCGTTCATTCTTTTAGCAGGGAGCGCAGGGCTTCGCGCAACCAAGCGCGGTGGCGGGGATCCAGGGTGAAGCGGTAGGCGATGTCGCCCCGCCGGTCGATGAGCAGGAAAAGATTGGCGTGGTCGATCACGCCGGTCTGCGTGTTGCGGACGGCGGAGAACTGCAGCCGGGTGAGCAGGTCGTGCATCTCGTCCGGCCGCTCGCCGTTGACGTAGCGGAATTCCGGGTGCGTGAAACCGTAGCCCTGCGCCATGCCGTCCATGATCAGCGCGGTCTCGTATTCCGGGTTGAGCGAGAGCGCCACGACCCGCAGGCCGACGCGTTCCTCGGGCGTAAGTTCGTCGAGCAGCACCCGGGTTTCCTTGATGATTTCCGGGCAGCTGACCGTGCAGGTGGCGTAGATGCCGGTGACCAGCACGACGGAGCCGCGCAAGTCGGCGAGCCGGAAGGGCGTTCCCTTCTGATCCACCAACGCGGTCGCGGGCACCGGCAGCGCGACGCGGATGGATTCACCGGGAAACGGCGGCAGGACGTCCAACCGCGCCTGGGCCGAACGCGCATAGAACACCAGACCCGCGGCACACACTCCGACCACGCCGAGTCCCGCGGCCGCCGCGCGGGCATGCTGGAGCCAGGCCCGCGGGTGATGCCACAAGTCCAGGCACCCATCCCGCGACAAGACCGCCGCCACAAACACGACGAAAAGCGGCTCGAGCAGCATCGCGCTGACCGCCATCCACGACACGCCGCCGGTGCGCGGATCGCCGCGGTAGCACCACAGCTGGAAGTCGCGCACGAAGTCCCCGAGCCAGCCGCCCTTCGTCGGGCCGAAGATCGTCAGCAACAGGAAGGCTTCGTAGGCCACCAGCGCCGCCGCCAGGAAGACGAGCAGGCCCCGGCCCGTGAAGAACCGGGTGCCCGGGGCGAAGCGTGGGGCGGTGAGATAGGGAGTCATCGAAATGGCGAATCGGTCTGTAGGGCGGGGTGGGCGGAACCCCCCCCGCACCGGTGGCGCGGTCGGTGAGAAGCGGGGGTGGGGGACCCCCCCCCACAGCCGCCCC
>CBINOW010000149.1:0-10723 GCA_966252395.1 uncultured Oleiharenicola sp. | reverse complement strand
CGCGATGATGTTCATGCCGACAGCAAAGCCAAAGATCAGCTCTTTCGTCGATGCTACGACATATCGATAGTGCTCTGAATCCGGGCTGAAAAGCTGAACATCACCAAGCGGATCGACCGACTTGAGTAGAACCTCGGCGAGATCTCCGTGTGCGCTCATTCCATGCAGATAGGCCAGAACCTGGCTGTTTCGGTCTGAAACGAGGGAATGGGGAACGGGAGCTTCCATCTCTGTCTGGCTTGCTCAGGGCAGGAGGCGCCAATTGGCGGAGGGCTCGGTGGGGATCGTGCCGTGGCGCTCGACCCAGTCGATGATGAGGTCGCGGATCTCGGCGGACGAACGGGCCAGGACCTTGGCGTCCTTGAACATTGTGTAGCCGCCGCCGCCGTTGTAGCGGTAGTTGTTGATCGCCACCTTCAGCTTGCGGTCGGGTGCAAGCGGTTGGCCTTGGAACGTGAGGTTCAACACGCGGTCGCCCATGGGCCGACGCAGATCGATCTCGTAGGCCACACCCTCGGCGATGTCGAAATTGTAGAGGGGGATGGATCGGTCGGCGAGTTCAGCGGCCGTCTTGCCCGACTCGTAGGGCCGGTAGTAGCGCGCGGCGTGCTCCAGCGCGGCCTTCACCTGCGCGCCGGTGGCTTCAACGAGGTAGAGCGTGTTCTCGTAGATGTAGAGGTTGCTGATGTCGCGCACGGTCACGTCGCCGGCCGGCACCTGTGCGCGGAGGTTCAGGTTGGCGGTGAACGACACGTCGGCGCCGAGCGAATCGAGCTGCACGCGGTGGATGACGTCGAGCAGGGCCGAGTCCTGCAGATGCGCGGTGTTGGCGTCGAGCGCCCGCTCGCTGCGGCCGATCACGCGGCCCAGCCAGGCCTGCGTGGTTCGGTGATAGGGATCCGCAATCGCCAGGATCTCCGGATCAGCCGCGACGGCCGCCGTGACCGGGATGGTCTGCGCCGTCTTGGCAAACACGGTCCAGCGCGCGGTGGCATCGGGGCGGTCAAAGGTCAGTTCGGCGCGAGAGAGGCGGTCGCCCCAGCGGCCCGCCTGGGTGATGAGCACCCCGTTCACGCTGAGCGCGGGCACGTCGCGATGCGTGTGGCCGAGGAAAATCAAGTCCAGCCCCGCCACCTCGCGGGCGAGCGCGAGCGCGGCGTTTTCGCCGACAAAGTCGCCCGGCGCCATGCGGCCGGTGGCCAGATTTTCCTCGACGCCGCTGTGCATCATCACGACGACGGCGTCCACTTTCTCCTGTTCGCGCAGGCGCGCGACCCACTTGCGCGTCTCGCTGACGAGCGGGCGGAACTCCAAGCCCGCGTAGTTTTCGGGGTTTTCCCAGTTGGGAATGGCGGGCGTGGTGAGGCCGAGCAGGCCGACGCGCACGCCGGCAACCTCCTTGACCAGATAAGGCGTGTAGGCCGGCTCGTCGGTGCCCACGCGGTAGGTGTTGGCCGAGAGCCAGGGAAACTTCGCCTCGCTCTGCGCCTTGCGCAGCACGCCCAGGCCGAAGTTATACTCGTGATTGCCGAGAGCCATGGCGGTGTAGCCGAGGGCGTTCATCGCGGCCATCATCGGGTGGACGGGGGCGTTGTCCTTGCGGTTGAAATAATACGCGAGCGGCGTGCCCTGGATCGTGTCGCCACAGTCCAGCAGCAGCGCATCGGGCGTCTGGCGGCGGATCTGTTTCACCAACGTCGCGAGCTTAGCGAGGCCGAGCTCCGCGGGGCGGTCGGTGCCGTAATCGTAGGGCAGAATGCGGCCGTGCATGTCGGTCGTGGAGAGCAGCGTGACCTGCGCGCGCTCGGCGACCGCCGGGATCGCCGCAGCGAGAGCGAAGACGAGGACAACAGACAGACGGCGAACGAGAGGAAGGAACGGTGACATGCGGGGAATCAAAGCCGCGCGCACGATGACGGCGAGCGCGGAGATGGAGCAATCTTTGAGGTGGAGCGCATGACTCCTCCGTGCGCTGGCTGGGGGAAGCCGTAGCCAGCGCCCCGTTGCGGCGTAGTCCGGCGCGGGAGCGCAGGGACGGAATCGCACAACGGCAAGGGTTCGTCCCGCTGCTCCCGCCGCGGGCTACAGGATCATTTTGAGGATCGCGAACGATTCAGCCCGCGCGGAGCGCGGGCTCCACCTGGGCGAGGGAGCCTGGCCCTTCCCTGGAGCCGGCCCGCGCTCGGGCCGGTTGCCTCAATCCCCGGGGCGAGGGCCATCCTTCGCCGGGCCTATGGATGGCAGGCGCCCCGGCTCCATTTAACTGCCTACACCAGCGGGGTCGTGCCGGGAACGGGGATGTTCACGGCGGGGGCGTCGCCCCAGGCGTAGGCGGAGGGTTTCAGCTCGAGCTTGGAGGCTTCCAGCACCCACGCGTAGCTCACCTCGCGGCCCGTGTAGGCCGACATGCGGCCGAGGATGGCCGTGAGCGTGGACTCGGCGACCTGGCGGCCCTCGTTGAGCGGCGTGCCGGCGCGGATGCTGCGGATGAGGTCGATGTGCTCCTGATCGTAGGGATTCACCAGCTTGCCCTCAAACTTCCACGGCGAAGCGCCCTGGATGACGCCTGATGGCCGGGCCGTGCCCTTGGTGCCGACGAGGCGCTCGGTGACGCGCGTCGAGCTGCCCGCGACCTGGCGGCAGAGGCTTTGCACGCGCACGCCGTTGGCATACTCGAACTCGACGGAGAAGTGGTCCCACGCGTCACCGTATTTGGCGTCGGTGCGGCTCTGGCGTCCGCCCATGCCGAAGGCCTTCAACGGCGGGCCGCCGAATGCCCAGTTCATGACGTCGATGTTGTGCATATGCTGCTCGACGATGTGGTCGCCGCTCAGCCACGTGAAATAGAGCCAGTTGCGCATCTGGTATTCCATCTCGCTCCACTCGGGCTTGCGGCCGCGGTGCCACAGGGCCTCCTGCATCCAGTAGCAGGAACCGCCGACAAGTTCGCCGATGGCGCCGTCCTTGATGCGCTGCATCGTCTCGAGGTAATCCGCCGAGTGCCGGCGCTGCGTGCCGGCAACGATGGCGAGCTTCTTCTGCGCGGCGAGCTCGGCGACCTGCATGACGAGCCGCGCGCCGACGGGATCGACGGCCACGGGTTTCTCGGTGAACACATGCACGCCGGCCTCGATGGCGGCTTGGAGGTGCAACGGACGGAAGTGCGGCGGCGTGACCAACAGCACGAGGTCGATGCCGGAGGCGAGCACCTGCTTGTAGCCGTCGAAGCCCACGAAACAGCGATCGGGTGTGACGGCAAACTGGTCCTTCGGCAGCGGCGGGCGGAGGTTGTTGCCGTCCCCGCCTCCCTCGGTGAACTCCTTCATTGCCGCGTCCACTCGGTCGGCGAACGCGTCGCACACCGCCACCAGTTGCACGGAAGGATCGGCGGCCACGCAGTTGCGCACGGCGCCGATACCGCGTCCGCCGCAGCCGACGAGGCCGACGCGAATCCGGTCCGTGCCGGCGGCGAAAACGGGTTGAAGCGAACCGAGCAACGGGAGGAGCGAAGCGGCGGCACCGGTCTTGATGAACTGGCGGCGCGAATTACCGGGAAGCAACGGGGAAGCACTCATGGGAGGGGTTGGACGGTTGAGTTGAGCCGGCCGGGCCGGCGAAGCCGTGGGATGTTTCTACTACAGAGCTTTTCGCGCAGCACGCAAACGGCTTCCGCACAAAAGCCAAACCATGCGCAGAGTTTCCCAAACGGATACCGGCCTTGCGTCACCGCCAATCAGGATAATTTTCAAGAGCGTGCCGCTGCGCTACCTCACCATCGACTTCAACTCCTTCTTCGCCTCGGTGGAGCAGGAGGAGCGGCCGGAGCTGCGCGGCAAACCCGTGGGCATCGTGCCGGTGATGGCGGAGACGACCGGCTGCATCGCCGTCAGCCTCGAGGCGAAGGCCGCCGGCCTGACCCGCAACGCGCGCGTGGCCGAGGCCCGCCGGATCTGCCCGGGCCTCGTCATTGTCGAAGCGCGGCCCGAGCTCTACATCACCTACCCCCGCCGGCTGGTGCAGGTCATCGCCGCGCACGTGGCGGAGACGGAGGTGCAGTCCATCGACGAGGTCACGGCCAAGCTGCACGGTTTCCTCAGCCGCCCGCAGGCGGAGAAGCTGGCCAAGCAGATCAAAACCGACCTCTCCCGCGAGGTCGGGCCCCGCCTGCGCAGTTCCATCGGCATTGCCCCGACCTGGCTGATGGCCAAGGTCGCCTCCGACATGCAGAAGCCCGATGGGCTCGTGATCCTGGAGGACGCGGACATCCCGGCAAAAATCCTGCACCTTAAGCCCGGCGACATCGCCGGCATCGGGCCCAACATCCAGCGCCGTCTCGAAGAGCACGGCATCACCACGATGGCCCAGCTCTTCGCCGCCAACGCCCATGTGCTCCGCGGCGTGTGGGGCGGCGTGCGCGGCGAACAGATGTGGCGCCTGCTGCACGGCGAGGACCTCCCCTACTTCGAACACGAGAGTGGCAAGACGATCGGCCACGGCCACGTGCTGCCCCCGGCCAAGCGCAACACGACCGACGCCCTCGCCGTGTTGCACCGCCTGTTGCAGAAGGCGGCGATGCGCCTCAGACACTCGCAGCTGTTCGCTTCGGCACTCAGCGTCTCGGTGGATTACCTCGACGAAACCCGCTGGTCCGACGAACTGCGGCTCAGCGAGACGCAGGACACGCTGCGGCTGACGCACGCCTTGAACGAGCTCTGGGCGAAACGTCCCGCGCAATTCGCACGACTCAAGCCGCTGCGCGTGGGCATCCATCTCACCGGCCTGATCGACCTGAAGCTGCACACGCCCGACCTGTTCGAAGGGCCGACGGAGCAGGCGCGCGGCAAGCTCTTCGCCGCGGTGGACCACCTCAACAAGGTGCTCGGCAAGAACACGGTCTATCTCGGCGGCGCGCACGGCGCCACGAAGGACGCGCCGATGCGCATCGCCTTCACGCGCATCCCGGAGCCGGAAATCGAGGAGATCGACCGCAGCTTCGAAGGCCGGCTGAAGAAAAAGAAACCGCCGCCGAAGGAGCCGGAGGTATGGTGAGGAACCGGTCCCAGGTGGAGCGCGTTGCACCTCAACGCGCCAATGACGCCCGCTCCGGAGAAGCGCCCTGTGGAGCAGGTCGCTCCACCACGGACTAAAAGAGCCCGCACCGCCTCACGCTGCACGCCGCTGGCCAAGGCCGAGGCGCTCCCAGACGGTCTCCAACTCGACGGTTACCTTCTGCGTGATCGCGATAAGATCGGAAATCCGCATGCCCTGCTCGCGCAGGAGCTCCGGTTCGGGCAACGGGCAGGTTTCGCCACCGCCGCAGATCTGGCGACGAATCCAGCGGGCCATCTGCATGAGCGCGGCCATGCGGTAGGCGTTCCGGGCACCGCTGGGGCGGCATTGAAAACGCGCGGCCTCCACCATGACGGCGGGAAAATTCAGTTTGGCCATGACCTCCGCCGTCGCGGCGGCGTGGTCAAAGCCCAGCAGGCGGTGCTCGGCGGATTGCCACTCGTCGGGCCAGTCCTGCCGCTCCAAGCGGGCGTTCTCGTCGCGCTGCATGACCCAATGGTCGATGAGCACCATGCCGATGTTGTGCAGGAGGCCGAGCGCGTAGGCCTTGCCGGTGTCCTCCTGCCGGAGCCGCGCCAGTTCGCGCATCGCGCAGGCCATCGCCAGCGAGTGCCGCCAGATGATCTGCGGCGGATAACCGTAGAGCCGGAGCGGCCCGGGAAAGGTTTCGATCGCCATGAGCGCCATCGCGGCGTCCTGCACCACCGAGTAGCCGAGCCGTTGCACGGCCAGCTCGATCGTGTCGCAGGGATCGCCAACATAGGTGGCGCCGTTCGCCAGGTGGATGACCTTGGCCGCGAGGCTGCGCTCCAACCGGATCAGGTCGACGAGGTCATCGAGGCTGGAATCCGGGTCCTCGAGCAACTGCAGGGCCCGCTGCATGGATTGCAGCGAGGAAGGCAGGGCCTTCATCTGTTGGATCAGGTGTTCGGGAGTGGGATATCGCTGGGGAACGCTCATGGCTGGCCGGGTTGCAATCGGCCCGTTTGGCCCTGCACTTGAGCGTAAACATCACATCGCGAGCGGGTTTTGGGCTGGCCCCGCGGCGGCGAACCGGCTCCATCGGGGAATGCCCTCCCCCATTGACCTCCAGCTCATCGGCTCCGAAGTCGCCATCCGTTGGGATGACGGCGTCGAAAGCTTCATCACCTTCGCCACGCTGCGCGCCAACTCGCCGAGCGCCGAGGTGAAAGGGGAACGCGACATCTTCGGCCACCAATACGGCGGCGAAGTCCCACGCGACCACCGCGGCGTGGAGGTCACCGGCTGGGAACGCGTCGGCAATTACGCCATCCGTTTCGACTTCAGCGACGGCCACCGCACCGGCCTCTATGCCTACGACCTGCTGCGGAAGCTGGGTGAAGGCGGCGCGCAGTGAGTGTGTTAGCGCCCGCGACTTCACAGCCATTGTGAGAAATGGTAGGGGCCGACCTCCGGGCGGCCCACCGCAAGGCCGGTTATTACCCAGCCCGGGGCGAGGGCGCCCCGGCTCCATTTAATCCTGATTCCGATTTTGCGCCGCCCAAGGGTAGCCCTGCACGGGCGCACAGGGACAGAGATGAGCGAATGCACGCAAAAATCCCGCTGCTCCGCCAGCGGGCCACACCTTCAATCACGGAATCCGGGCTTAACGGACTTGGAGGCCGCGGGCGAGGTCGCCCGCGCTCCAGTTCCGGATTACCTCACAGCGCCAAATCGGCGAGCTTGAGCTTGGCGATACCTTCGACCGCCTTGCCCTTGGCGAGCGCCGGAGTGAAACGGGCCACAGCCACCAGCCGCTCCAACACCTCGCCACCGGGCCGGATGCATTCGGCATCGCGGAAAACGCCAAGCGGGAGACCGTCCCGGCTCACCTTCACATAGATCACCTGTTGCGCCTGGGTGTCATCGTAGTTCGCGTGGAGACTCGCGGCGTCGAGCCCGAGCGCCAGCGCGGGCGGGAGCGTCGCGCCCTTGTGGGCCGAGACATGGTCCATGACCAGATACTGGTGCGCCTCCTCGCGCGTCAGCCACACGCTCTTGTCCGACACATTGGTGCCATACTCCAGCCCGCGACCGTAAAGGTGAACGGTGGAGCGCAAGAGTTCGTAGCCGGCCGGAAATCCGCCCTGCATCACGCGGACCTTGACGGGCTCGGGGTCGAGCCGCTCGAGATCCTTGGCAAAGATCCACCGCTTGAGGTTGGTCGGATCGTCCTTGTCGCGGTAATGCGCCACCACGACGAGGTAGGCGTCGCCAACCGGCACGGGCGCGGAAACCTCGCAGGTGACGAGGACCGCATCGAAGAGCTGCTTGTCCAACTCATCCTGCAACTGACCGGCGGCGACGCCGGCGTTGTTCAGGTCGGAACCGGCGGCCAGGCTCGCGCTGTTGAAGGCGTTGACCTGCTGGGCGGCGCTGCCGCTGCCAAGGTTGGCCATGCCACCTCCGAGGGCGCCGGCGCGTTGGTCGGCGAGCTGCGCGCCCATCATGGCATTCGCCATCTGCCCGGCGGCGGTGCCGACCGACGATTGCGCGGCGCTGCCCGACTGGGCGGCGGCGAACTTGCGGTGCGGATCGTTCTGCGCCGTGTAGGCCCGCTCGACCTTCAGGGACGCCACCTGCGCCGTGCGGTCGCTGAGCTTCAGCTGCGGCGTCACCTGCATGTTGAGCACGCTGCGGTTCATCGGCACCAAAAGCGGCCCCTCCTTGAGATGAACCACGAAGTTGTCGCCCTCGACGTCGCTCACGCGGAGCATCTGCCGGTTGGCCTGCACCTCGATATCGGCGCCCATGAACAAAACGTAGGGTTTGGGGGAAGAAGCAGCCGGAGCGGGTTCGGCGGCAAAAGCGGGCAAGACGGACAGCAAGGCGGCGGATGCGGCCATGCGCCCGGCGGTGAACCGGAAGCAGACGTTCATGGGAGGGAGGGTTAGGGGGACTGTCATCGGCCCGCCTTAGGGAGCGGACCGCAGGGCAAGGTCAGACAATTCTGCCCGGCTCGGGTGTCAAACGGCATCCCGGGCGCGGCCACCTGAACCGGACATCACTTTAGCCATGACTGGTTGACGGAGGGCCAAGCTCCCGCGCGGCCACGACGAAGACGCCGCGTTCGATGTTCTCGGCCTCGCGGGAGCTCGGCCCTCCAGATCTGGGTGTGCTGGACGAGGGGTGACCCGACCACTTCCCCGCCGGAGCGGATATCACTTCCCCGCCACGACGCCGCGCTCGCTGCGCGTGACGAAGTTCAGGAAGTGCTGGAACTCCGGCGTGCCCGCGAGCTTGTGGGTGCGCATGTGCTCGAAGGCCTGGGTGCGGTTGTAACCCGAGCGGTAGAAAAGGCGGAAGGCCTGCTTGATGGACTCGAGCTGCTCGACGGTGAAGCCGTTGCGCTCGAGGCCGACTTTGTTGATCGAGCGCGCGATGGCGGCGTTGCCGTCGGCGATGATGTAGGGCGGCACGTCCTGCACGACCTTGGACATCGCCCCGAGCATGGCGTGGGCACCGACGCGGCAGAACTGGTGCACGCCGCTCCCCCACCCGATGTTGATGTGGTCCTCGACGATCACGTGGCCGGCCAGCGCGGACTGCGCGCTCATCACGAGGTGGTTGCCGACGATGCAGTCGTGCGCGATGTGGCTGTAGGCCAGCATCACGTTGTCGTGGCCCATGCGCGTGTAGTCGGCCTCGTTGGTGGCGCCGTGCACGCTGACGTATTCGCGGAAGACGTTGCGGTCGCCAACGACCAGGCCGGGCTCGCCGCCCTTGTATTTCAGGTCGTGGGTCTTGGTGCCGACGCAGGCGAAGGGGAAAATCTCACACTGCGCGCCGATGGTGGTGCGGCCCTCGACATTGGCGTGGTGGTGCAGGATGGTGCCGGCGCCGATGGTCGCGAGACCGCCCACGAAAGCATAGGCGCCAACGACCACATCCTCACCCAGCTGCGCGCCGGGCTCGATGATCGCGGTGGGATGGATCTGGCGGGCCATGGCTCAGTCAAAATCGGCGTTGTCCACCAGCGCGAACATCAGCTCGGCCGAGGACACGGCCTGGCCGCCGACGCTGCACTCGCCCTCGGCGCAGGCGATCGCGCCGCGGAGCTTGGTGAGCTTGACCTTGATGCTGATCTGGTCGCCGGGCCGCACGGGCTTGCGGAACTTCACCTTGTCGGCGCTCATGAAGAGCGCGACCTTGCCATCAATGGTCATCTTGCGGATCAGCAAAATGCCCGCGGCCTGCGCCATCGCCTCCAGCTGGAGGACGCCCGGCATCACGGGATTGCCCGGGTAATGGCCTTGGAAAAACGGCTCGTTGATCGTGACGTTCTTGATCGCGATGAGCTCCTCGCCGCCCAGCTCGGCGATGCGGTCGATCATCACGAACGGGTAGCGGTGAGGGATGGTGTCGAGGATGCGCCGGATATCGAGGGAGGTCTCGGTGGTGATCTCGGCCTTGGGCGCGGCGGGCTTGGCGGGCTTCTTGCCGCCCTTCTTCCACGCCTCGTATTTTTCGAGCAGGTGCTTGGTCAGCTCGGCGTTGAGCGCGTGGCCGGGGCGCGTGGCCACAATGTGCGCCTTCAGCGGGATGCCGAGCAGCACGATGTCGCCGATGATATCGAGAATCTTGTGGCGCACGAACTCGTCGGCGAAGCGCAGCGGCTCCTTGGAGATGATCTTGTCGCCCTTGATGACAACGGCGCAGTCGAGCGAGCCGCCCTTGATCTTGCCCAGCTTGATCAGCTCCTCGATGTCCTCGTAAACGGTGAAGGTGCGCGAGGCGGCGACCTGCGTGACGTAAACGTCGGGATCGATCGTGAGCGAGAGGTGCTGCGTGTGGATGCCGCGATCGTCGGCGCTCGTGCAGGTGATCTTCAGGCCGTCGAAGGGCAGCGCGATGATCGAGGAGTTGCCCTTGGAGACGGAGACGGTCTCGGTGAGGGCGAAATACTCGCGCTCGGCGTTCTGCTCCACGGGCTCGCCCTGCTGGATGAGCTTCACGAACTCGCGGGCCGAGCCGTCCATGATCGGCGGCTCGCTGGCGTTCATCTCGATGAGCAGGTTGTCGATGCCGCAGCCGCTGAGCGCGCTGAGCACGTGCTCGACCGTGTGGATCTTGGCGTGACCCTGCTGGATCGTGGTCGCGCGCACCAAATCGGTGACGAGGTCCACCCGTGGCTTGATCTCGGGCTGGCCGTGCAAGTCCACGCGTTTGAACACGAGGCCGTGGTTGGCCGGGGCGGGTTTAAAAGTCATTTGCACGGCGTCTCCTGTGTGCAGGGCATTGCCCTTGATGGAGACCTCGCGCAGAAGGGTGCGCTGCTTCATGGGTGAAGGCGGAGTGTCCTAAAGCACTTGTAAATGACAAGCTTGGAGATGGTCCGGAGCGTCCGCCACTGATCGACGGTGACCGGGGGTGGAACCCGCACTCCGCGCGGATTGTTCGAAACAGCCCGCGCGGAGCGCCGGCTCCACCTTTCTGGGAGACGGCTGTTGACAGCTCCGAAAGCCGCTGGGTATTCCTGTCCCCTTTCAAACTAGAAACCTCCGACCCGATTCCGTCATGCCCGCAGCCAACGACGTCCGCAAAGGCCAAGTCATCAAGTTCAACGGCGAGCCCCACCTCGTCATGGAAACCCAGCACCGCACGCCGGGCAACCTGCGCGCCTTCGTGCAGA